>NZ_JBXAEW010000005.1:33247-206242 GCF_056782315.1 Arthrobacter paludis
GATCGCTGTTCCGGAAAGCGCGAGTGGGGCGGGTCTTTGTCCCCCCCCCCCCCCCCCCCCTCCCCACCGCCGTGGAGGTCAGCCCCGGTGCCGGGGGCCCCGGCCGCCGTCCTCGCCGTCGGCCCAGCGCCTGCCGTCGGGACCCTGGTCGTCCCCGGACCCCTGGCCCTCCCGGTCCTTGTCGCCGATCCCGAGCCCGTCGGCGATCTTGTCGCCCAGGCTCCGGTGTTCGGCGTCGTGGCCCGCGTCCTGGCCTCCCGTGGTCCCGTCGTTGCGGTCCGAGCCCCAGTCGGTCCCCCGCGATTCGGTGCCGCGGGACTGTCCCTGCTCCCAGGAGTCGGGATCGCGGCTGGAGTCCCAGTCGTCCCCGTCGTTCGCGCCCCGGGTGGCGTCCCACGCGGCGCCCCCGCGGCTGGAGTCCCAGGAGTCGGCGCCGCTCCCGCGGCGCGAATCCCAGGCATCGGAGCCCCGGTGGGAGTCCCAGGTCCCGCCGTCGCTGGGGGCGCCACCCGCGGTGGGGCCGCCTGCCGCCCCTGCCCCGGCCGCGGCACCGGCGCCCGATGCGGCGGCGCCGCCGGTCGGACCCGGCGTCTGTCGGGGCCCGGCCCCGGGGTCCCCCGAACCCCGCGGGCCGTCCTGGTCCCCGGCCCGCTCGTCCCTGCCGAAGCGGTCCTGGTCGGGGGCCGCGTCGGCCCCCTCCGCGGAGGCACCGCGCGTTCCGGCGCCGGCCGCAGCCGTGCCGCCCGTTGCTGCCCCGGCGCCCGCTGCACCACCTGCGCCCGCTGCACCACCTGTGCCCGCTGCGGCCGAACCCGGGCGGTCCGTGTCGCCGCGGCCGTCCCGGTCGCGGCGCGCCCCGCGGTCGTCGTCCTTCGGGTTCGGCCGGTCCGGATCGAGGCGGTCCGCCTCGCGGCGCTGCTGGTCGACTTCGCTCCGCGCTCCCTCGGCCTCGTGGCGGAGACCCTGCGCCTCCTGACGGCGCCGGTCGGCGTCGATCTCGGCCTGCTCCGCGTCCAGCTCGGCCTTCCGGGCCGCGACGTCGCGGTCCCGGGCCTCCACGTCGGCGGCGGCGGCGCGCTGCCGGATCTGCTCGGCCTCGGCGCGGTGGCGCTCATCGCGTTCACGCTTCTTCTTCTTGCCCGCCACGGCGGCGATGATGGCGATCACCGCCAAGATGACGACCACCGCGACAACGATCCAAATGATTTGGCTGGTATCCATGGTGGCGAACCTCGCTCCCTGTCGGTTGGACGGTTCTGGGCCAGGCCCATGCGGCTTTGTCTAGCACGGACGGGTGCCGCTGCATAGGGCAGCGGTCCCGCCGACCCCGGCCTGACAGGGAACGACGGGGTCCGCCGCCCTGCGGCCGCCAACGCCCCAGGGCGGACCGGGCAAAGCCGCAGGGCGGGCCGGAACGGTGCTCCGTTCCGGCCCGCCCTGCGGTACGGGTCGGGGCCCTGCGGCCCCGGTCGTGGCTAGTTGGCCGCGGCCTGGCGCTCGGCCGCCTCCACGACGTTGGCGAGCAGCATCGCGCGGGTCATGGGCCCGACGCCGCCCGGGTTGGGCGAGATCCACGACGCGACCTCGCGGGCGGCCGGTTCGACGTCGCCGGTGACCTTGGCCTTGCCGGAGCCGTCGTCGACGCGGGAGACCCCGACGTCGAGCACGATGGCGCCCGGCTTGAGGTCCGCGGCCTTGATCATGTGCGGCTGGCCCGCCGCGGCGATGACGACGTCGGCCCGGCCGAGCAGCTCGGGCAGGTTCTCCGTCCCGGTGTGCGCCAGCGTGACCGTCGCGTTGATGGAGCGGCGGGTCAGCAGCAGGCCGATGGGACGGCCGATCGTCACGCCGCGGCCGACCACGAGCACGTGCTTGCCCTTGAGGTCGATGTCGTGGCGCGTCAGCAACTCCACGCAGCCCTTCGGGGTGCAGGGCAGCGGCGAGGACATCTCCCGGTTCACGTTGGCCACGAGCCGGCCGAGGTTCATCGGGTGCAGCCCGTCCGCGTCCTTGGCCGGGTCCATGGCCTCCAGGACCACGTCCTGGTCGATGTGTTTCGGCAGCGGCAGCTGGACGATGTACCCGGTGCAGGCCGGGTCCTCGTTCAGCTCCCGGACCTTGGCCAGCAGGTCCTCCTGGCTCGTCTCCTCCGGGAGGTCGACGCGGATGGACTCGATCCCCACCTCGGCGCAGTCCTTGTGCTTGCCGCCGACGTACCACTTCGACCCCGGGTCCTCGCCCACGAGGATCGTGCCGAGGCCGGCGCCGACGCCGCGCTCCTTGAGGGCCGCGACCCGTTCGGCGAGTTCCGCCTTGATGGCGGCCGCGGTCGCCTTGCCGTCGAGAATGCGTGCTTCAGTCATTCGCTACCACTTCTCCAGTCCGTCGTAGAGCGGGAAGTCCACGGCCAGCTTCTCGACGCGCGCGCGCAGGGCCGCGGTGTCCGCGGCCTGGCCCTCCTTGAGGGCGGTCGCGATGATGTCGGAGACCTCGGTGAACTCCGCGGCGCCGAAGCCGCGGGTGGCGAGCGCGGGCGTGCCGATGCGCAGGCCGGATGTGACCATCGGCGGGCGGGGGTCGAACGGCACCGAGTTGCGGTTCACGGTGATGCCGATCGAGTGCAGCAGGTCCTCGGCCTGCTGGCCGTCGAGCTCGGAGTCGCGCAGGTCCACCAGGACCAGGTGGACGTCGGTGCCGCCGGTGAGCACGGAGACCCCGCGGCCGGCGACGTCCTCGGCGGTGAGGCGCTCGGCGAGGATCCGGGCGCCCTCGAGGGTGCGCTCCTGGCGCTCGCGGAACTGCTCCGAGGCGGCGATCTTGAAGGCCACGGCCTTGCCGGCGATGGCGTGCATCAGCGGTCCGCCCTGCTGGCCGGGGAAGACGTTGGAGTTGATCTTCTTCGCCATGTCGGCGTCGTTGGTCAGGATGATGCCCGAGCGCGGGCCCGCGAGCGTCTTGTGGACCGTGGAGGTGACGACGTCGGCGTACTCGACCGGGTTCGGGTGCAGTCCTGCGGCGACGAGCCCCGCGAAGTGCGCCATGTCGACCCAGAGCAGGGCGCCGACCTCGTCGGCGATGGAGCGGAACGCGGCGAAGTCCAACTGGCGGGGGTAGGCGGACCAGCCGGCGACGATGACCTGCGGCTTCTCGGCCTTGGCCTGCTCGCGCAGCTTGTCCATGTCGACGCGGAAGGTGTCCGGCTCGACCTCGTAGGCGGCAACCTCGTAGAGCTTCCCGGAGAAGTTCAGGCGCATGCCGTGGGTCAGGTGGCCGCCGTGGGCCAGCGAGAGGCCCAGCATCTTGTCGCCCGGCTTGATCATGGCCGCCAGGGCGGCGGCGTTCGCCGAGGCCCCCGAGTGCGGCTGGACGTTGGCGAACTTGGCGCCGAACAGGGACTTCACGCGCTCGATGGCGAGGTTCTCGGCGACGTCCACGTGCTCGCAGCCGCCGTAGTAGCGGCGGCCGGGGTAGCCCTCGGCGTACTTGTTGGTCAGGACCGAGCCCTGGGCCTCGAGGACCGCGCGCGGGGCGAAGTTCTCGGAGGCGATCATTTCCAGCGTGTCCCGCTGTCGGCCGAGTTCGGCGTCGAGGACCGCTGCGATCTCGGGGTCCAGGTCGGCGAGGGGTTGGTTGGTCACGGGGACGTCACTGCTCAAGGGGCTCTCCTGCGGCGATAGGGACTGCATCATTTCCGAGTCAACTGGGCGGCGCGGCCGCACCACGTGACCGGTGGGCCCAGGCGCGCGGTCCATGGTCGTCGCGGAGTGCCGCTTCCCGGTGGTCATCCACCCAACGCCAGTCGCGACGCGCCCCATCCTACTCGATGCCCCACGGGCGGCGCGGGTAGTGTGACGACGTGGATTCCAGCCAGCGTTTCATCGTGACCCTCTCCTGCACGGACCGTCCCGGGATCGTCCACGCCGTCTCGGGGGCGCTGCTCGAGGCGGGGTGCAACATCCTCGAGTCGCAGCAGTTCGAGAGCCCGGACAGCGGGACGTTCTTCATGCGCGTGCAGGTCGCGACGGCCGCGACGACGGAGCGGCTGCACGCCGTCCTGGACCCGATCGCGGAGCGGTGGGGCATGGAGCTGGCCGTCCACGCGGCGGACCGTCCCCTGCGGGCGCTGCTGATGTGCTCCCGGGACGGGCACGCGCTGAACGACCTGCTCTACGCGCAGCGCGCGGGATCCCTGCCGATCGAGGTCCCGGCGGTCGTGTCCAACCACCCGGACCTCGAGCCGCTGGCGGCGTTCTACGGGGTGCCGTTCGTGCACCTCCCCGTCACGGCGGCGACGAAGCCGGAGGCGGAGGAGCGGCTCCTCGGGCTCGTGGCCGAGCACGACGTGGAGCTCGTCGTGCTCGCCCGCTACATGCAGATCCTCTCCGACGGGCTCTGCCGCGCGCTCAGCGGCCGGGCCATCAACATCCACCATTCGTTCCTGCCCTCGTTCAAGGGCGCGCGCCCGTACCACCAGGCGCACACGCGCGGCGTGAAGCTCATCGGGGCGACGGCGCACTACGTGACGGCGGACCTGGACGAGGGGCCGATCATCGACCAGGAGGTCATCCGGGTCACCCACGCCCACACGACCGAGCAGTTCGTGGCGATGGGCCGGGACGTCGAGGGCCGCACGCTCACGCGCGCCGTGCAGTGGCACGCCGAGCGCCGGGTGCTGCTGGACGGCCAGCGCACCGTCGTCTTCAACTGACGCCCCCGCCCGGCGGGCCCGGGTGGCACGACGGCGGCGCCCCGCCCGGGGCGCCGGGCCGCGGTCAGGCCGTGCGCTCGAGCAGGACGATGGCCTCGTAGTGGCGGGTCTGCGGGAACATGTCCATGACGCGGGCCCGGACCGGCCGCAGCGAGGGCATGGACCGCAGGTCCCGCGCCAGGGAGACGGCGTTGCAGCTGGAGTAGACGAAGTGCCGCACGCCGGAGTCCTCCAGCCATCCGGCCAGGTCCGGGCCGAGCCCCCGCCGGGGCGGGTTGACGACGGCGAGGTCCGGCACCGTGTTGGAGGCCAGCGCGAACGTGGTGGCGTCCCCGGCTTCGAAACGGGTCCCGGCGATGCCCGCGGCGGCGGCGGTCTGGCGGGCGGCGGCGACGGCCTCGGCGGAGAGCTCGATGCCCAGCACCTCGCGCCCCGGCCCCGCGCAGTGCAGCGCGAAGCCCCCGACCCCGCAGTAGAGGTCCCACACGGTCCGCGGCCGTGCCGCGTCGACCCAGTCGGCGGCCTGCCGGTACAGCGCCGCCGCGACCTCGGAGTTGGTCTGGAAGAAGCCCTGGGGCCGAAGCCGGAAGCCGAGCCCGTTCAGCTCCATGGTCAGCTCGCGCTGCTCCGTCAGCGGGATCTCGGTGTCGCCCTCGAGGACGGCCTTGTGCTCGGGCTGCAGGTTGGCCGAGGCCACCTCGAGGCGGGGCAGGCGCTCGAGCAGTCCCGGCAGGTGCCGGCGCAGCGCGGGCAACTGGTCCCGGCTGCGCAGCACGAAGCGGACCATGAGGGCGCCGTCGGGGGCCTCGGTGACGAGCAGGTACTTGAGTTCACCGCGGCGGGCCGCGACGTCGTAGGGCTCGAGCCGGGCGACGCGGATGAAGTGGCCGAGCACGCGCAGCGCCTCGAGGATCCCCGGCGGGCACAACCCGCAGCGGCGCAGGTCCACGCCGTGGCCGTCCGCATCCAGGATGCCGATGGTCGGCCGGCGCCACGACCCGGAGACCACCATCTTGGCCTTGTTGCGGAAGCCGGACTCGGCGCCCGCGAAGGGCCGGAGCCACTCGATGCCCGGGTGGTCGGCCAGCAGCTGGCGGCAGTGGGCGTCCTTGGCGGCCACCTGCTCGGCGTGGGGTTCGCCCATGAGGGTGCACGAACGGCACCGGCCGGCATCGAAGTAGGCGCACTGCATCCGTCCAATTCTACGGCCGCCCCGGAACCCGCGCCGCCACCGGCCGGGCGCCTCCGGCCCCCGGGGACCGCGCCGGTTAAGGTGGTCGCATGGCCCACATCATCACCATCGACGGCAAGACGCCGCAGCTCGCAGACACCGCATTCGCCGCTCCGACCGCCACGCTCTCCGGGGACGTCGTGCTCGGGGACCGCGCCAGCGCCTTCTACGGCGTGTCCGTGCGCGGCGACTCGGACGCCATCCGCGTGGGGGCGCGGACCAACCTGCAGGACAACGCGGTCCTCCACGCGGACACGGGCGTCCCCTGCACCATCGGGGAGGGCGTGTCGGTCGGGCACTCCGCCGTCGTCCACGGCAGCACCGTGGGCGACGGCTGCCTGATCGGGATGTCCGCGACCGTGATGAACGGCTCCGTGATCGGGGCGGAGTCGCTGGTCGCGGCCGGCGCGCTCGTGCTCGAGGGCATGGAGGTCCCGCCGCGCTCCCTCGTGGCCGGCGTCCCCGCGAAGGTGCGCCGCGAGCTGACGGACGAGGAGGTCGCCGGCCTGCGCCGGAATGCGGAGACGTACCTGGTCCTCGCCGAGAAGCACCGCCAGGCCACCGCCTAGCGGCGGCCCTGCGCCGCCCGCAGCCGCAGGCACACCCCACGCACAACAACGGCCCCCGCTCCGAGGAGCGGGGGCCGTTTCCCGTTGTCGGGGGGTCCGACCCGTTCCACCGGACCCCCTGACGTGCGATCAACCCACAAGACAATCATAGCCCACTGTTTACGCGGCTCGTCAACCCGTTGCCTCCATTCGTGTTTTCAGGGGCCGGGCCCGGCGCGTTGCCCGCCCGATCGGCCCCGTGGAATGCTGGCGCCATGACCGGTCTCATCGCCACCCCGCCCTGCGCCCTCCCCGGCGCGCCCTCCCCCATCCGGGCCACGGGGCGCACCCTCAACTGGGGCATTGTGGGGACCGGTCGCATCGCGCGGCTCGTCGCCGGGGACCTCGCCCTGCTGGAGGACGCGCGGATCCTGGCCGTCAGCTCGCGGGACGCCGGCCGGGCCGCGGGTTTCGCGCGGGACTTCGGTGTCGCCCGCAGCTACCACGACGGCGCGCAAGGGCGCGGATTCCGGGAGCTGTTCGCGGACCCCGACGTCGACGTCGTCTACATCGCGACCCCGCACGGGCAGCACTACGAGATCGCGCGCGAGGCGCTCGAGGCGGGCAAGAACGTCCTGTGCGAGAAGGCCCTGACCATCAACGCCGCCGAGGCCGTCGAACTCGCGGCCCTCGCCGAGTCCCGGGACCTGTTCCTCATGGAGGCCGTCTGGACCCGGTTCCTCCCTGCCGTCCACCGCGTCCTGGGGCTGGTGGCCGACGGCGCCGTCGGCGACGTCGCGTGGCTGCGCGCCGACCTCGGCTTCCCGGCCCCCGCCGACCCCTCCTCCCGGCTCTGGTCCCCGGAGGCCGGCGGCGGCGCCCTGCTGGACCTGGCCGTCTACCCGCTGACGTGGGCGCTGGGGATCCTCGGGTTCCCCCAGCAGGCGCAGGCGGCCGGCGACCTCAACGACGCCGGCGTCGACCCCCAGGAATCGATCACGCTGACCTACGCCGGCGGGCGGCAGGCCCAGCTGATGTGCAGCCTGCTCGGCTCGGGTCCCCGGGAGGCCATCATCAGCGGCAGCGACGGCTGGGTCCGGGTCCACAACCCGATGCACAACCCCGCGGCGTTCGAGCTGCACCCGGCCGCCGGCGGCCCGCGGACCGAGGAGTTCATCCCGGTGGGGCGGAACTACACGTACGAGCTGCGGGAGACGACCCGCTGCATCCAGGCGGGCGTGACGGAGAGCCCGACCATGCCCCTGGAGGACACCGTCGCCACGATGCGGCTGTTCGACGGGCTGCGCAACCAGCTGGGCCTCGTCTACGCCAACGACCGCCGCAGATAGCCCGGCCCCGGCAGCGTGTACACCCCCGGCGGACCGGCGCTAGGGTTCGGGCCATGGGAGACGAAGTCAGCAGCCGTTCGTTCACGCGCGAACAGCGCACGCGCTACCGCCAGCGCCTCCAGGCCAACCTCGAGGCCTTCGGCACGTACCTCGACACCGCCCGCTTCGAGGACACCGGGAGCATCGGGATCGAGCTCGAGCTGAACCTCGCGGACCAGCGGGACTTCTCCCCCGCGCTGCGCAACGCCGCGGTCCTGGAGCAGATCGCCGACGACGCGTTCCAGACCGAGCTCGGGGCGTTCAACATCGAGCTGAACCACCCCGCCCTGGACATCGCCGGCCGCGGGCTGGAGGAGCTCGAGGAGAGCCTGCGCTCGCAATTGAACCGCGCCGACCGGCGGGCGGAGAACGCCGGGGCGGGGATCATGATGGTCGGCATCCTGCCGACGCTGCGCCAGGAGCTCGTCAAGGACCCGGGCTGGATCAGCGCCGGGAAGCGCTACGCCGCACTCAACGAGTCGGTCCTGCTGGCCCGCGGCGAGGACGTGCTCATCGACATCGCCGGGCGCGAACGGCTCACGTTCTACGCCGAGAACCTGGCGCCGGAGGCGGCCTGCACGTCGGTGCAGCTGCACCTGCAGGTCTCCCCGGAGGACTTCGCGCCGGCCTGGAACGCCGCGCAGGCGATCGCCGGACCGCAGGTGGCCCTGGCCGCGAACTCGCCCGTGTTCATGGAGAAGGTCCTCTGGCACGAGTCGCGGATCCAGGTCTTCAAGCAGGCGCTCGACACGCGGCCCCCGGAGATGCGCAACCAGGGCGTGCGGCCGCGCGTGTGGTTCGGGGAGAACTGGATCACCTCGATCTTCGACCTGTTCGAGGAGAACGTCGACTACTTCCCCGCGCTGCTTCCGGAGCTGGCGGGCGACCCGGCCGAGACGACCGTCGGCGGCGCCCCGCGGCTGCACGAGCTGCGCCTGCACAACGGCACGGTCTACCGCTGGAACCGCCCCATCTACGACCCCGGCGAGCGGATGCCCAATCTCAGGCTGGAGAACCGCCTGCTTCCGGCGGGCCCGACGGTCGTGGACACCGTCGCCAACGCGGCGTTCTTCTACGGGATGCTGCGGCGGCTCCGCGGAGCGGCCCGCCCGCTGTGGTCGCGCATGTCCTTCGCGACGGCGCGCGAGAACTTCCGTTCCTGCGCGCGCTACGGCCTCGCAGCCCGGGTGCACTGGCCCGGGCTCGGGGAGGTGCCGGTGGCCCGGCTCGTCGTCGACCGGCTGCTGCCGATGGCTGCCGAGGGGCTGGCGGACCTGGGGGTCGACGGCGGCGTCGCGGAACGCTACCTCGACGTCCTGCGGGAGCGGGCCGCCACGGGGCAGAACGGCGCCGCCTGGCAGATCGCCGCGCTGGACCGCCTCCAGGGGGCCGGCCACGACCGCCGGGCCGCGCTGCACGAGATGGCCCGGCACTACTCCGAGCGCATGCACTCGGCGGGCCCGGTGAACGGCTGGTCGCTGCCCTAGCGGCGGCGCCAGTAGGCCGCCAGCACGGCCCCGGACACGTTGTGCCACACGGAGAACACGGCGCCGGGCAGCGCCGCCTCGGGCGCGAAGTACTGCTTGGCCAGGCCGGCCGCGAGCCCGGAGTTCTGCATGCCGACCTCGATGGCGACGGTGCGCCGCGACGGCACCGGCAGCCGGAAGGCCCGCGCCACGGCGAATCCCAGCAGGTACCCGCCGGCGTTGTGGAGGACGACGGCCAGCAGGATCAGCGCGCCCGCCCCGACGATGGCGTCCGCGCTGCCGGCGACGACGACCACGACGACCAGGGTGATGGCCGCGACCGACACCCACGGCAGGGCCGGCAGGACCCGGCGGACCAGGCCCGGCGCCGTCCTGCGCAGCAGCAGGCCGGCGACGACGGGCACCAGGACGATCTGGACGATGCTCCACGCCATCGCGCCGGCGTCGACCGGCAGGTACTGCCCGGCCAGCGCCAGGCAGAGCACCGGGGTCAGCAGCGGCGCGAGCAGCGTGGACACGCTGGTCATGGCCACCGAGAGCGCCACGTCGCCCCGGGCCAGGTAGGCGACCACGTTCGAGGCGGTCCCGCCCGGGGCGCAGCCGACCAGGATGACGCCGGCGGCGAGGGCCGGGGGCAGCTGCAGCAGCGTCGCCACCCCGAGCCCGAGCAGCGGCATGGCCGCGTACTGCGCCGCCACCCCCGCCGCCACGGGCAGCGGGCGCCTGGCCACCAGGGCGAAGTCGGGCGGGGTCAGGGTCAGTCCCATGCCGAACATGATGACCATGAGGCCGGGGTTGATCAGCGGCGACCACCCCTCGAAGACCCCGGGCGCGGCCAGGGCGGCCGCCCCTCCCGCCACGATCAGCAGCGGGAAGAGCGTGACGGCGATCCCGGCCCCCCGGTCCGCGGGACCCGGGGCGGCCGGCGCGACGGCGTCGGCCGGGCGCGGTGATGCGGGGCGGTGTTCGTGGTCGGGCATGCGCACCATCGTGCCACCCGGCCGGCGCCCGGCGCGCCACCCCGGCGCGGCGTCCGCCGTCGTCCACCGGGTCCCAGTCGTCCGTCCCGCCCCGGTCCCGGAACGCGCCACGGCCCCGGAACGCGCCACGGCCCGCCCCGCGAGGCGGGACGGGCCGTGGCCGGGGACGGGCCGGCTACTTGGCCAGGCCGTCGACGATCGCGTTGAACGTCGCCGAGGGGCGCATGACCTCGGTCGCCTTGGCGGAGTCGGGGCGGTAGTAGCCGCCCAGCTCCACGGGCTGGCCCTGCACGGCCAGCAGCTCGGCGACGATCTTCTCCTCGCCGGAGGTCAGGGCCTCGGCGACCGGCTTGAGGGCGGCGGCCAGCTCGGCGTCCTGCTCCTGGTTGGCCAGTTCCTGGGCCCAGAACTTGGCCAGGTGGAAGTGGCTGCCGCGGTTGTCGATCTCGCCGACCTTCCGCGACGGGGACTTGTTCTCCAGCAGGAACGTGGCCGTGGCCGCGTCCAGCGCGTCCGCGAGGACCTGGGCGCGGGCGTTGCCGTCCTTCTGCGCCAGGTGCTCGAGCGACACGGCCAGCGCCAGGAACTCGCCCAGCGAGTCCCAGCGCAGGTGGTTCTCGGCCACCAGCTGCTGGACGTGCTTCGGGGCGGAGCCGCCGGCGCCCGTCTCGAACAGGCCGCCGCCGTTGATCAGCGGGACGATCGAGAGCATCTTCGCGGAGGTGCCCAGCTCGAGGATCGGGAACAGGTCCGTCAGGTAGTCGCGCAGGACGTTGCCGGTCACGGAGATCGTGTCCTCGCCGCGGCGGATCCGGTCGATCGAGTACTTCGTCGCGTCGACGGGGCTCATGATCTCGATGGTCAGGCCCTCGGTGTCGTGCTCGCCGAGGTACTCGTTGACCTTCTTGATCAGCTGCGCGTCGTGGGCGCGGGCCTCGTCGAGCCAGAAGACGGCCGGGGAGCCGGTCTCGCGGGCGCGGTTCACGGCCAGCTTGACCCAGTCGCGCACCGGCACGTCCTTGGTCTGGCAGGCGCGCCAGATGTCGCCGGCGGACACGGCGTGCTCGATGAGCACGCCGCCCTTGGAGTCCAGGACCTGGACGGTGCCGGACTCGGCGAGCTCGTAGGTCTTGTCGTGGCTGCCGTACTCCTCGGCCTTCTGCGCCATGAGGCCGACGTTGGGGACGGTGCCCATCGTGGTCGGGTCGAAGGCGCCGTTGGCCCGGCAGTCGTCGATGACGACCTGGTAGATGCCGGAGTAGGACGAGTCGGGCAGCACGGCCAGCGTGTCGTGCTCCTGGCCGTCCGGGCCCCACATGTGGCCAGAGGTGCGGATCATGGCCGGCATGGACGCGTCGACGATGACGTCGGAGGGGACGTGCAGGTTCGTGATGCCCTTGTCCGAGTCGACCATCGCCAGCTCCGGGCCCTCGGCCAGGGCCTTGTCGATGAGCTTCTGGACGCCGTCGCGCACGTCCGTCGGCAGCTCGTCGAGGCCGCCGAGGATCGAGGCCAGCCCGTTGTTCGGGGACAGGCCCGCGGCGGCGAGGTTGTCGCCGTAGGTGTCGAACAGCTCGGAGAAGTAGGCGCGGACGACGCGGCCGAAGATGATCGGGTCGGAGACCTTCATCATGGTGGCCTTCAGGTGGGTCGAGAAGAGGACGCCCTCCTCCTTGGCGCGCGCCACCTGGGCGGCCAGGAACTCGTCCAGCGCGGCCACGCGCAGGACGGTGCCGTCGACGACCTCGCCGGCCAGGACCGGGAGCGACTTCTTGAGGACCTGGACGGAGCCGTCCTCGCGCACCAGCTGGATGGTCAGCTCGTCGTCGGCGGCCAGGGTGACGGACTTCTCGTTGGAGCGGAAGTCGTCGGCGCCCATCGTGGCGACGTTGGTCTTGGAGTCCTTGCTCCACTCGCCCATGCGGTGCGGGTTCTTGCGGGCGTACGCCTTGACCGCCTTCGGCGCGCGGCGGTCCGAGTTGCCCTCGCGCAGGACCGGGTTCACGGCGGAGCCCTTGACCTTGTCGTAGCGGGCCTTGATGTCCGTCTCCTCGTCGGAGGACGGGCTGTCCGGGTAGTCCGGCAGCGCGTAGCCGGCGGCCTGGAGCTCGGCGACGGCGGCCTTGAGCTGCGGCATCGACGCGGAGATGTTCGGCAGCTTGATGATGTTGGCCTCGGGCGTCTTGGCCAGCTCGCCCAGCTCGGCGAGGGCGTCGCCCGTGCGCTGCTCCTCGGTCAGGTAGTCGCCGAAGACGGCGAGGATGCGGCCGGCGAGCGAGATGTCCCGCGTCTCGACCTCCACACCCGCCGTCGAGGCGAAGGCCTCCACGATCGGCAGGAACGAATGCGTCGCCAGCATGGGCGCTTCGTCGGTGTGGGTATAGATGATCTTGGACATGGGTGAGGCATCTCCCTGGTGTTGCGGGTGTCCACTCTGCGGTGGGGTTGGACTCAACGGGTCAAACTTACCCGAGGTGTGCGCCCGGACGCCGGTCGGCGACGGAACGCGACGGCGGCCCGGCCGGTCTGCCGGCCGGGCCGCGGCGGCTCTAGTGGAAGAAGTGGCGGGATCCGGTGAAGTACATCGTGATCCCGGCGGCGCGGGCCGCCTCGACGACCTCCTCGTCGCGGACGGACCCGCCCGGCTGGACCACGGCCTTCACGCCGGCCTCGACGAGGATCCCCAGCCCGTCGGCGAACGGGAAGAACGCGTCGGAGGCGGCGACGGCGCCGCGGGCGCGCTCGGGCGCGCCGGCGGAGGAGACGTTCTCCGCCCCTCCCGCGGCGTCGGCCCCGCCGTCGACCGCCACGCCCAGCGTGTTGGCGCGCTCGACCGCCAGGCGGCAGGAGTCGAGGCGGTTGACCTGGCCCATGCCGATCCCGACGGCGGCGCCGCCGGAGGCAAGCAGGATCGCGTTCGACTTGGCCGCGCGCACGGCCCGCCACGCGAACGCCAGGTCCGCGAGCGTCGCCTCGTCGGCGGCCTCGCCGGCGGCGAGCGTCCAGGTCGCGGGGGCGTCGCCGTCCGCGTCGATCCGGTCGGAGGCCTGGAGCAGCATGCCGCCGGAGACCTGCTTGTACTCGATCGAGTCGCGGGTGAACCCCGCGGGCAGGGCGAGCAGGCGGATGTTCTTCTTCGCGGAGAGCACCTCGACCGCCTCCGGCTCGAAGGACGGCGCGACGACGACCTCGGTGAAGATGCCCTTGACCGTCTCGGCCATGGCCTTCGTCACGGGCCGGTTCGCCGCGATGACGCCGCCGAAGGCGGAGACCGGGTCCGTGGCGTGGGCCTTGGCGTGCGCGTCGGCGATCGGGTCGGCCGCTCCGGGGGTGGCGACGGCGACGCCGCACGGGTTGGCGTGCTTGACGACCGCGACGGCGGGCTCGTCGAAGTCGAACGCGGCGCGCACGGCGGCGTCGGCGTCGACGTAGTTGTTGAAGCTCATGGCCTTGCCGTGCAGCTGCTCGGCCTGGGCGATGCCCGGCGCGGCCCCGGCCTCGGCGTACAGGGCGGCGGGCTGGTGCGGGTTCTCGCCGTAGCGCAGGGACTCGCTGCGCTCCAGCGCCAGGCCCGCGTACGGCGGGAACGCGGGCACGTCGGCGGCGCCGGCGTCGTCCCCGAACTGCGCGGCGGTCCACTTCGCGACGGCGGTGTCGTAGGCGGCGGTGTGGGCGAACGCCAGCGAGGCCAGGCGGCGGCGCGACTTCAGGTCGAACCCGCCGGTCTGGGCCGCGTCGACGACGTCCCCGTAGCGGTCCGGGTCCACGACGACGGCGACCGACGGGTGGTTCTTGGCCGCGGCGCGGACCATCGACGGCCCGCCGATGTCGATCTGCTCGACGACGGCGTCCTGGCCGGCGCCGGAGCGGACCGTGTCCACGAACGGGTAGAGGTTCACGACGACGAGGTCGAACGGCTCGACCTCGAGCTCGGCGAGCTGGCGGACGTGGTCCGGCAGGCGGCGGTCCGCGAGGATGCCGGCGTGCACGCGCGGGTGCAGGGTCTTGACGCGGCCGTCGAGGCACTCGGGGAAGCCCGTCAGGTCGGAGACCTCCGTGACGGGAACACCGGCCGCGGCGATGCGCGACGCCGTCGACCCCGTGGAGACGATCGAGACGCCGGCCCCGTGCAGTCCGCGGGCGAGCTCCTCCAGCCCGGTCTTGTCGTAGACGGAGATCAGGGCCCGGCGGATCGGCACGCGGTCGAGGACGGTTTCGGTCACGGTTGCTCCCATGCAGGTCGGTGGTGGGGATCGCGGCCATTCTACGCGGCACGCGCAGTGGGGCCCGGCCCGTCCCCCAAGGGAACGGACCGGGCCCCGTGTTCGCGGTGCCCGCTCCCTGTCCTACTCGCTGGAGGAGGCCTCCGACATGCCGGACGAGGCTTCCGGCGCCGGATCGGTCACCATCTCGCCGTCGGGGCGCACGACGTACCAGACGTCGTTGACGCCCTGGCCCAGGACGTCGCCCTCGGCCTTGTCCTGGAAGAAGTAGTACAGCGGCATCCCGTTGAGGGTCAGGTGCTTCTGCCCGTCCGGCGAGTCGATGGTGCCGACCTCGCCGGTGACGTCCTCCGACACCATCGGCTCGTCGCCGGCAGCGACCGCGATCGGCCACGCCTCGAGGCACTCGCCCGTGCACGCGCTGGTGTCCGTGCCCTCCTCGTCCTGCGTGAAGTAGTACAGGGTCATCCCCGCGCCGTCGGTCACGATGGTGCCGAGCTCGGTCTCCCGCGTGGCCAGGTCGACGTCCTCCTCGGCGGCGGTGCCGGATTCGGTCGCGGACTCGGTGGCGGTCGCCGTCGTCTCCACAGCGGCGGACGACGTCGCGGCTTCGCCGTCCCCGGCGTCCCCGCCGTCTCCCCCCGAGCATCCGGCGAGGAACAAGGCCACTGCGGCCACCGCAGCGGCGCGGCGGATGGTGCTGGTGCTGGTGCGCATGGGTCGTGCCTTCCACTGTCGCGGGCCGGTCGCGGCACCGGCGGTGGCACGGCGCCCCCGGCCCTTGCCCCATGAGACGCACCCCACACGCATTTGGTTCACCGCGGGTCGAATCCGGCGCGCACCGCTTTCCCCTTGAACCTTTTTCCACGCCCGTGCGTCTACCGTTCGCAGGAGCGGACCTCTCGACCGGCCGGGCACCCCCGGCCCGCCGGCGCGGGTCCCGGACACACGGAGGGAGGTTCGGTCGTGCCCCTGGACGAGGAGACGGTGGAGGCGATCTACCACGACCACGCCGAGGCGCTGCGGCGCTTCGTGTGGCGGACCACGCGGGACCCCGCGGCCGTCGAGGACATCGTCCAGGAGACGGTGATGCGCGCGTGGCGGGCCGCGCCGGAGGTGACGGGCAGCCTGCGGGCGTACCTGTACCGCACGGCGCGGAGCGTCGCCATCGACAAGGCCCGCCGCGAGGGGGTCCGGCCGCACGCGGCCGGCGGCGACGCCCTGCTGACCGTCGAGGACCGGACGCGGCAGATCGACAACCTGCTGAGCCGGGTCCTGGTCGAGGAGGCCCTGTCCAGGCTCAGCTCGGACCACCGGGACGTCGTGCTCGCCCTGCACTACCACGGGTACACCGTGGCACAGACGGCCGAGCGGCTGGGGGTGCCGGCGGGCACCGTCAAGTCGCGGGCCCACTACGCGCTGCGCGCCCTGCGCGCGGTGTTCGAGGAGATGGGAGTGGAACAGTGAACACGGGCCACGATCGCGGCGGGACCCACCCGCTGCTGGGGGCGTACGTGCTGGGGGGACTCGATGCCCGTGAAGAGGAAGAATTCCAAGGCCACGTCGCCCGGTGCGGCGAGTGCGCGCGCGAGCTGGAGGAACTGCGGGGCCTGCCTGTCCTGCTGGACCGGGTCCCGCCCGCGGACGCGGAGGCACTGAGCAGCACGTCGCTGGCCGGGACGGAGCGCCTGCTCGCCCGGGTGAGGAGGGCCCGGATGGACCGGCGGCGGTGGGGGTTCGCGCTGGCCGCGGGCCTGCTGGTCCTCGGTGCCGCCGGGGGCGTCGGCGTCGGCGCGTCCGTGGTGCCCGAGGCGCCGCCGCCGTCGTCCGACGCCGCCCGGACCGTCGCCCTCGAGTCCTCGCGCGGCGTCGCGGCCGAGGTGGACCTGATGCGCAGGGCCTGGGGCACGCAGGTGGAACTGCGGGCCTCCGACCTGCCGCGGGACGGCGTGCTGTCCCTCTGGGTCGTCGACTACGCGGGCAAGGCCGAGCGCGCCGGCGCGTGGTCCGCGACCCCGACGGGGAAGTCCTCGGTGATCGGCGCCGTGCCGTGGCAGGTCCAGGGCATCGGCGCGGTCCAGGTGCGGGACGGCTCGGGCGCGGTGCTCGCCTCCGCCGCCTGGACCGGGAACGCGTAGGGCGCCGGTGGGGCGGCGAGGCGGCCGCCGTGGGCCGCGCGGCCGGATGGCTCGGGGTCGGATGGTTTGGGTCGGATGGCTCGGGTCGGATGGCGCGGCGTCGCCCTAGCCGATGGCCCAGGTCGCGGCCCCGACGACGGCGGTGACGGTTGCCAGCAGCACGGCCAGTCGCGGCAGGACCCACCGTGCGGTCCCGCGCTCCCCCGGCGCATCGACCGCCGCGGTGGGCGGGCTGGCACCCGTGCCACCCGGAAGGGTCCGGACCGGGGCCGGCGTCGCCACGGCCAGCTCGTACGCCAGGAGCAGGCGCGACGGGGCCGCCATGGTCGCCATCGAGGCCGTGACGTTGGACGCGGCGACGATCTGCAGCACGGAGGTCCCGAGGAGCTCCGCGGCCTGGGCGTGGGTGGCGACCAGCATCGCGTTCGCTGCCGTGTTGGAGCCGGCGACGAACCCCGCCAGCGCGTTCAGCGCGGGCCCCAGGGCCAGATAGGCCGGGCCGAGGGCCGCCGCCGCGGAACCGAGCGCCGCGCCCATGCCCGTCGCCGCGATGACGACGCCGAGGACGGTGAAGCAGAAGGCGACCTGTCCCACCGGCCACCAGCTCCGGGCTGCCGCGCCGGCCCGCGCCCACCACGTGCGGCCGCCGTCGCGGGTCCCCGGCCCGAACTGGGCCGCGGCGCACGCCACGAACAGCCACAGGGCCGGGCTCGAGGCGGCCCGCCCGGCCGCCATCCCCTCCACGGGCAGGGCCGCCCAGCGGGAGGCCAGCAGGCCCACCGCCAGGACCGCGTACGGGACGAGGGCCCGGGCGACGCCGCGGCCGGCGGGGGCCAGCGTGCCGCGCCAGCGGTAGAAGGCCAGGTGCGAGCCGATGCAGGCCAGCGCGCCGACCATGCCGGCCGGCGGCGTGCCGAGGAGCGCGTTGGAGGCCAGGATGCCCGCCCAGAGCAGGAGCGCGGACAGGCCCATCGCCACGGCGGGCCGGCCGGGTTGGCCGGGTTGGCCGTCCTCGCCGCGGAGGGCCAGCGCGGCGGCGACGGCGGCGCCGGCCATGACGGGCAGGCTCAGCGCGGCCGAGCGCAGCCCCACGTCCAGCAGGCCCAGACCGGCCAGGTCGGCGGCCACCAGTGTGCCGGGGCCCAGGGCGCCCCACGGGACGGCCACGAGGCCGAGCAGGCTCAGCAGGACGGACCGCCGCACCGAGTGGCCGAGCTGCCGCAGCAGCGGAACGCCCACCGTGACCCCGATCCCGAAGCCCGTCACGGCCTCCGCGAAGGGCACGACCCCGAACACGACCACGGCCGTGCCCGCCGGGACGCCGGGCGCGCTGCGGCGCAGCCAGCCGGAGATGGTCTCCGACGCGCCGGTGTCGGTGGTGATCCGGCTGAGGAGGACCCCGCCGAAGAGGATGAGCAGCACCTCGAGGACGGTGGGTCCGAAGGCGGAGGCCGCGCCGAGGAGGACGCCGGCCGGCGTCGGAAAGAAGAGGGCGGCGGCCCCGATGCCCACCGCCAGCGACCACGCCGCGACGCGGGTCGCGGGGACACCGGCGAAGAACAGGACGCAGGCCAGAACGACGGGCAGCGCCGCGGCCGCAGCCTGCATGGTCCCTCCCCCGAATGCACGGCCGGGCTGCCCGGTCGCGCCCGGCGGGACGACTGCCCCACCGGGCAGACTACCAAGGGGGCGCGGGCGCTACCGGCCCAGCGCCTCCTGGCCCGCGAGTTCGGGGAAGTGCCGGCGCAGCTGTTCCTGGCTCAGGCACCGTTGGAGCAGGACCTCCGCATGGTCCTCGTCGGAGACGAACGCCACCAGGTCCCCGCGGCCGCCGGCCGCGAGCTCCGCGCGGAGCCGGATGACGACGTCGACCAGCATGCCGTAGTAGCGGCGGATCGTCGGCTCCCAGCCGTCCGCGTGGGCGACGCGGGTCAGGGCCTCGCTCCAGAGCTCGGCCGCGGACTCGTCGAAGAGGTCCATGGAGCACCAGTGCCATTCGGAGGCGTCCCAGCGGGTGGAGTAGAAGCCGTCCTCGCTGGGCTCGACGTCCAGTTCCAGGTCCAGGTCCACATCGTCGTCGTCGACGTCCGCGGACGGGGCCTCCTCGTCGTCCAGGTCCTCGGCGTCCGCGCCGTCGTGCTCGGCCGGGTCATTGGCGAAGTCCTCGATCTCCTCGATCGGCCCGCGGTCCTCCATCGGTTCGCCGTCGTCCGCGTCGTCCTCCAGGGGCGGAGCGGCCAGTTGGGAGTCGCGCAGGTCCTTGGCGAGCGCCTGCTCGGAGTTCAGGGCCAGGACGGGGAGCTCGATCCGCTCGGTGGGCTCCGTCGACACTCCGTCCAGTGCGAGTCCGTAGAACTCCTGGTCCGGATGGTGGTCCATGACTTCCTGGGCCTGGCGGAGCGCGGACTTGAAGATCGCTTCCTCCAGTGCCGTCCAATCAACTCCCATGGCCAGACTCTACCGCTGACGCCGCCGCACTTAAAGGGGGTCCGTCGGCGGGGCGTTGCCCCACGCACGCGAAGGGCCGCGCGATCCGGTGGGATCGCGCGGCCCTGGCGGCGCGGCGGGCGGCGGCAGGCTGCCCGCGGTTCGCGGTCGTTCGTGGCGGCCGTCAGCCGCCGAGCAGCCCCGACAGGGTTTCGACCAGCTGGTAGACGCCGAGGGACACGAACAGCAGTGCGGTGACCGCCAGCGCGCCGTTGGTGTGCCAGCGGTTGCGCCACGCGACCGGGACGCCGTACTTCGGCGCGTTGAGCAGCGGCAGCAGCGTGATGGCGAGGAACGGCATGAACAGCGCCCCGAGGGCCCCGTACAGCAGGACCAGGAAGACCGGCCGGTCCAGGAAAAGCAGCAGCATTGGGGGGAAGGTCAGCCACACGAGGTAGAAGCGGAAGTACTTGCCGTTCAGCCGGGCGTCGGGGTGGTTGGAGTCCTTGCCCCGCATGTTGGCCCAGAAGTCGGCGAACATCATCGACACGCCGTTCCAGACGCCCAGGATCGAGGAGAACGCCGCGGCGAAGAAGCCCCACAGGAAGAACGTGCCGATGACGTCGCCGTAGCGTTCGTCGAGGACGCCGCTGAGGTCCAGCAGGCCCTGGTCGCCGCCGGAGACGGCGACGCCGGCGGCGGAGACGACCTCGACGCCGACGATCATCATCGAGATAACGAACACGCCGGTCAGGACGTACGCCATGGAGTTGTCGATGCGCATGACGCGCATCCACCCGGGGGTGATCCACCCCTTCTCGCGCAGCCAGTAGCCGTAGGCGGCCAGCGTGATCGTGCCGCCGACGCCGCCGGCGAGCGCGAGGGTGTAGAAGATGCCGCCCTCCGGGATCGTCGGGACCAGGCCCGCGAGCATGGCGGGCACGTTGGGCACCGCGATGGCGGCCAGCCCGACGATGGTCACGAACATCAGCCCGACGAGGACGGCGGTGATCTTCTCGAAGACGGCGTAGCGGTTGAACCACACGAGCACGAAGCCGGCGAGGCCCGTCGCGACGGCGAACACCCACAGCGGGACGGCGGGGAAGAGGGCCGCGAGCGGCAGGGCGGTCGAGGACATCGCCGAGGCCCCGTACACGAAGCCCCAAATGATGATGTAGGGCCCGAAGTACCAGATGGGCCACCGTCCCAGCGAGCGCCAGCCCTCGAAGATCGTGTTGCCCGTGGCCAGCGAGTAGCGCCCGGCGCCCTCGACGAGCACGATCTTCAGCAGGACGCCGATGATCAGGGCCCACAGCAGGCCGTAGCCGAAGTTCGACCCCGCGGCCAGGGTCGAGACCATGTCCGCCGCCCCCACGCCGGTTGCGGCGACGACGAGGCCCGGGCCGATCACCTTCCACTTGTGTTTCCTGGCGTCCGTCTCGGAACGCGCTCTGACATCGTCGATGGGCATGGTGGTCCTTCCCTCGGGCGCGCCCCGGAGGGGCCGCGCTGGTGCGGTGCGTGATCGGTGGGCAATGCTACAGGCGGCCGGTGCGCGGGCCACAGGCCGCCGGTCCCCCGCCGCCCAAAATTCCCCGCCCGTTTCCGCGTCACGATCCCGGTTCCCGCCGGTCCCACTGTTCGGGCGGCCCGCCGGACCCCCCGGAATCACGCCGGCGGGCCGCCCCCTTGCCGTTGGCCGCCGCGCTCCGGCCTCCACCGGGCCCTCATACTGGTGGGGTACGCCGGCGGTCCCGCCGCCCGGCCCGCCCCGTCCCCGGCGTGAGAAGGAACACCATGACCGCAGCCCGCACGCTGCCCTCCGGCGAGTCGATCGTCCAGACCCTGCCCTGGCGCTGGGGCGTCCAGGGGCGCATCTTCCTCATCGGCGGGCTCGGCTTCATGTTCGATGCCTGGGACGTGACGCTCAACGGCGTCCTCATCCCGCTCGTCTCCGCCGAATGGGGCCTGGAGCGGGCGGAGGCCGCGTGGATCGGCACCGCGAACCTCATCGGGATGGCCGTCGGGGCCTTCGCCTGGGGCACGATCGCCGACCGGGTCGGCCGCAAGGCGGCGTTCACGTGGACCCTGCTCGTGTTCTCCATTTTCACCGTGGCGGGGGCTCTGGCGCCCGACTTCGGCTGGTTCCTGGCATTCCGGTTCCTGGCCGGCGTCGGGCTCGGCGGATGCGTTCCGGTGGACTACGCGCTGGTCGGGGAGTTCACGCCCGCCAAGGCGCGAGGGCGCGTGCTCACGGCCATGGACGGATGGTGGCCGGTCGGCGTCACGCTCGCGTTCTTCGTCTCCGGCGCCATCCAGGCCTCCACCGGCAACTGGCGCCTCATCCTGCTGACCATGGTCCTGCCGGCGCTGCTCGTGTTCTGGATCCGCCGTGGCGTTCCGGAGTCCCCGCTGTTCCTGGCGCGCCGGGGCCGGAAGCGGGAGGCGCGGGCCGTGATCGACCGGCTGGTGGCGGCCACCGGGGCCCGGTCGCGCCCCTACGCCCTGCCGGAGCCGGGCGAGATCCCGGGCTTCGCGGCGGGCTCCGGGTGGGCGTCGCTGCGCGGGGTCTGGGTCTTCGACTGGCGGATCACGGGCGCCGCCTGGTCGCTGTTCCTGACGGTCCTGCTGGTCTACTACCTGGCCCTGACGTGGATGCCGACGCTGCTGGCCGAGGCCGGGATGGGCGCCTCCGCCGCGTTCTTCGGCACGGCCGGGATGGCCGCCGCCGGCCTCGGGGGCGTGGCGGTGGCCGCCCTCCTGGTCGAGCGGGTCGGCCGGAAGTGGCTCCTGGGCGTCTCGGGCCCGCTGTCCGCCCTGGTGCTGGTCGCGGTCGCGCTGGCGCTGCCCACCCCGGGCGTCGCGGTGGCCTGGCTGTTGGTCTTCGGGTTCGTCGTCCAGGTCGCGATCCCCGTGCTCTACGCGTATGCGTCGGAGCTCTACCCCACGCACCTGCGCGGCGCCGGGTTCGGCTGGGCCTCGACCTTCAGCCGCGTCGGCGCGGGGCTGGGGCCGCTGGCCTTCGCCGTCGTCTGGCCCGTCATCGGCCTCGCCACCACGTTCGCGGCGGCGGGGGCGCTCGTACTGCTCGCGGTCGTGTGGATGGCCGTGTTCGCCCCGGAAACCCGCGGCACCGTCATGCACTGAGGCCCGCCGCCGTCCGGCGGGGGCCGAACCGTCGGCGCTGCTGCCTAGACTGGCCTCCCCGGCGGGCGCCCCGATCGGCGTCCGCCCCGTCGAAGCGGAGGGTCCACGATGTACGAGTCCACACCGCACTACACCGAGCAGGTCGCCACCGGCCGCCACATCGTGGTCTTCAGCGACTCCGACGACACGCCGGTCCGGCTGTTGGGCGCCTGCGGCATCGAGGGTGTCGCGGACACCCGGGACGCTTCCCGGCCCCTGTCCGGGGCCACGTACTTCCACGAGCTGGGCATGGCGGTCGTGGACGCCGGCGAGGAGCGGCTCGCGGAACTCCTGGGCCGGGCGCGGGCCGAGGGCCGGCCCGTGAGCGTGGCCCCCGAGCTGTGGCACCGGGTGCTGCGGCCGGCGGCCGGGGACGACGGCGGCGTCCCGGACGCGGGCTCCCCCACCGGACCGGGGCGGGGCGCCGGCCCCGCGGCGGAGGCGCTGCCCGGCTCCTTCGCGGACACCACCGAATACACCTGGGGCCTGCAGGCCACCCTGGCCGCCGGCTCCGGCTACACGGGCCGCGGCATCCGCGTCGCCGTCCTGGACACGGGATTCGACGCGGCCCACCCCGATTTCGCCGGACGGACCGTCGTCGCCGAGTCGTTCGTCGAGGGCGAGGACGCCGCGGACGGCCACGGCCACGGCACGCACTGCATCGGCACCGCGTGCGGCCCCCGGACGCTCGAGGGCGGCCGCGGGTACGGGATCGCCAGCGCCGCGGAAATCCACGCGGGCAAGGTCCTCGGCACGGACGGCTCGGGCTCCGACGCCTCGATCCTGGCCGGCATCGACTGGGCCCTGGCCAACGGCTGCGCCGTCGTGTCGATGTCGCTGGGCGCGGACGTCGCCCAACAGCACCCGCCGTACGTCGCCGCCGGCCGGCGGGCCCTGGACAAGGGCACGCTGATCGTCGCGGCCGCGGGCAACAACGCGCGCCGGGCCGACGGCGATCCGGGCTTCGTCGGCACCCCGGCAAACAGCCCCTACATCATGGCGGTCGCGGCGCTGGACCGGAACCTCGCCCTCGCCGACTTCTCGGCCCGCACGCTCGCGGTGCGCGGCGGGCAGGTCGACACCTCCGGGCCCGGCGTGGACGTCTACTCCGCCTGGCCCATGCCCGAGCGGTACAACACGATCAGCGGCACCAGCATGGCGACCCCGCACGTCGCCGGCGTCGCCGCCCTCATCGCCGAAGCGACCGGGCTGCGCGGCCGGGCCCTGTGGGCCGAGATCGTCCAGGAGGCCCGCCGGCTGGACCTTCCCTCCGTCGACGTCGCCTCCGGGCTGGCCCAGGTCCCGCCGCCGGAGGACCCCGGCGCGCCGGCGGCGGCGCTCGCCCGCGGCACCGCGTCCTGGGTGCGCCTGTAGGGCCCCGGCCGGCCTCCCGGCCCGGTTAGCGCTGCCGCGGGTCCCGTCCCGCGGCAAGGTCCGCGAGCACGGCCAGCAGCAGCTCGCGCTCCTGGACCTTGATCCGCTCGTGGAGGGTCGCCTCGGTGTCGTCGGGCAGGACCTCGACGGCGCGCTGGGCCAGGATGGGCCCGGTGTCGACGCCGGCGTCGGCGATGTGCACCGTGCACCCCGTGACCTTGACCCCGTAGGCCAGCGCGTCGCGCACGCCGTGGGCGCCCGGGAAGGCCGGCAGCAGGGCCGGGTGGGTGTTGAGGTAGGTCCCGTCGAAGGCGGCGATGAAGCCGTCGTCGACGATGCGCATGAATCCGCTCGAGAGGACGTAGTCGGGACGGTAGGACTGGCAGACGCGCGTGAGCTCGCGGTTCCACTCGGACCGGTCTGCAAAGTCGCGGAAGTTGACGACGAACGTCTCGATTCCGGCGGCCGCCGCGCGCTCGACGCCGCCCGTGCCCGGCTTGTCCGCGCCGACGGCCGCGATCTCGAGGTCGAGGGTTCCTGCCGCGGTGGCGTCGATGACCGCCTGGAGGTTGGAGCCGCTGCCGGAAACGAGGACCACGATGCGCATGGGCTCCAGCTTATGCGGTCCGCGGAGCCGGTTAGGCTGTCACCATGCCCGCAACCCCCTCGCGCCGCCCCGACCCCGCCTTGGACCGGATCGGCCCGTGGGTCAGGTGGGCGATCGGGCTGATGCTCGTGGCCTACCTGCTGTCCTCCCTCGAACTGCCCTGGAAACTCGCTGCGGTCGCCTTCGGCGCGGCCGGGACCGTCGTGGGTGCCGTGGCCTCGGTGCGGGCGTTCCGGACGCGCGTGCCCGTCGCGCTGCGCGTCACGGTGCCCTTGGCGGCCGCCGCCTGCCTCCTGTTCACGGTCTCGGCCGGCGTCCAGAGCCTGTTCTACGGCCCGACGAGCGAATACGAGCAGTGCATGGACCTCGCGCTGACCCAGCGCTCCCAGGCCGCCTGCCTCAGCGACTACGAGGACAAGCTGCGCCGACTGGAAGGAATCATCGGAACATGAGCGACGGACTCCCCCACGGCTGGACGCGCGAGTCCAAGGACTGGACCTGGACGGTCGCCGCCCGTTGCCCGGAGTGCGGCACGGACCCCTCCGCCATGACGCCGCAGGACGTCGCCGCGGCGGTGCGGGACTGCCTCCCGCGCTGGCACGGCGTCCTCGCCGGAGAGGGACTGGACCGCCGGCCGGCACCGGGAACCTGGAGCGCCCTCGAGTACGCGGCCCACGTCCGGGACGTCTTCCGCGTGATGCACTACCGCCTGGACCTGATGCTCACGCGGGAGGACCCCGCCTTCCCCGACTGGGACCAGGACGGGACGTCCTTCGAGGACGGCTACAACGGGCAGGACCCGCGGACGGTCGCGACGCAGCTCTCGGCGGCCGGCCGCGGGCTCGCCGACGCATTCGACTCCGTCTTGGGACGCGATCTGGGACGGACGGGGCACCGCGGCGACGGCGCCGGGTTCACCGTCGAGACGCTGGCCCGCTACACGTGGCACGACGTCGCCCACCACCTGCACGACGTCGGCGCGTAGGTTACGCGCCCAGGACCGGGTCGCGCTCCACGGCCGGCGCGCACAGGTAGCCGATCGCCGTGCCGACCGCGACCTCGGCCGCGACCAGCAGGGCGGTCCACCACAGGTCCGGGCCCAGCTGCGTCAGTCGCCCGATCCCGACGGACCCGCCGGCGATCCAGCCCGCGAGGGCGGAGGCCAGCCCGGCGACCGCGCCCACCGCGAGGCCGAGCAGCAGCGTCGAGACGGACAGCGACAGCCAGCGGCGGCCGATCTTGAGGCTCATCCAGTCGTCCAGGTGGTTCTCGCCCTCCCGGAGGAACCACCATCCGGCCACGAGCCCGGCGGCGACGGGCAGGAACATGAACGCCCACGCGCCGGTCAGCGGTCCGGTGGGCAGCGCGGCGAGCACGGGCACGGCCGGGAGCGGGCCCACGGTCGTCTCGAACACGCTCAGTGTGCTCCCGGCGCCGAGGGAGAAGCCCCCGCCGCTGGCCCACGCCAACGCCCACACGGCCAGGTTGGGCAGCAGGCCGAGCTGCCCCAGGGTCAGGGCCGCGCCGCCGACGGGCCCGGCGCGCAGCTCCTGGTAGACGTTGGAGATCTCGACCCAGTGCAGGCCCAGGTCGACGGCCAGCAGGACGCAGGCCAGGGCGAAGGCCGCGACGTAGCCCACCAGCCCGGCGCGGACGGCGGCCCACACGTAGGACCCGGCCCACCGGGAGTGCTGGCTCGCGCTCGCCACCCAGGCCGCGGCATCCACTCCGATCAGGCGCGTCCACGAGCCCGCCTCGCGGCGGGCGCCCGCGACGACGCCGGCCCCGGCCACGAGCAGGGGCACGAGGGCCGCCGCCGCGTACGGGATCCGGACTTCCTCCGTGGTGGCAATGAACGCGGTCGCGAGGCCAAAGCAGGCGTACGTCGCCAGGGCCCCGGCCAGTCCCTGCCAGAGCTGGTCGGTGTAGGAGGCCCGGGCGATGCGGCGCCCCGCCCGCCACGACAGCAGGAACGGGACCAGGGCCAGGCCGAGCGGCAGGAGGGCGAGCGTTCCGCTGAGCGTGCGCGGCGAGTCCGGCCCGGCCGGGACGGTCAGCTCCAACGGCACGCCGTGAAGGGCCAGCCACACCTGCCCGGCCAGCTGGAACACGGACTCGAGCCCGCGCTCGGCGAAGCCGCCCGCGAACCAGACGGCGACCAGCGGGACGATGACGAGGGCGGCGGACAGGAACGCGGCCTGGAGGAACTCGAGGCCGCCCTGGAGCCACAGCGGCAGCGGCAGGCCCTCGCTGAACGCCTCGCGCATGCGGTCGCGCCACGCCTGGTCCCCTCGCGGCCCTCCGGCGGCGCGGCCGGAGGCACTGGTCTTGCGCTCGTTGTTCATCGTCGTCCATCGTGCCACCCGCGGGGGCCGGGCGAGGCGAGCGACGCGGCGGGGGGGGCTACGCCCAGAGCCCGGCCAGCCCTTTGCCGAGGGCCGCCAGCGCGCCGGCGAACGCGACGAGCAGCACGAAGGCGCGGGCCTGGTCGTCGCGGATCCGGCGCTGGAGGCGCTCGCCCCCGAGGATGCCCAGGACGATCGACCCCGCGATGAGCAGCCACACCCACCAGGGGTAGGCCGGCGCCTGGGCCGGGTCGACGGCGAGCTTCGTGCCGACGGCGACGAGGCCGACCACGACGAAGAAGGGCTGCACCGTGGCCGCGAACGTGCGTTGCGGCCACCGCGACAACACGGCGTAGGCGCTCACCGCCGGCCCGCCGACGCCCGCCATCGCGTTGGTCAGTCCGGCGAGCGTCCCGGCGGCGACCCGGGCCGCCGGTCCGTCCACGACCACGCTGGCCCGGTGGAGCACCACGGAGAGCACGAGCGCGGCCAGGACCACCAGACCGACGGCGGCCGAGAGCACGTCGGAGGGCAGGACGGCGGTGGCCAGCGCGCCGGGGACGGAGCCGACGACGCTGGCGGCGGTCAACCAGCGGAACGTGGCCCAGTCGATGTCCCGCCAGACCCGCGGCGCGATCAGCACGGAGGACACGATGCCGCACAGGTTCACCAGCAGGACGCCCTCGGCCGGGCCGAGCAGCAGCACCAGCGGCGGGGACGCGAGCATCGCGAAACCGAGCCCCGCCACCCGCTGCGCCACGGCGCCCACGAGGACCAGGCCCAGCACCAGCCCCACCGTCCACATCTCCACCCGCCCACCCTAGTCGCCGCCGCCCACCCGGGATTCACCGAGGCACCCACCGCAGTTCACCGCGGCCTCACCCGCGGCCGCGAGACTGGGCTCGTGAAGGTCGCCGTAGTCACCGAATCGTTCCTGCCGCACATGAACGGGGTCACGCACTCCGTCCTGCAGCTGCTCGCCCACCTGCGCCGCACGGGCCACGACGCCGTGGTCCTCGCCCCGGCCTCGTCCTGGGCGGGTCCCGGCCGCGAGGGGCAGAACGCCCCGGCGACGGCCGAGGGCTTCGAGGTCGTGCGCCTGCCGTCGCTGCCGCTCAACGGATACCCGAACGTGCGCGTCGCCGCCGGCGGGGTCGCCCGGGTCCGGCGCCTGCTGGAGCGGCACCGGCCCGACGTCGTCCACGTGGCCAGCCCGTTCGTCCTCGGCTGGCGGGCCATCCAGGCGGCCACGCAGATCGGGCTGCCCACGGTCTCGGTGTTCCAGACGGAGATCCCCGCCTACGCGTCCCGCTACGGCGCCCCGTGGCTCGAGCAGCTGCTGTGGAACCACGTGCGGACCATGCACGCGTCCTCGACGGTCAACCTCGTCCCAAGCACGCACTCGATGGAGCAGTTGCGGGCGCTGGGCGTTCCGCGGGTGCGCATGTGGCGCCGCGGGGTCGACACGGAGCGGTTCCACCCGTCCCGGCGCTCGGAGGCGCTGCGTGCCCGGCTGGCGCCGAACGGGGAGCGCCTCATCGGCTACGTCGGCCGGCTGGCGGCGGAGAAGCAGGTCGCGGACCTGGCGGAGCTCGCGGACCTGCCCGGCACGCGGCTCGTCGTCGTCGGCTCCGGCCCGCTGAAGGAGCAGTTGCGCGCGTCCCTGCCCGATGCGCACTTCGCCGGCTTCCTCGGCGGGACGGAGCTCGCGGAGACGGTCGCGAGCCTGGACCTGTTCGTCCATCCGGGCGAGTCGGAGACGTTCTGCCAGACGATCCAGGAGGCGATGGCCTCCGGCGTGCCGGTCGTGGCCGTCGGGCGGGGCGGACCGCTGGACCTGGTGGACAGCTCCCACACCGGGTGGATCTACCGCCCGGGCGACTTGGCGGACCTGCGCGCGCGGGTCGCGGACTTGGTGTACGACGACGCGAAGCGCACCGCCTTCGGCGCCGCGGCCCTGGTCTCGGTCCAGGGCCGGACCTGGCCGGCCCTGTGCGACGAGCTGCTCGTCCACTACCGCCGCGCGTCGGCCGTGATGGCGCGCCGGCTCTACGCGGAGGCCCGGGACTTCATCGGCTACTAGACCCGGCGGGGCGCCGCAGCGAAGCGACCGCCGGCCCGCGTCCCGCGGTGTCCGGCGGCCGGCGCCCCGCCGAAGCGCCCCCGGCCAGGCCCCCGGGGCCCGGCCCGGGGCCGGTCCCCGGGGAACCGTCAGTACGAGGCGCGGGCCTCGCCGTCGTCCCCGATGAACGTCGCGGCCAGCCGCTCGGACCCCCGGGCCACGAGCGCGACGTCGGCGCCCACGTTGACGAAGTCCGCGCCGGCGTCCAGGTAGCGCCGCGCCTGTGCCTCGACGAACGCGTTGACGCCCACGAACTTGCCCGCGGCCTTGACGGCCTCGATGGTGCGCAGGACGCCGTCGACGACGTCCGGGTGCTCCTGCTGACCGAGCAGCCCCATCGACGCCGCGAGGTCGGACGGGCCGACGAACACGCCGTCGACGCCGTCGACGGCCGCGATCGCGGCGGCGTTGGACACGGCCTCGCCGGACTCGACCTGCACGACGAGCGTCACGAGGTCCCCGGCCCGGTTCAGGTAGTCGGGGACCCGGTTCCAGCGGGCCGAGCGCGCCAGCGCGGAGCCGACCCCGCGGATGCCGCGCGGCGGGTAGTGCATGGCGCGCACGGCGGCCTCGGCCTGCGCGGCCGTGTGCACCATGGGCACCACCAGCGACTGGGCGCCGAGGTCCAGGAACTGCTTGATGAGGACCGCATCGTTGTCGGGGACGCGGACGACGGCGACGCTCGGGTACCCGGCGACCGCGCGCAGCTGGGCGGCGACGGACTCGAGGTTCATGGCCCCGTGCTCCGCGTCGATCAGCAGGTAGTCGAGCCCGGCCCCGGCGCAGATCTCCGCGACGCCGGCGTCGCCCGAGCACACGAACATGCCGGCGACCGGGCGCTCGGCCGGGAACAGGTCCTTGAAGGAGCGCTGGGCGTCTAGACGAAGCGGCATGTCACCGTCCCCAGCGGCCCGTAGTCGGCGAAGACGGTGTCGCCCTCGTAGACCCACATGGGCCGGGTGAAGGAGCCGGCCAGGATGGTCTCGCCCGCGTTGAGCTTGTCGCCGTGCGGGGCGATCTTGTTGGCCAGCCAGTAGACGCCGGCCGCCGGGTGGTTCAGGACGCCGGCCGCGACGCCGGTCTCCTCGACGGTCTGGTTCTTGTACAGCACGGCGGAGATCCAGCGCAGGTCCACGGCGTCCGGGCGAACCGGGTTCCCGCCGACGACCATGGCGCCCATCGCGGCGTTGTCGGAGATGGTGTCCACGATGGTGCGGCCCTCCATCTCGATCCGGGAATCCAGGATCTCCAGGGCCGGCACCACGTAGTCGGTGGCCCGCAGCACGTCGAAGATGTTCGCGTTGGGCCCCTCGACGTCCTCCTTGAGCACGAACGCGAGCTCGACCTCGATGCGCGGGTGCGTGTACTGGTCCCACTTCACGGTGCAGCCGTTCTCCAGCACCATGTCGTCGAAGATGATCCCGTAGTCGGGCTCCGTGATGCCCGTGGCGGCCTGCATCGCCTTGGACGTGAGGCCGATCTTGCGCCCGGCCAGGACGCGGCCGTTGGCCTCGCTGCGCTGGCGCCACAGGTTCTGGACCTTGTAGGAGTCCTCGACCGTCATCTCGGGGAAGCGCGCGGTCAGGCGCTTGACGGGCGTACGGGTGCGCCCGGCCTCGACGAGTTCGTCGGCGATCTGGGTGATGGTCTCGTCGCTGAGCATGCCGGAATGGGCCTCCACACTTGGTTCGGTCGATGGGACGCGCCGCGGCCGCAGCCTCGGCGCACTGGGGCCATCGTAGCGATGCCCGCGGCCGGTTCCGAGGTGCCGGGCCCTGCGTGACGCGGGGGCCGCCGTCGTCCTCCCGGCCGGCGGCTGCCGCGCCGTGGCGCTACTCGCGCTGCGGCGGCAGCTGTTCGGGGCGCACCAGGAGCGGCAGCACCACGAGGAGGAACACGATCACGACGGTGACGCCCACGCCGATCCAGGCCATGGGGTGCACGCCGTAGACGACGTCGATGATGAACACCACGCAGGCGCTCACCATGAGCCCCACCCCGACGATCGCGATGCGCACGATCCGGTGCCCGTGGGACACGGTCGCCGCCTTGACGTGGCGCCCGAACAGGCGCCGGTGGATGGCCACCGGGGTCGTGATCAGGCCGGTGAGGAGGACGGAGAGGGCGAGCAGCACCACGTAGTAGGCCTTCTGCCGCACGTCCAGGTCGCCGAACCCCGACTGGAACGGCAGCGTCATCAGGAACGCCGTGATGATCTGCACCCCGGTCTGCATGACCCGCATCTCCTGCAGGAGCTCGTTCCAGTTCCGGTCGAGCTTCTCCTCGTAGGTCTCCTGGCGCCCCACGGACTCGTTGGCGACCTGCTCATTGCCTTCCATGCGAACAAGGTAGTCCCCGCGGGGTCCGCCGACCACCGCCGGCGGCGGCGTTCCGCCTCGTCTGGACCGGCATCCCGGCCGTGGGTAACGTGACGGCCACTGGCCGGCCACCACGAGCGGCCGGCCCCGATGTGAGGAGGTTTCCCTATGGCCGCCAAGAACACCGCAAAGAACGACACCGACTTCACGGTCCCCGGGCTGAGCCTCGAGAACGGGCACGAGGTCGCCAACGTCCTCCAGACGCGGCTCCACGCCCTGAACGATCTCGCCCTGACGCTCAAGCACGCGCACTGGAACGTCGTCGGGCGCGATTTCATCGGCGTCCACGAGATGCTCGACCCGCAGATCGAGAAGGTCCGCGGCATGATCGACGTCCTGGCCGAGCGCATGGCCACGATGGGCGTCTACCCCAATGGCCTTCCCGGCGCGCTGGTCGAGGCCCGCGACTGGGACGACTACTCGATCGGCCGCGCCGGGACCACCGAGCACCTCGCCGCGCTCGACGTCGTCTACAGCGGCGTGGTCGAGGCGCACCGCGAGGCCATCGAGAAGGCCGGCAAGATCGACCCGATCACGGAGGACATCCTGATCGGGCAGACGGCGGAGCTCGAGCTCTTCCAGTGGTTCATGCGCTCCCACCTGGAGAACACGTCCGGGGAGCTCGCCACCGCGGGCGAGAAGACGGAGAAGGGCGCCGCCTCGAAGGCGACGAAGTAGCCTCCGCCCCGGGCTTCCGGGGCGGGACCGGATCCCGGCGGCCCGAGCGGGGCCGCCACCGACGGAAGGAGTGGACCATGGGTCTCGACGACAAGTTCGGGAACAAGGCCGAGGAGCTCAAGGGACGGGCCAAGGAGGGGGTCGGCGACGCCACCGACAACCCGGACCTCGAGGCCGAGGGCCAGGGCGACCAGTTGTCGGCGAACGCCAAGCAGGCGGGCGAACACGTCAAGGACGCGGCCAAGGACGTCAAGCGCGGCTTCGACCGGTAGCGGACGCGGCGGGCGGCCCGGACCGAACGGTCCGGGGCGCCCCCCCCTTCCCCCCCTTCTCTTCCGGGACCCTGGGGTCCGCGGCTTAGACCGGGAGGGGACGTGGAGGGTGCCCGGAACAGAAGGGTCGGGCCCGCCCGCCTGCCGCCCTCCGGCTAGCGCGACGCCTGGATGTCCGCCAGCAGCTGCTCGAAGGGCGCGGAGGCCATGTCCGGCGTGCCGGCGGGACGGGCGCCGCGCGGAGCGGGGGCGGCTCCGACGCCGGCGGCGGCGCCCCCGTCCGCTCCGCCCGCCGGCCGGCCGGCGGGCACGCCGGCGTCGCCCGCGTCCGCCTCGCCTCCCGGTGCGGCGGCGACGCCGCCCCGAGCGGCGGCGACGGCCAGCGCGAGTTCGCGCCCGGCCCGTTCCTGCCGCTCCGACAGGACCGTCCCACTCCCCCAGTCGTCCGGTCCCGCGAAGACCGAGGTCGGGACCATGGCGGTGCGCAGGTACGTGAAGATGGGGCGCATGGCGTACTCGATCGCCAGGCTGTGGCGTGCGCTTCCTCCGGTCGCCCCGAGCAGGACGGGCTTGCCGTCGAGGGCCCGGGGGTCCAAGGCGTCCACGAACGACTTGAAGAGGCCCGAGACGGAGGCCGTGTACACCGGGCTGACGGCGACGAGCGCGTCGGCGGCGACGACCGCGTCGATGGCCTCCTGCAGGCGCGGCGGCGCGTAGCCGGTCAGCAGCGCGTTCGTCACATCCGTCGCGTAGTCCCGGAGCTCCAGGACCCGCACGGTGGCGTCGATGCCGAACCGTCCCAGCTCCCGCACGGCCGCCTCGCCCAACTGGCCGGCCAACAGGCCGCTGCTGGACGGGGTCCCGAGCCCCCCGGAAACCACCGCGATCGTTGCACCCATGATTCACCCTCTCGCCGGAATATGCGTTCGCATCTAAAACACGCTCCGGGCGGATTCCATTCCCGGCTTCCGGGCCGGCACGCACCGGCGGTCGCCGGAAACGCTTCCACGGAATGTGGCAACTGCCCTCCCACCCCATAGGCTGAACCCACTAGGACTCGAGAAGGGAGCCCCCGTGAAGGTTGTCATCAAGATCCTCACCACCGTCGCGTCGATCGCCTCCGGCCTACTGGGCGCGCGGCTGGTCCGCGTCGTCTGGGAGAAGGTCACGGGCGAGACGGCGCCGCCGTCGACGAAGCCCAAGGAGCAGGCGAAGCAGCCCCTCGGCCAGGCCCTCGCCGTGGGCGTGCTCAGCGCCGTCGTCGGCACGGTCTCCGGCGCCCTGATCAAGCGCAGCTCCACCCGGGCGCTGCGCCACGTGGACGCGAAGAACGAACTCAAGAAGGCGGCCAAGGCCAGCAGCAAGGCGGCCAAGCGCGCCGCCAAGAAGGCCCGCTAGGGGCATCCGGCGGGGTTGAGCCCCGGAGGGCGCCCGGCCCGGCAGCCCGGTAGGGGCGGGTCAGGTGCCGAGGCGGCCGGAGCGTCTACTCGGGTTCTACTCGGGCGTCCGGCCGCCGCGCCCCGGGGTGCCCTCTTCGGTGACCCTGCGGTAGATGCCGTAGGCGATGAAGCCGATGCCGGCGAAGATCGCGAAGAACAGCGAACCCGCCGCCCCGTCCCCGCCGAGGCCCATGGCGCTGAAGAGCGAGCTGATCACCAGCAGGGCGATGCCCACCATGGCGATGCCCGATCCGTGGTGGCGCGCCTCGAATCCGTGGTGGTGGCTGAATCCTGCCGGGGTGGCGTATCGGTGTCCCATTTCCCGCTCCTTTGCGGTTCAGGACCGGCGGCTGAATCTGCGGTCGGTATCCGTTAACGGTCCCACCCCCGGCTCCCATTTACAAGGAATCGGCGCCTCTGCAGGATGACACGCATGGACACCGCCCTCCTCGTCATCGACATGCAGAACGGCTATTTCGAGAACCCCACGCTGGAGTCCCAGCGCGAGGGCCTGGTGGCGCGGTGCAACGACCTCGTCGCCATCGCCCGCCGGGCGGGCGCCCCCGTCTACGCGGTCGCCACGGAGCACGACCGGGACGGCTCGACGTGGACGGTCACCATGCGCGACGACGGCCAGGGCTACATGTTCTCGGACACGGACCAGGTGCGCTTCCTGCCCGGCCTGCACACCGACGGGGCGCACAAGGTGATCAAGATCCGCGACAGCGCCTTCCACGGCACGGAGCTCGCCCAGCGCCTGCGCATCCACGGCGTCTCGCGGCTCCTGCTCGCCGGAGTCTCCGCCCAGGACTGCATCGCCCGCACCGGCGCGGACGGTTTCGCCCACGACTTCCGGGTCGGCTACGCGCTGCAGGCGATCGGCTCCACGGACGCCGAGCAGGGCGAGGCCGCGCTGCAGCTGCTCCACGAACAGCACCGGCAGCCACTCCTGGACGCGGACGGCGTCCGGGAGTGGCTGCGGTAGGTCCGGCCGGGCCGGTTACGGCGAGGGCTTGCCGCCGTTGACGTTCAGGGTCTCGCCGAGCACGTAGCTCGACTCCGCGGAGGCCAGGAACACGTACGCCGGCGCCAGCTCCACCGGCTGCCCGGCGCGCCCGAGCGGCACGTTGTGCCCGAACTTGGGCAGTTTCTCCTTCGGCTGCCCGTCGGACACCTGCAGCGGCGTCCAGACCGGGCCCGGGGCCACCGCGTTGACGCGGATCCCGCGCGGCCCGAGCTGCTCGGCCAGCCCCTTGGTGAACGCGTTGATGGCGGCCTTCGTCGAGGCGTAGTCGAGCAGCGTCGGCGACGGCTCGTAGGCCTGGATCGAGGTCGTGTTGATGATGCTGGCCCCCTCCGGCAGGTGGGCCAGCGCCTCCCGGGTGATGGTGAACATCGCCTTGATGTTGACGTCGAACGTCTGGTCCACCTGCTCGTCGGTGAGGTCCTCGAGCTTCTCGATGGCGATCTGCTTGCCGGCGTTGTTCACGAGGATGTCGAGCCCGCCCAGGGCGTCCGCGGCCTCGTGCGCGAGCCGCCGCCGGTAGTCCCGGTCGGTCAGGTCCCCGGGCAGACCGACGCCGATCCGTCCGGCGTCCTGGATGTGGCCGATGACCTTGCGCGCGTCCTCCGCCTCGCCGGGAAGGTACGCGATCGCGACGTCGGCCCCCTCGCGCGCGAAGGCGATGGCGACGGCGGCGCCGATGCCCGAATCCCCGCCCGTCACCAGCGCCCGCCGGCCTTTGAGCCGCCCGGTGCCCACGTACGAGTCCTCGCCGTGGTCCGCCTTCGGCTCCAGCTTCGCGTCCAGGCCCGGCTCGGGCTGGTCCTGCTCCGGCGGCGAGATCTTCGGGTGCCGGGTGACGGGGTTGTCGAGTGACAGCTGGGCGGCGTCGCGCTCGGGCGACGTGGGGTTGCGCTCGTCCATCGTCGTAGTCTCCTTCGGTGGGGGAAGGTGTGCGTCCACGGGCCACGGTGGCACCGCGCCGGGTGGGTGGCAAGGGCCCCGGAAACGGGCGCGGGGACGCGGCCGGCGGCGGGTTCTGGCGGCGCCGGGCGCGCGGTGGCGCCGCGCGCTGGGACGCGGCCGACGGCGGCCCCGCCGTCGTGCCAGTCCTACCCCCAGGCGACGTCCTCGGGGTCCTTGTCGGGCCGCCAGCCGCGCCACACGGGGTGCCGGAGCCGGCCGCTTCCGGTGACTTCCGAGTAGCGGACCTCACCGACGAGCCGGGGCGTGACCCAGACGGCGTCGCGCGCGTCGGCCGCCGGAACGGTCCCCGTCGGCGGGGTCTTCCGCTCGAGCCGCTGCAGGCGCGCGGTGGCGTCCCGCAGGTCCGAGTCGCTGAAGCCCGTGCCGACCCGTCCCGCATACACCAGCTCCCCGTCCTCGGGAACGGCCACCAGCAGCGAACCGACTCCCCCGGACCGCGAGCCCATGCCGGGGCGCCAGCCGATGACGACGACCTCCTGGTGGAGCTCGTTCTTGATCTTGACCCAGTTCCCGGAGCGGCGGCCCGGCTGGTAGGTGGAGTCGGCGCGCTTGGCGATGATGCCCTCGAGGCCGAGGTCGAGGCTGGACTCGATCGCCTCGTCCAGCGAACCGGAGTGGGCCGGGGGAACGTGGACGTGCTCGCCGTCGCGGACGGCATCGCGCAGGGCCTCCCGCCGCTCCGTGTAGGGGGTGCGCATCAGGGCGCGCACGCCGCCGTCGCGGTCCGGCAGGCGCAGCGCGTCGAAGAGCATCAGGTAGACGGGGACTTTCCCGGCCGCCGAGCGGATCTCGGCGGGCTTGGTGAGCTTCATGCGCGTCTGCAGGAGGCCGAAGTCGGGCCGGTGGCGGGCGCCCAGCGCGACGATCTCCCCATCCAGGACGGCGCCGTCGAGCGGGCCGCCGGCGCCCAGGCCGGCCAGCTCCTGCAGCTCGGGGTAGACGGCCGTCATGTCCCTCCCGTTCCGGCTGGTCAATTGCACCTTCCCCCCGGCGACGGAGGCGATGGCCCGGATCCCGTCCCACTTCATCTCGAACGCCCACTCGTCCCCGGCGGAGAGGCTCCCGGTGTCGCCGGCCGTCGCCAGCATGGGCGCCGGCGGCTCCTCCGCCTCCTCGGTCCACCGGGACGTGCCCTGCGGGACGGGGCGCGCCTTCGCCTTGGTGCGGCGGGCGGCCCGTTCCCGGGGGGCCGCCGGCTGGTCCTTCATCAGGTGGATGAGCCAGTTCTCGTCCCCGCCCATCCCGGGCGCGTTGATGAGGGCGTACCGGCGCGGAACCCCGCCGAGGCCCCCGTCGTCCCGGCCGCAGAGCACCGCGATGACCTCCTTGCCCTCGCGCCACTTCTCGATCTCGATCGTCCCCGCATCCCAGATCGACACCTCGCCCGCCCCGTACTCCCCCTGGGGGATCGCGCCCTCGAACGATCCGTACTCGAGCGGGTGGTCCTCCGTCTGCACGGCGAGCCGGTTCTCCCCCGAGTCCAGCGGCGGCCCCTTCGGCACGGCCCACGAGACGAGCACGCCCGAATGCTCCAGCCGGAAGTCGTAGTGGAGGCGCCGCGCGTGGTGCTCCTGGATCACGAACGTGGGCTCCTCGCCCTCCCGCGGCCGGGGCGGCCCCTGCGGCACGGGCTCGCTGGTCTTGTCCGGGTCGCGCATGCTCCGGTACTTCGCGAGCCGGTCCGCGGGGTCGGCGCTTCCCTGTCCGGCGCCTCCCTGGCGTCCATCCTTCGTGGCGCCGCGCCCGGCGGCCGACGACGGCTGCTCCGCGGCGCCCCGCCCCGCGGCCGGCCCCCTCCCCGCGGTCTCGGACGTGCCGCGCCAGCCCTGCTCCGAGATCGGATCCTGTCCGGCCTCGACCCGCTCGAGGACCTCGAGGTAGTCGAGGTGCTCCAGATCCGGGGAATCCAACTCCCGCCAGGTCCGCGGGGCCGCCACCGTGGGCCGGTGGCGGCCGCGCAGCGAATAGGGGCAGACCGTGGTCTTGTTGCCGTTGTTCTGGCTCCAGTCCACGAGCACCTTGCCGGTGCGCAGGCTCTTCTTCATGTCGGAGACGACCAGGTCCGCGTGGTCGGCCTCGAGGGCGCGCGCCATCTCGTGGGCCACGTCGGACACCTGCTCCGTGGTGTAGGAGCCGTCAAGGGCGGCGTAGAGGTGGATGCCCTTCGAACCGGACGTCACGGGGACCGCCGTCAGCCCCATCTCATCCAGCAGCTCGCGGCACAGGCGCGCGACCTCGGCGCACTCGGGCAGGCCGGCGCCCGGCCCCGGGTCGAGGTCGAGCACCATCCGGTCCGGGTTGCGGGGCTCCCCGTCCGGGGAGAAGCGCCACTGCGGCACGTGGACCTCGAGGGCGGCGACCTGGCCGAACCACGCCAGGACGCCCGGGTGGTTGGCCAGCGGGTACGTGTTCGTATGGTCCTTGTGCCGGATCGACGCCCGCGGGACCCAGTCCGGGGCGGAGTCCTCGAGGTCCTTGCGGAAGAACACCTTGCCCGGCTTGTCCTCCGTCCCGACGCCGTCGACCCAGCGCTTGCGCGTCACGGGCCGCCACGCGGCCTGGGGCACCAGCACGTGCGCCACGCGGGCGAAGTAGTCCAGGACGTCGGCCTTCGTGGTGCCCGTTTCCGGGTACAGGACCTTGTCGAGGCTGCTGACGCTCAGCCGGTGTCCCGCGACCTCCACCGTCTGCCGCTTGCCCTGGGCCATCTCCCGTCCTTCCGTCGCACGTCCGCCGGCCGGGGCGCCGCCGTCGTGCCTCCCACCGTGCCCCCGATCGACCCGGCGCGCCACCCTTTTCAGCGGCCACCGCCTCCATGATCCCTAGCCAACCCCGGGTGCGCGGTGCTTCACTGGCCTCCATGAGGGCCATCTGGTCGGGCGCCGTCGCCTTCGGACTGGTCAATGTGCCGGTGAAGGCCTACAGCGCGACGACAACACACGACATCTCCCTGCATCAGGTCCACGACCGGGACGGGGGCCGGATCCGCTACGAGCGACGGTGCGACGTGTGCGGCGAGAAGGTCGACTACGCGCACATCGACAAGGCGTACGACGACGGCGAACGCACCGTGGTGCTGACGGACGACGAGCTGGAATCGCTGCCGGCGGAGAAAAGCGAGGAGATCGACGTCGTCCAGTTCGTGCCCACCGAACAGATCGACCCCCTGCTCCTGGGTTCGAGCTACTACCTGGAGCCGGCGTCGAAGTCCCCCAAGGCCTACACGCTGCTGCGCCAGACGCTCGAGGAGAGCGAGCTGACCGCGATCGTCACGTTCTCGCTGCGGCGCAAGACCCGGCTCGGTGCGCTGCGCGTGCGCGGGAACGTGCTGATCCTGCAGCAGCTGCGGTGGGCGGACGAGCTGCGCGAGGCGGACTTCCCGGCCGCCGACAAGAAGTCGAAGGTCAGCACGCAGGAGCTGAAAATGGCCCGCGCGCTCGTGGACCAGTTCTCGGGCGACTTCGCCCCCGACGAGTTCGAGGACGAGTACCAGCGGGAGCTGCTCACGCTCATCGAGGGGAAGCTCGAGAAGGGCGACTCCCTGGACACCGACGCCACCTTCGGCGACGCCGCCGCCGCGCGCGAGGAGGCGGACTCCGAGCGTGGCAACGTCGTCGACCTGATGGAGGCCCTCAAGCGCAGCGTCGAGACCAAGCGCGGCCGGAAGGCGCCGGCGAAGGGCAAGGACGACGGCGGGGCCGACGGGGACGGGGAAGAGCCAGCGGAGAAGAAGCCCGCGCCCCGGAAGCGGGCGGCGGCCAAGTCCGACGCCGGCCAGGCCAAGGCGGGCGGGGAAGGCTCCGAGGCGACGGGCTCGGACGGGCAGGGTACGGACGACGGGACTTCGGACGCGTCCGCCGCCGGAGCCGGGGCAAAAAAGCCGACCCGCAAGCCGGCGGCCCGGAAGTCCGCGGCGAAGTCGACGGACGCCGCCGAGCAGGACTCCGGCGGCGAGGCGGACGCCAAGCCAGCCTCGCCCCGGCGCAAGACGGCGTCCGGCGGGTCGTCCTCGCCGAAGGCCGGCGAGGCCAAGGCCGGAACGGCGTCCCGGGCCAAGTCCGGAACCACCTCCCGTGCCAAGTCCGGAACCAAGACCGCGGCCAAGCCGTCCGCCGCGTCCGGCCGCAAGGGGACGACGGCGAAGTCCGGGACTGGCACCCGGAAAAAGAGCGCCTAGGTGAAGGCCGAGGCCATGTCCCGGCCCGCCGACGGCCTCATCCACGTCGAGCCGGGCCAGGGCGGGATCCGGCGGATCCGTTCCGGACGCGGCTTCACGTATCGCTCGTCCAATGGGCGCCGGGTCGGGCCGGGACGCCAGTTGGAGCGGATCAAGGCCCTGGCGATCCCGCCCGCGTGGAGCGACGTCTGGATCTCCTCGCACGAGAACGCGCACATCCAGGCCACCGGCGTCGACGACGCGGGCCGCACCCAGTACCTCTACCACCCGGCGTGGCGCGAGCAGCGCGACACGGAGAAGTTCATCCACGCGCAGGCCCTCGCCGAGCAACTGCCCGCCCTGCGCCGCCGGGTCACGCGGGACCTGCGGCAGGAGTCCGACGGCCGGACGCGGGCGCTGGCCGCCGCCGTGCGGCTGGTGGACCGCGGGGGATTGCGGATCGGCGGGGCCGAGTACGCCGAGGACAACGGGTCCTTCGGGGTATCGACCCTGCAGCGCCGGCATGTGGACGTGGAGGGGGACCTGGTCCGCCTGCACTTCCGGGGAAAGTCCGGGGCGGATTGGGACGTGAGGCTCGAGGACCGGCTGCTCGCGGCCTACTTCGACTCGGTTCCCGCGGGGCCCCGGCCGGCCCCGGCCCTCTGCTACCTGGGTGAAGGACCGGGACGGAAGTGGGTCGGGATCGACGCGGTGGCGGTGAACGACTACATCTCGACGATCGCCGGGCAGGGGTTCTCCGCCAAGGACTTCCGGACCTGGCAGGGGACGGTCGTGGCCGCGCGGTCGCTGTCCCGCTCGCTCAGGGCCGGGGAGACCTCGCCGTCGGCCGTGGTCGCTGCCATGAAGGCGGCGGCCGCATGGCTCCACAACACCCCGGCCATCGCGCGGGACTCGTACGTCGATCCGCGCGTCGTGGAGCACTTCGAACACGGTCGGGCCGCCGACTTCTCCCGGCAGCCCGACCGCGCCGTCTTGGCGTTGCTCAGCGGCGGCTAGCCACGGCGCGCCCGGCCCTGGCCAGACCCGCCACACCCAGCGTCCTCGGTTCGCCCGCCTCAGCCGGCGTCGAAGCGGTTCTCCTCGTCGCCGTCCGCGGGGCTCGGCGTCCGGTCGTCGCCGCTTCCGTCGTGCAGGCCCGAGGCCCCGTGGCGCACGGGCGGCTCACCGGCCGCACCCGGCTCGAGGCCGGAGGCCACCTCCGCGTCGGCGGCACCGGTGTAGGTTTCATCCCCCGGAAGCGGATCGGTATGCATCCCGTCGCCTCCCAGGCGCATCGCTTCGGCGTCGCGGAGCGGGTCCTGCGCGTCGAGGGTCTCGGGGTCGTCCGAGGAGCCTTCGGTGACGGCCTGCGAGTCCCGCCCGTCGAGGGGCTCGGCATCGGGGGCCTCGCCGATGGTCGGGTCGACGTATTCTGGTTCTTCAGTCGGTGACATTCGATCCTCCCTCGGGAAAGTCCAACTCGTTCGGGCCACGGAGCCAGCGGAAGAGCCCGTAAGCCATCATCGCGACGCCCACGGCGACGCCGATCCACAACGGGGAGACCGAGCCGCGGTCCTCGCTCGTGAGCCACAGGAACACGCCGAAGCCCGCGGCAACGATCGCGCCCCAGAGCACCATGGACAGGCCACGCCGCCGGCTGCGGGAGCGCCGCGCCGGGTGCGCACCGGCGGGACCGTTCGCATCCATCGACCTCCTCCTTCCCCGGCCGCCCGTCCGGGCCGCCGCTGGCCTCACGGTAGGCCTGCCGACCGTGGCCGGGTCAACCCCAGCGGAAGCACCGGCACGCCCCGGATTCACTGGGCGGCGGCGCGCTCCCGGGCCCGCTCTATCTGGGCCTTGCGATCCTCCGAGGCCTGGCGCGTCAGTTCGGCCCCGGCCTCGGCATCGCGCGTGAGGTTCTCGCCGGTCGCGGGATCGAAGAGATGCACGCGGCGGTTGTCGAGCCACAGCCTCGCCCGCTCCCCGCCGCGCAGGCGGCTGGCGGCATCCAGCGTGGCGACGATCTGCGGGCGCAACTCGTCCGCGTCCATGTCCCGGGCCAGTCCGGCCAAGAGGTCGCGCACCTCCGGGCTGGGGTCGAAATCGATGTACCCGTACTGCTCGTTGCCGAGCCACTCCGTGTGCGTGAGGGTCGCGTCGAACTCCACCCCCTCGCCGCGCTGCCTCTCGTCGACCATGGCGGCGTCCTCGAAGAACTCGGGCCGCACGCCGAGCAGGACGACGTCCCGCCCGCGCGCCACCTCCGCCCGCTTCGACCGGACGGGCAGGTCGCCGATCGGCGTGCGGAACACGTCGCCGTCCAGGTGCGCGGGAAGGAAGTTCATCGAGGGGCTGCCGATGAATCCGGCCACGAACAGGTTCGCCGGCTGCTCGTAGAGCTCCCGCGGCGACGCGACCTGCTGCAGCACCCCCTTCTTGAGTACCGCCACCCGGTCGCCGAGCGTCATCGCCTCTGTCTGGTCGTGTGTGACGTAGACGCTGGTGGTCCCCAGCCGGCGCTGCATCTGCGAGATCTCGGAGCGCATCTGCCCGCGCAGCTTTGCGTCGAGGTTCGACAGCGGCTCGTCGAAGAGGAAGGCGTCGGCCTGCCGCACGATCGCCCTCCCCATGGCGACGCGCTGGCGCTGCCCGCCCGAGAGGTTCCCCGGCTTGCGCTCCAGGTGCTCGGTCAGCTCCAGGGTCGACGCGGCCGCCTCGACCCGCTCCCGGATCTCCGCGTCCGTGTGCCGGCCCTTGGCCAGACGCAGCGGGAAGGCGATGTTCTCGAACACCGTCAGGTGCGGGTAGAGCGCGTAGTTCTGGAACACCATCGCCAGGTTCCGGTCCCGCGGCGCCTTCTCGTTGACGCGGTTCCCGTCGATGAGGAGGTCGCCGCTGGTGATGTCCTCCAGCCCGACGATCATGCGCAGGAGCGTGGACTTGCCGCAGCCGGACGGCCCGACGAGGATCACGAACTCCCCGTCGGCGATGTCGATGGAGACGTCGTTGACCGCCGGGAATCCGTCGTCGTACTTCTTGACCAGGTTCTTCAGGGTGATCGATGCCATGGGGTGTCCTTTTCGGTTCGGGGGCCGCTAGCCCTTGACGGCGCCCTGGGTCAGGCCGGAGACGATTTGGCGCTGGAACAGCAGGACCAGCACGACGACGGGAATGGTCACGATGATCGCCGCCGCCGAGATGGCGCCGGTCGGCGACTCGAACTGGGAGGCCCCCGTGAAGAACGCCAGCGCGGCGGGCACGGGCCTGGCGGCCTCCGTGGAGGTGAGCGAGATGCCGTACACGAAGTCGTTCCACGCGATGAAGAAGGCGATGATCGCGGTCGTGAACACGCCCGGGGCGGCGAGCGGCACGATCGCCTTGCGGAACGCCTGCCACGTCGTCGCGCCGTCGACCTGCGCCGCCTGCTCCAGTTCCCACGGGATCTGCCGGAAGAACGCGGCCAGCGTCCAGATCGAGATCGGCAGCGTCAGCGACAGGTACGGGATGATCAGCCCCGGCCACGTGTCGTACAGGCCGATGTTGCGCCACACGTTGAACAGCGGGGTCACGATGGAGATGACCGGGAAGATCGACACGCCCAGCGCCGTGGTGAGGATGATCTTCTTGCCCGGGAAGTCCAGGCGCGCGATCGCGTAGGCGCACAGCGTCGCCAGCACGACGGCGATGAACGTGGCGATCAGGGTGATCCCGATCGAGTTCCGCAGCGCGGAGAGGAAGAGGTCCTGGGCGTTGCCGACGAGGATCTGCTCGTAGTTCGCCGTCGACCAGGTCGTGGGCAGGAGTTTGCCGGTCGTCAGGTCGCTGGGCTCCTTGAAGCTGGTCGCGAAGATCGCGGCCACGGGGAAGAGCGCGTAGACGAGCACCACCACCGTGATGACGGCCCACCAGACGCGGTTCTGGGTCCTGGACATCTCACTTCCCTCCCTGGGATCCGGCCAGATCGACCTTGAAGAGCTTGATGGCGGCGAAGGAGATCAGCAGCACGCAGAGGAACAGGATCACCGACACCGCGGACCCGAGCCCGATCTCCAGCCGCCCGATCGAGGTGCGGTAGGCCAGCAGTGAGAGGACCTCGGTGCCGAAGGCCCCGTTGGTCATGATGAAAACGTTGTCGAAGATCCGGAACGCGTCCAGCGCCCGGAACAGGACGGCGACCATGATCGCCGCCTTCATGTTGGGCAGGATCACCCGCCGCATCCGCTGCCACCAGGTGGCGCCGTCGACCTCGGCCGCCTCCGTCAGTTCGTCGGGCACCTGCGCCAGACCGGCGAGCAGGAGCAGCGAGATGAACGGGGTGGTCTTCCAGATCTCCGAGGCCATGATGACGAACAGGCTGGTCCACGTCCCGGCGAACCAGTTCGTCTCCGGACCGATGCCCGGGACCCAGTCGAACCAGTTGTTCACGAAGCCCGAGTTGATGTCGAAGGCGTAGAACCACGCGAACGCGGACACCACGGTGATGATGCCGTAGGGCACCAGGATCGCGGTGCGGACGACGCCCCGCACGCTCTTGAGCGCCTTGTGCATCACGAGCGCCAGCAGGAACCCGAGGACCAGCTCCACGACGACGGTCACGACCGTGATGAGGACGGTCACGCCGAGGTCGCGCCAGAACACCTGGTCCGTGAGGATCACCGCGTAGTTCTGCAGGAACACGAACTCCCGCTCCCCCGGCGCGGTGAGTCGGAAGCTGAACAGGGAGTCCCACAGGGCCTGCAGGATCGGGTACAGCGTCACCAGGAGCATGACGACGAACGCGGGGCCGGCCAGCCACCAGCCGAGCCGGCGCTCGGCCCGGCGACGGTCGGACAGGACGACGCCCGGCCTCCGGCCGGCGGCGGCCGCCGATTTCGGCGGCGTGTAGACGGTGGAGCTCACAGCAGCCTCTCCCCTCGCAGGACCTCGGTGATGAAGGTGGTGGTCGCCTCGGGCGTGGTCCCCGGCTCGACGGACGACGGCGGCGCCCAGTACTGCTGGATCGCCGTCGACACCTCGTTGTAGTAGGGCGTCTGCGGCCGCGGGGCCGAGAGCTCGAGGGACTCGCGGATCGTGTCCGCCATCGGGAACTGCTCGGCGACCTTCGGGTCTTCGTAGGCGGTCGAGTCCGAGGGCGGGTTGCCGTTGGTGATGAAGTACTGGACCTGGTGCTCGGGGCTGACGATGCACTCGATGGCGTCGTAGGCCAGGTCCGGGTGCTCGCTCTCGGCCCCCACGCCGAGGTTGATGCCGCCCAGCGGCGGCGCGGTCGGCTCCCCCTCGACGGTCGCGGGGTAGGTCGTCCAGCCGATGTCCTCGGGCAGCGACTCGGGCAGATTGCCCTCCTCGACGGCGCCGAGGGTGGCCGGCCAGACGAAGGGCCAGTTGACCATGAACGAGCCCCGGTCCCCCTGGAACAGGAGCATCGACGCGTTCTCGTCGGCCGTCGCCAGGCCCGGGCCTCCCACGCCCTCGTCGCCGATGCTCGAGACGATTTCCGCGGCCCGCCGACCCGCGTCGGAATTCAAGCCGAGCTCGAGCTCGTCGGCCGCCGCCTCGGGGTTCTCGAGGATCGACCCACCGGAGGACTCGACGAGGGCGTTCACCCACACGGTCATGGACTCGGCCCGGGTGCCCTGCACGGCCAGGTCCTTGTCCTGCTCCTTGGCGGTCTGGATCAGCTGTTCCCAGGTGACCGGCTTGCTCATGTCGAGCCCCGCGGCCTCGGCCACGGACTTGCGGTACCAGAGCAGCTGCGTGTTGGCCCAGAACGGCACCGTCACCAGTTCGCCGTCCCACCGGGCCCCGGCGAGCGCGCCCTCCAGCGTGTTCTCGGTGGTCCGTTGCGCCGTGTCCTCGGGCACGGGCGCCAGGAACCCCGGCTCGGCGAGCTCGGGGATGAACGGCGGGTCCAGGCTCATGATGTCCAGCGAGGAGTCCCCCGCGGCGAGGCGCCGGGCCAGCTGCTCGCGCTGGGACGCCGCGTCGGCGGGAAGCAGCGTCGTTTCGATCCGGTAGCGGCCGTTGGCAGCCTCGGTGCACTGCCGGGCGATCTCCGCCTGGCCACCGTCGTCGGGGTTGGTGTACCACGTCAGCACGGGCGGCCCCTCGGCCTCGCCGCACCCCGACAAGAGGAGCGCCGCCGAGGCGGCGGCGACGGTTGCGATCCGACGTCCGCGCGCGCGGGCGGCCGGGCTTTTCGGGTGATTCGGCATCGGCATGCGCCTCCACTTCTCCAGTCCAGGTCAGCCGTCGGCGGCCAGAGGCCGCCATGTGGCCCGCTTCACACGACACTAGAACGCCGATGGGGCTTTGACTAGTGCGGAAGCAGGGCCGTGTCCGGAAGCGCGGCGCCGCCCGTTTCAGGGACTCTGGACTTCCCCGGGGGGCCTCCCTACTTTGGCGCCAGAAGGGCCGGGGCCTTCCAAGCAGGGTGCCGCCCGACCGCCGCCGTCGGCCGCTTCCGGCCACCGACGGTGGCCCAGCGATCGTTCCGCCCGCCCCCGTGGCGGGCGGAAGACGGAGGGAGAGCCATGGCGTCGGAAAGCACGACCACGACCGACCACGACGAGATACGCCAGTGGGTGGAGTCGAACGACGGCCACCCCGCCGCGGTGAAGGAGACGTCCGGCGGGAACGACCCCGGGGTGCTGCGCTTCGACTTCCCGGGGGGCGCCGGCGAGGACGAGCTGCAGCGCCTGGACTGGGACGAGTGGTTCGGGAAGTTCGAATCGGCCGGGCTGGCGCTGCTCTACCAGAAGCAGAAGGCGGACGGTTCGCCCAGCACCTTCTTCAAGCTCGTCCACCGGTGACGGCGCTCGACGCCCGCGCCGACGCCCTGGTCGCGGAACACCTCGACCTGGCCGACCGCCTGGCCCGGCGCTTCGCCCGGGGTGCCCGCGACGGCGACGACCTGGTCCAGGTCGCCCGGCTCGGGCTGGTCAAGGCGGCCCGCCGCTACGACCCCGCCGCCGGCGTCCCGTTCGTCGGTTTCGCCATCCCGACCGTGACGGGCGAATTGAAGCGAGCCCTGCGGGACACCGGCTGGGTTGTCCGCCCGCCGCGCGCGGTCCAGGAACTGCACCACACCATCGCCGCCCGGTCCGCGACCTGGGCGCAGGAACTCGGAAGGGAGCCCACCGTGGACGACATCAGCAGTCTGCTTGACGTTCCTCCGGAGGACGCGGCCGCCGCCGTCGCGAGCGCCGACTGCCTGCGCCCCGCCTCCCTCGACGCGGAGCTGGACGGCCGCTCCCTCGCGGAGGTCCTGCCGGCCCCGCTGTCCGGCTACGGCATCGACGAGAAGCTCGACCTGCGGGCCGCGCTGGCGCAGCTGGACGGGACCCAGCGGCGGATCCTCCGGCTGCGCTACGTCGAGGAGATGAGCCAGCAGCGCATCGGCGAGCTGGTCGGCCTGAGCCAGGTCCAGGTCTCGCGCATCCTCTCCCGGACCCTGGTGCGCCTGCACGAGCTGCTCGTCGCGCCCCACGCGTAGCTGCACGCCGGTCCCGCCCGTGGCGGCGGGACCGGCGCCCGCGCCACGGATCCGGTGGCGCGTCCCCCCGCCGTGCGCCCCGCCCCGGCCCCGGGCCCTACCCGACCGGAACCCCGAGACCGTCCAGGGCGTGCAGCACGTCCCGGGCCCCCACGGCGAGCAGGGCCGGGTCCGGGTCGGGGGCGAACGTCTCGCCGCGCCGCCGCGACACGTCCGTCAGCACGGCGTGCGGGCCCGGTGGCGGCCCCCACTGGCTGGCCGGCGCGGGCCCGAACAGGACCACCGAGGGCCGGGCGTAGGCCGAGGCCAGGTGCGCGGCCCCGGTGTCGGCCGAGACGACGACGGCGGCGCCGGCGACCAGCGCCGCGAACGCCTCGAGGGGAAGGCCCCCGGCCAGGACCGACGACTCGGGAAGGCCCGCGGCGGCGGCGACGGCCAGGGCGCGGTCCCGCTCCCCCGCGCTGCCGGTGAAAACGACGTCGTGCCCGGCCGCGGCCAGGGACTTGGCCACCTGCCCGAAGCGCTCCACGGGCCAGTGCCGGCTCCCGTAGGCGGCGCCGGGGTGGACGACGGCGGCGCCCGGGCGCGGGGACGGCCCCGCCGGCGCCTCCAGCCGCAGGTCCAGCGGATCGGCGGGGACCCCGTGCCAGGCCACGAGGCGGGCCCAGCGCTCCCGCTCGTGCAGGTCGTCCCGCCAGTCCGGCCCCTCCCACCCGGGGCTGGCGTGGCCGAGGATCCGGGCCGGCCGCAGGGCCTCGATCCGGCCGCGGCTCTCGGCTCCGTTGCCGTGCAGGTTCACGGCGATATCCACCGTGCCGGGCGCGCGCGGGATCGGCACGTCGAGGCCGTGCGTGTCGAGCAGCCCGATGCCGCCCACGAGGTCCACGACGGGGCGCAGCCAGCCCTGCGCCGCGTAGAGGATGCGGTGCTCGGGGAAGGCCCGGCGCAGGGCGCGCAGCGCCGGAACCGCCACGAGGAGGTCGCCCAGCTTGAGGGCGCGCAGCACCACCATCTCCGGGCGCCCGCCGCCGGCGGGGTCCGGAAGGCCGCCGCCGGCCCCCTCCGCCCGGTCCCGCCCCGTGCTCCATCGATCCCGACCGTGGTCCGCCATCGCGCTCCTTCCGCCGCCGAGCCCCGCCCGGGGCCGTGTCCGGAGGCCATCCTGCCGCATCCGCGCCCGGGCCGTCTCGGACCGGCGTGAATAGCCGCGGCGGGCGCGGGGTAACCGTCGGGTATGGACATGCCAGCGACCACGCCCCGCGCCGTCCTGTTCGACCGCGACGGGACCCTCGTCGAGGACGTTCCCTACAACAGGGACCCGGACAAGGTCCGCCCGATGCCGGGCGCCGCCGAGTTGTTGCACGCGCTGCGGATGCGCAACGTGCCGTGCGCGGTCGTCTCCAACCAGTCGGGGGTCGGGCGCGGCCTGATCACCCCGGAGGAGCTGGCGGCCGTCAACGACCGCGTCGACGAGCTGCTCGGGCCCTTCGACGCGTGGGAGCACTGCCCGCACACCCCCGACGACGGCTGCACCTGCCGAAAGCCCTCGCCGACGATGGTGCTGCGGCTGTGCCACCGGCTCGGCGTCGACCCGTCCCGGACGGTGGTCGTGGGCGACATCGGCGCGGACATGGAGGCGGCCGGGGCCGCGGGGGCGCGCGGCATCCTCGTGCCCACCCCGCGCACCCTGAAGGTGGAGGTCGACGCGGCCGAGACGGTGGCCCGCTCCCTCTACGAGGTCACGGACCTGCTGGGGTGCCTGCGGTGAGGCGCGTCCTCGTGGCCCGGCTGGACTCGGCCGGCGACGTGCTGCTCGCCGGGCCGGCCGTGCGCGCGGTCGCCGCGGGGGCCCGCGTCACGATGCTCTGCGGCCCGCAGGGCGCCCCGGCGGCCCGCCTGCTGCCCGGGGTCGACGAGGTGCTGGTCTGGGACAGCCCGTGGATCACGAGCCCGGCCCCGCCCGCGACGCGGGACCACGTCGAGGACCTCGTCACGGCCGTGCGGGACGCCGGCGTCGACGCCGCCGTCGTCCTCACCTCGTTCCACCAGTCGCCGCTCCCGCTGGCCCTGCTGCTGCGTCTGGCCGGGGTGGCCCACATCGCGGGCGCGTCCGTCGACTACCCGGGGTCGCTGCTGGACGTGCGGCTGCGCCCGGGCGAGGACCTGGAGGAGGACCAGCCGGAGGCCGAGCGGGCGCTGCGCATCGCCGCCGCAGCGGGCCACCGGCTCCCCGCGGGCGACGACGGCGCCCTGCGCGTCGTGGACCCGCCCGACGTGTCGGAGCTGACCGGCGCCGGGCCCTACGTCGTCGTCCACCCCGGGGCCGCCGTGCCCGCCCGCCGCTGGCCCGCCCTGCACCACGCGGGGCTCGTGGAGCTGCTGCACGCCCACGGCTACCGGGTCTTCGTCACCGGAGGCCGCTCGGAGCGGGACCTCACGGCCGCCGTCGCCGGCGTCGCGGGCGTCGACCTGGGCGGGCGCACCGACCTGGCCGCCATGGCCGGCCTGCTCGCCGGCGCGCGCGCCCTGGTGTGCGGCAACACGGGGCCGGCCCACTTGGCCGCCGCCGTCGGCACGCCCGTGGCGAGCCTGTTCTCCCCCGTCGTCCCGGCCGTGCGCTGGGCGCCCTACCGGGTCCCCGTCGAGCTGTTGGGCGACCAGGACGCGCCGTGCCGCAACACCCGGGCCCGCGACTGCCCGGTGCCCGGCCACCCGTGCCTGGCGCGGGTGGACCCCGAGACCGTCCTCGAGGCCGTGCTGCGCCTCGACGCCGACCGCCGCCCGCCCGCCGGCGGGCCCGACCGACTCCGGCCCGGCACGTCCCCCGCGGACCTGTGCCGGACCGGGAAAGGAGACGCCCCATGAGGATCCTGCTCTGGCACGTGCACGGGGGGTGGATGGACGCGTTCGTCCACGGCCCCCACGAGTACCTGCTGCCCGCCACGCCCGAGGGCGGGCCGTGGGGCCTGGGGCGCGGCGGCCGGGACTGGCCGGCCGGGGCGCGCGAGGTGGACCCGGCGCGGCTCGCCGAGGAGGAGATCGACGTGGTCGTGCTGCAGCGCCCCGAGGAGATCGAGGCCTGCCGCCGCCTGACGGGCCGCGAGCCGGGCCGCGACCTGCCCGCGGTGTTCCTCGAGCACAACACGCCCAAGGGCGACGTCCCGAACTCGGTGCACCCGCTCGCCGACCAGTCGGCGATCCCCCTCGTGCACGTCACGCACTTCAACCGGCTCTTCTGGGACAACGGCCGGGCCCCGGCCACCGTCATCGAGCACGGGATCGTGGATCCCGGCCCCCTGTACACGGGCGAGCGGGCGTCCCTCGGCGTCGTGGTCAACGAACCGGTCCGCCGCGGCCGCGTCACCGGCACGGACCTGCTGCCCGGGCTGGCCGCCGCGGCGCCCCTGGAGGCGTTCGGCATGGGCACGCGGCTCCTGCCGGAGGCGACCGGTCTCGGGCCGGACCGGCTGACCGTGCACGGCGACGTGCCGACGGAGCGCATGCACCCGCTGCTGGCCGGCTGCCGCGCCTATGCGCACCCGCTGCGCTGGACGTCCCTGGGCCTGGCCCTGTTGGAGGCCATGCACCTGGCCATGCCCGTCCTGGTGCTGGACGCGACCGAGGCCTCCCGCGCCGTCCCGGACGGGGCGGGCGCGGTCTCCGCCGACCCGGCCGAGCTGGCGCGCATGGCCCGGCGGCTGGTGGAGGACCCGGACGAGGCGCGCCGCCGCGGGCTGGCGGCGCGCGAGGCCGCGCTGTCCCGCTACGGGCTGGCGCGTTTCCTCACCGACTGGGACACGGTTTTGCACGACGCCGCGGGGCGCGTCCCCGCCGGCGCGACCGAAGGGAGCAGGGTATGAGGATCTCCATGGTCTCCGAGCACGCCAGCCCGCTGGCGGCGCTGGGGGGCGTCGACGCCGGCGGACAGAACGTCCACGTCGCCGAGCTCTCCGCCGCCCTCGCCCGGCGCGGCCACGACGTCACCGTCTTCACGCGGCGGGACCGCCGCGGGCTCCCGCCCAGTGTGACCGTCATGCCCGGGTTCGAGGTGGTCCACGTCGACGCCGGCCCCGCCGCCCCCGTCCCGAAGGACGGGCTGCTGCCGCACATGCCCGAGCTCGCCGCCGGCATCGCCACGCACTGGCACGCCACCGCCCCCGACGTCGTCCACGGCCACTTCTGGATGTCGGGGCTCGCCGCGCTCGACGCCGTCGAGATGGCCGGCGTCGACGCGCCCGTGCTACAGACCTTCCACGCGCTGGGCACCGTCAAGCGCCGCCACCAGGGCGCCGCCGACACGAGCCCGCCGGAGCGCGCATGGCTCGAGCCGTCCGTCGCCCTGCGCGCCCGACGCATCGTCGCCACCTGCTCGGACGAGGTCCGGGAGCTCGAGGCCCTGGGCGTCGACCCGGCCGGCGTGTCCGTGGTGCCGTGCGGCGTGGACCTGGACCGGTTCTCCGCGCCGGAGGCGGCGCTCGCGCCGTCCGGGCGGCGCCGGATCGCCGCCGTCGGCCGTCTCGTGCCGCGCAAGGGCGTCGACCTGTCCGTCCGGGCCTTGGCGCTGCTGCGCGGGCGCGGCATCGACGACGTCGAGCTGCTCGTGGTCGGCGGCGGCTCCGGCCCGGACGGCCTGACCGCGGACCCGGAGGCGGCCCGCCTGCGCGCCCTGGCGGAGGAGCTCGGGGTCGCCGACGCCGTCGTGTTCGCCGGCCAGCTCCCCCAGCCGCGCATGCCCGACGTCATCGCCGGCTGCACCGCCGTCGTGTGCGCCCCCTGGTACGAGCCGTTCGGCATTGTGCCGCTGGAGGCCATGGCGTGCGGCGTCCCGGTCGTCGCCGCCGCCGTCGGCGGGCTGCAGGACACCGTGGTCGACGGCGTGACCGGGCTGCACGTGCCGCCGAAGGACCCGGAGGCCCTCGCCGCCGCGTTCGCCCGCCTGCTCGGGAACCCGGCCCTCGCCCGCCGGCTGGGCCGGGCCGGCCGCCGCCGCGTCGAGCAGCGCTACTCGTGGGGCTCCGTCGCGGCGGCCACCGAGGACGCGTACCGTGAGGCCCTGGCCGGCACGGGCGAGCCGGCCGCCGTCCGCCAGGGGCTGGGGGGTGCGCGGTGATCCGCCGTTCCCTCGGCCTGCCCACGGCGCCGGACTGGCGCCCCGCCGCCTCCCCGAACGAGGCCTCCGGACCGGCGGGGGCCGCCGACGGCGGGCACGCCCTCGGCACCGTCCTGGGCCACCTCGACGAGGTCGGCCCCGCCCTGGTCTCGCTGCGCCAGTCGGCGGACCGGCTCGCCGCCTGGGGCACCCGCCTGGCGCACTCGCTCGTGGCCGGGCAGCGGCTGCTGGCCGCGGGCAACGGCGGCTCCGCCGCGGAGGCCCAGCACCTGACGGCCGAACTGGTCGGGCGCTTCGACGGCGAGCGCGAGGCGTTCTCCGCGATCTCCCTGCACGCGGAGTCCTCCGCCGTGACGGCCCTGGCCAACGACTACGGGTACGGCGAGGTCTTCGCCCGCCAGGTGCGCGGGCACGGACGTCCCGGGGACACGCTCATCCTGCTGACCACGAGCGGCAAGAGCCCGAACCTGCTGCGGGCGGCCGAGGCCGCGCGGGAGCAGGGGATCGCCACGTGGGCCCTCACCGGGGCCGCCCCGAATCCGCTGACGCGGGTCTGCGACGAGCACGTCGCCATCGAGGGCCCCGGGGCGAACGTGCAGGAGTGCCACCTGGTCGCCGTCCACGCCCTGTGCCGGGCGTTCGACGCCGAGGTGGCGCGGCTGCGCGGGACCCCGGCGCCGCGGGGGGTGGCGCCGTGAGGATCGCGGTCGTGGGGGACGTCCTGCTGGACCGGGACGTCGACGGCCCCGCCACCCGGCTGGCGCCGGACGCCCCGGTCCCGGTCGTGGACGTCGAGCGTTCGGTGCACCGGGCCGGCGGTGCCGGGCTCGTGGCCCGCATGCTCGCGCGGGACGGGGTCGAGCCGGTGCTCGTGACCGTGCTCGGCGGGGACGAGGCGGCCGACCGGCTGCGCGGGTGCCTGGCCGGCCTCGAGCTCGTGGCCGGGCCGTCCGACGCCCCGACCCCGGTCAAGACGCGCATCCGGGCGGCCGGCCAGCCCGTCGTCCGGTTCGACGAGGGGTGCGCCCCGCCGCCGGTCCCCGATCCGACGCCCGCCATGCTGCGGGCGCTGGAGTCGGCGGAGGCCGTCGTCGTCGCCGACTACGGCCGGGGCCTGCTCGAGGCCCCGGCCCTGCGCGAGGCGCTCGCGGTCCTGGCGCGCCGGGTGCCCGTCGTGTGGGACCCCCACCCGAGGGGCGCCGCCCCGGTCCCCGGCGTCGCCGCCGTGACGCCGAACCGGGCCGAGGCGCTCGCGTTCGCCGGCGCGCCCGCCGGGGACCCGGGCGCCGACGGCGGCCCGGAGGCCGCGGCCGCAGCGCTTCTGCGCGGGCGCTGGGGCGTGGCCGGCGTCGTCGTCACGCTCGGTGCGCGCGGGGCGCTGGTGGACGACGGCGGCGCCCGCCACCACGTGCCCGCCCCCGCGCCGGCGGACGGGGACCCGTGCGGGGCCGGCGACCGGTTCGCCTCCGCCCTCGCCGTCCGCCTCGCGCGCGGGGACGGGCTGCCCCGGGCGGCGGCCGGCGCGGTCGCCAGCGCCAGCGGGTTCATCGCCGACGGCGGCGTCGCGTCCCTCGCCGCGGCCCCGGCCGGACCCGGCGGCCCCTCCGTGGCCCCCACTGTCCCGTCCCGCGCCCCCGCTGTCCCGTCCCCCGCCCCCACTGTCCCGTCTCCCGCCCCCGACGGCCGGGCGACCGACCCGTGGGAGACGGTCCGCCGCCTCCGGGCCGCCGGCGGGCCGCTGGTCGCGACGGGAGGGTGCTTCGACCTGCTCCACGCCGGCCACGCGCGGACCCTGCGCGCGGCACGCGAGCTGGGGGCCGGCCTGGTCGTGTGCCTCAACAGCGACGACTCGGTGCGCCGGCTCAAGGGCCCGGAGCGGCCCATCATGGCCGTGGAGGACCGCGTCGAACTGCTCGCGGCGCTCGAGTTCGTGGACGCGGTGCTCGTCTTCGACGAGGACACGCCGCTGGCCCTGCTCGAGCGCCTGCGCCCCGACGTGTGGGTCAAGGGCGGGGACTACGACGCCGACGCCCTGCCCGAGGCCGCCCTGCTGCGCAGCTGGGGCGGCCGCTGCCTCACCGTCCCCTACCACCCGGCCCGGTCGACCACGGCGCTGGCGAGCGCGCTCGCCAGCGTTGGCTGAGCGCCAGGCCGGCCCCGGACCGACTCCCGACGAAAGGAACCCCATGACCGCAGATTCCCAGTTCCCCACGCCCGGACGGGTCGTCGTCACCGGCGGTGGCGCCGGACTCGGCGCCTCGATCGTCCAGGCCATCCAGGCGGCCGGCGGCACCCCGGTGGTCCTGGACCGCGACGTCTCCGCCAGCACGGCCGAGCACCGGCACGAGGTCGACGTGACGGACCGGCCGGGCGTCGAACGCGCGGTCGCCGCGGCGGCCGAGGCGCTCGGCGGCCTCGACGGCGTCGTCACGGCCGCCGGCATCGACCGGTGCGGCAAGCTCGACGACGTCGCCGCGGACGAGTGGGAGCTCGTCCTCGGCGTCAACCTGCTCGGCACCGTCTCGACGGTGCGGGCCGCCCTGCCGCACCTGAAGGCCAGCCGGGGCAGGGTCGTCACGGTCGCCTCGACGCTCGCGCTGCGCGGCGTCTCGGACGCGACGGCCTACTGCGCCTCCAAGTTCGGGGTCCTCGGCTTCACGCGGGCCCTGGCCGCGGAGACCGCCGGGGAGGTCGGCGTGACGACGCTGATCCCGGGCGGCATGGACACGCGCTTCTTCGACGACCGGACCGAGCAGTACCGCCCGGCGGACAACTCGCGCCTGAACAACCCCGCGAACGTGGCCCAGGCCGTGATGTTCGCGCTGTCCCAGCCGGCGGGCTGCGAGGTGCGGGAGATGCTCATCGCCCACTCGGGCGAGGACTCGTGGCCGTGAGGTCCACGACGTCCGCGTAGACGTCCGCCGGGTCCACCTGGTCCACGAGCGGGAAGACGTGCTCGCAGCGCGGCGCGGTCCAGCCGACCTGCGTCACGTCGAGCCCGCACTGGGGGCAGTGCGTCACCCAGCCCAGGTGGACCCGGTGCTCGGCGCGGCCCAGTGGGGACGCCATGATCAGGTTGCCCACCCAGTAGACGCCGACCGTGGGCGTCCCCACCGCCTGGGCCAGGTGCCGGGGGCCGCTGTCGTTGCCGACGACGACGGCGGCCCGGGCGAACAGGCCCGCGAGCCCGCCCAGGCCCAGACGGCCGGCGACGGACCCGACCCGCGGGTGCCCGGCGCGGCGGGCGATGCCGTCGGCCAGCGCCGCCTCGGACGGGTCGCCGACGAGCAGCACCCGGTAGCCGTCCGCGGCGGCCCGGACGGCCAGGTCCGCGAACCGCTCCGGCGCCCAGCGCCGCCGCTCGTCGGTGGCGCCGGCGTGGACGACGAGCAGCGGTTCCGCTCCCCCGTCGGCGCCGAGCTCCCCGAGCAGCGCATCCGCCTCGGCGAGGTCCGCAGGCGTCGTCTCGAAGCGGGGCTCCAGCCAGTCCGTGCTGGCCCCCGCGAGGCCGGCGACCTCGAGCGCCCTCAGCACCTCGTGCTGGTAGTAGTGGTAGCCGAGCGTCCGCTCCAACTCCGCCGCGTCCGGCGTCCGGGTGCCCACGGTGTGCCGCGCGCCCAGCCGGAGCAGGAACGGGTTCGAGTAGCGGCCGCCGCCGTGGACCTGGACGGCCAGGTCGAACCGGCGGGCGCGCATCCGCGCGAGGAACGCCTCGACGGCCTCCGGGTCCTCCGGGCCGGGCCGGACGCCCTCGGCGAACGGCAGCACCTCGACGTCCCCGACGGGCCCCGGCCGGCCCGCGAACAGGTCCCGGTGCAGGGGCGTGCCCAGCAGCGTGATCTCGGCCTCCGGGTAGGCGGCGGCCAGGGCCCGGAGGGCCGGCTCGGCGAACAGGACGTCCCCGAGCCCGCCGCCGCGCAGGACCGCGATCCGGCGCACCCCCTCGAACGGGGGCCAGACGGGCCCGACGGCGCGGCGCTGCGCCCCCGCGGGCCGGCCGCCGTCGGGCACGGGGTCCCGGGGCGCGGCACACGCCGAGACGGCGCTCCCGGACGCGCCGCCGTCGGGCAGGGTCCCGTCCTCCGGGACGGCACGGCCGTTCCGCTCGTCGTCGATCCAATCCGCTCGCGTGGTGTCCGTGGCCATGCGCCTAGCACTATGCGACGGCGGCCCGCCAGACAAGGGTCGCCGGGAGGGGCGGGGCCGACGGCGGGACGACGGGCGCCGGATGGCGGGCGGAACCGGAACGGGCGGAGCCGGGCCGGATCACGGCACCGCGCCCCGCCCGTCGATGTCTAACCGGCGCCGCGGGTGGGTACCCCACCCGTAGGACCGCAACCCACCCACGAGGAGGAACGGCATGCCATCCACCACCACCAGCGCCCCCGCCGAGGCGGGCACGATCACCATCCACGACCCCTCCGACGGCTCCCTGGTCGGCTCGCTCCTGGAGGCCGGGCCGGAGGCGGTCCGTGCGGCCGTGGAGACGGCCCGCGCCGCCCAGCCCGGATGGCGGGCACTGCCGGCGGCCGACCGCGGCACCCTGCTCCACCGGGCGGCCGATGCCCTGGAGCGCCACCGCGACGAGCTGGCGCACCTGAACCACCGCGAGACCGGCCGCCCCGTCGACGAGGCCGCCGCCGGGGTCGACGCCGGCGCCGGAACGCTGCGCCAGTACGCCGAGCTCGGCCCGGTCCACCGCGGCCACAGCCTGCGCGGCGGCCGCACCGCCGCCGACTACACCGTCCCGGAGCCCCGCGGGGTCGCCGCGCTGCTCACGCCGTGGAACGACCCGGTCGCCGTCGCCAGCGGCCTGATCGGGGCCGCCCTGGCGACGGGCAACACGGTCGTGCACAAGCCGAGCGAGCGTTGTCCCCACACCGGCGACCTGCTCGGTCGCCTCGTGGAGGGCATCGTCGGGCCGGGCGTCTTCGCAACGCTCACCGGAGGACCCGCCACCGGGGCCGCCCTCGCCGCCAGCCACGGCGTCGACGTGCTCGCCCATGTCGGCTCCACGGCGACGGGACGCCGCCTGGCCGAGGCGGTGGCGGCCACCGGCGCCCACCTGCTCCGCGAGAACGGAGGGAAGGACGCCCTGCTGGTGGACGCGGGCGTCGACCCGGCGTGGGCGGCGGACCAGGCCGCGCTGGGCGCCTTCGCCAACAGCGGCCAGATCTGCACGTCGGTCGAGCGCATCTACGTCCACCGCGACGTGGCCGCCGCGTTCACAGAGGCCCTCGTCGACCGGGCGCGGGCGCTGAACGCGTCCGGCATCGCCCCGCTCGTGGACCGGCGCCTCCGCGACACGGTGCACTCCCACGTCGAGCAGGCCGCCGCGGCCGGGGCGGCCGTCGCCGAGGGCGGGAGCATCCCCGACGGGCCCGGCGCGCACTACCCCGCCACGGTCCTGCTCGGCTGCGGCGCGGACATGGACGTGATGCGCGAGGAGACGTTCGGCCCGGTCGCCCCCGTCATGGAGGTCGCCGACTTCGACGAGGGCCTGCGGCAGGCCGCCGCGGGGCGTTACGGCCTGGCCGCCACCGTCCTGACCCCCGACCTGGGGCGCGCCCAGCGGGCCGTCGCCGAACTTCCCGTCGGGACCGTCAAGGTCAACGCCGTGTTCGGAGGTGCGCCGGGCGGGTCCGCCCAGCCGGCGGGAGACAGCGGCGCCGGGTTCGGGTACGGTCCGGAGCTGCTCGACGAATTCACGCGGATCAAGGTCGTCCACCTGGAGTCCCCGGGCGGCGGGGACCGGGCGTGAACCGGATCGACCCGGGGCGGCTCACCGCCCCCACGGCCCGCGTCCCGGCCGTCCTGGCCGAGGCGGCACCCCGCGTGCTGGTCGTGGGCGACGTCATCCTCGACGGCTGGTGGCACGGCCGCAGCGAGCGGCTCTGCCGGGAGGCGCCGGCGCCCGTCGTCGACCTGGAGCGGCGGGACTACGCCGCCGGCGGGGCGGCCAACACGGCCGTCAACGTCGCCCGGCTCGGCGGCCGCGCGAGCGTGCTCGGCCTGGTCGGGGCGGATCCGGCCGGGGAACGCCTGCGCGCCCTGCTCGCCGACGCCGGCGTCGAGGCCGTCCTCGAGTCCCACCCGGGAACCACGACCACGAAGTACCGGATCGTGGGCGGCGACCAGCTGCTCCTGCGGCTCGACGACCAGGACCGGCACCCGGATCCCGTCGCGCTGTCCGGACTCGCGGACCGGATCCGCGAGCGGCTTGCCGGCGCCGACGTCGTCGTGGTCTGCGACTACGCGGCGGGCGCGCTCGAGGGGCCCGTCCGGGAGGCGCTGGAGGCCGGGCTCGGCGGGCGCGCGGACGGGCCCCTGGTGCTCGTGGACGCCCACGACCCCGCCCGGTGGGCCGGGCTCCGCCCCGACCTGGCGACCCCGAACGCCGCCGAGGCCGCCCGCCTGCTCGGCGCGCGCCCGGCCCCGGACGAGGACCGGGCCGCGCTGTTCGCGTCCCGGGCCGGGGACCTGCTGGCGGCGGCCGGCGCGGACCACGTGGTCGCGACGCTGGACCGCGACGGAACCCAACTGGTCTCGCGCGACGGCACCGGGCACCGCACCTGGGCGCGGCCGACGACGGAGAAGCAGGCCTCGGGAGCCGGCGACACGTTCGTCGCGTGCCTGGCCGTCGCCCTCGGCGCCGGACTGCCCCTGACGACGTCGATCGACCTGGCCCAGACCGCCGCCGACGTGGTCGTGCACCGGCAGGGCACCTCGGTGTGCACGACGGCGGACCTGGCCGCGCACCTCGGGGGGCTCGCGGACGCCGCCATCTCCGCCGAGGAGCTCGAGCGGGAGGTGGAGCGGCACCGGGCCGAGGGGCGGCGGATCGTGCTGACGAACGGATGCTTCGACGTCCTGCACCGGGGCCACACGCGCTACCTGGAGCAGGCCAAGCAGCAGGGCGACGTGCTCGTCGTCGCCGTCAACGACGACGCGTCCACGCGCCGGATCAAGGGCCCGGACCGGCCGATCAACACGGCCGCGGACCGCGCCGCCGTCCTGGCCGCGCTGAACTGCGTTGACCACGTGACGGTGTTCGGCACGGACACCCCCGCCCCGCTGATCGAGCGGCTGCGCCCGGACGTCTACGCGAAGGGCGGGGACTACACGGAGCAGATGCTCGCCGAGGCCGCCGTCGTCGCCGCCTACGGAGGCCGGGTCGCCATTCTCGACTACGTCTCCGACCACTCGACCAGCGGTTTGGTGCGCCGGATCCGCAGCGAGGGGGCCGACGGCGAAGGGCCCGGCACCGGGGGCGCGCCCGCGGATGGGGCGGGCCTGGCCCCCGGTCGTGCGGCCGCGCGCGCGGCCGGCACCGGCTCCGTCGGTGGGGCCAGCGGTGTTGCCGGCGCTGCCGGAGGTATGACCGGCGGCGTTGCCGGAGGCATGACCGGCAGCGCTGCCCGGCACACCGGTCCGGAGGAGGCGGGGCCGTGACGGCCCGCCGGGCCGCGGCGTGGGCGGCGCCCCGGGGACAGGCGCCCACACCCCGCGTCGACGTGCTGATTCCCTCGCTCGACCGCCCGGCGGAGCTGGCCGTCACCCTGTCCTCGCTCGCGGCGCAGGCCGAGCCCGACTTCACCGTCACCGTCGCGGACCAGACGGCCGGTTCCCCCGTGTGGGAGGAGCCCGCCGTCGGGACCATGGTCGAGCTGCTGCGGGCCCAGGGCCGTGCAGTGCGGCTCGAACACCGGCCGCACCGGCGCGGCGTGGCCGAACAGCGGCACTTCCTGCTCGCGACGGCCTCCAGCCCCCACGTGCTGTTCCTGGACAACGACGTGTGGCTCGAGCCCGGCACGCTGGAGCGGATGTCGCGGACGCTGGACGAGGCGGGCTGCGGCTTCGTCGGCTCCGCCGTGCAGGGCCTGTCCTTCCTCGACGACCGGCGGCCCGGCGAGGAGGCGCCCTACGAACCCTGGGAGGACACGCCCGAGCCGGAGACCGTCCGGCGGGACGGGCCCGGGTTCGAGCGCTGGACGCTGCACAACGCGGCGAACCTCGCCCACCTCGCAGCGGCCCGCGGACTCGGCCCCGCTGACCTGGAGCTGTACAAGGTGGCGTGGGTCGGCGGCTGCGTGCTCTTCGACCGCGCCAAGCTCCTCGAGAGCGGGGGCTTCGGCTTCTGGGAGGAGCTTCCAGCGGGCCACGCGGGCGAGGACGCGCTGGCACAGCAGCGCGTCATGGCCCGCTTCGGCGGATGCGGCCTCCTGCCTTCCGGCGCCGTGCATCTGGAGGCGCCGACCACCGTGACCGACCGTTCCGTGGAGGCGACGGCCATCCTGCCCGTGGAGCGGGCCTAACGCCCGGGGCCGTGTCCATCGTGGGCGGGCCGGGCGCGGGCCGACCGGCCAGCCGGCCGTCGCCCGCCACGCCACCGCGCGCCCGCGCCCCTTGCCCGGCCCCCGGGGCGTGGCTACCGTCGAAGCGCAAGCCCATCCGCGACCATTGGCGGCGGTACCGCGCCGCCGAGGAGATGATCGGCATGACGACCGCCCGCGAAATCATGACCAGCCCGGCCGAGTGCATCGGCGAAAACGAGACGCTCGAGGCCGCGGCGCTCAAGATGCTCGGCCTCAATGTGGGCTCCCTGCCGGTGTGCGGCGAGGACAAGCGGCTCAAGGGGATGGTCTCCGACCGGGACATCGTCGTGCGCTGCATCGCCACCGGCGGCGACCCCCGCACGACGACGGCCGGATCGCTCGCCGAGGGCAAGCCGGTGACCATCGGGGCCGACGACGACGTCGACGAGGCGATCTCCACGATGCAGGAGCACCAGGTGCGCCGCCTGCCCGTGATCGACGGGCACGAGCTCGTCGGCATGGTCACCCAGGCCGACATCGCGCGCAGCTACCCGAAGGAGCGCGTCGGCGACCTGGTCAACCTGATCTCGATGGAGAACTGAGCCGCCGGGGCGCCCAGGCCCGGCGCGCGACGACGGCCGGGACGGTCCCCCGCGGGGCCGGCTACGGCTGGAGGACGACCTTGATGCAGCCGTCCTCCTTGCGCTGGAACGTGCCGTAGAGGTCCGGCCCCTCGGCCAGGGGCGCGGTGTGCGTCGTCAGGTCGTCGAGGCCCAACGGGTCGGCCGGGTCCTCGCACAGGGGCAGCAGGGCGTCGGTCCAGCGGCGCACATTGCACTGCCCCTGGCGGACTTGGATCTGCTTGTCGAACAGTTTCAGCACCGGCATCGGCGTGAGCGACCCGCTGTAGACGCCGCTGATGGACAGGGTCCCGCCCCGGCGGACCGAGCCGATCGCGGCCTGCAACGCCGCGGTCCGGTCGACGGCGGCGTGCCGGATGGCCGGCCTGCCCAGCGGCTTCGGCAGCATGGACGCCGCCTGCTGCATCAGCTTCACCCCGGGAGACCCGTGGGCCTCGGTGCCCACGGCGTCGACGACGGCATCCGGGCCGCGCCCGGTCAGCTCGATCAGCCGGTCGGCCACGCCGCGCCCCGACTCCACCGTCTCGATGCCGTGCCGGGCGGCCATGGCGCGGCGCTCCGGCACCGGGTCGACGCCGAGCACCCGGTGCCCGCGGTGCCGCCCGATCCGGGCCGCCAACTGCCCCACCGGCCCGAGGCCGAACACTGCCAGCGTCCCGCCCTCGGGGACGTCCGCGTACTCGACCGCCTGCCAGGCGGTGGGCAGGATGTCGGACAGGAAGAGGTAGCGGTGGTCGGGCAGGTCCCGCCCCACGACGACGCACGAGTGGTCCGCGAAGGGCACCCGCAGGTACTCCGCCTGCCCGCCCGGCACCCGGCCATAGAGGTCCGAATAGCCGAACAGCGCGGCGCCCGATCCATGGGCCCGCACCTGGGTCGTTTCGCACTGGGACTGCAGCCCCCGCTGGCACATCCAGCACTCACCGCACGCGATGTTGAAGGGGACGACGACGCGGTCGCCCGGCCGCAGGCCCTCGACTCCGGGACCGACCTCCTCCACGACGCCCATGGCCTCGTGCCCCAGGACGTCGCCGGGGTGCATGAACGCCCCGAGCAGCTCGTAGAGGTGCAGGTCCGAACCGCAAATGGCGGTGGAGGTGATGCGGACGATGGCGTCGCGCGGCTCGCGGAGGGAGGGGTCCGGGACCTCCTCGTGCGCGACGGTGCGTTTGCCCTGCCAAGTCAGCGCCTTCACGGTGCCCTCCTGCCGTCGACGGTCGGCGCCAGTGAACCATGCGCACGCGGCGGGGCCCAAGGGATCCGGAAGGGCCGAAGGCGGGTGCCCCTTCCGAAATTCCGTTCGTATGGACAGCACCACAGGCTATGCGTATGTTCGGCAAAAGCCCGGCGGCCCGGTGGCGGCGGGCCGAGACCGCACCAGCACGTGACGCCCACACCGGATGCCCACGGGTCCGGACTCCGGGGGGACGTTGGCTTCAAGAAGGAGACGGCATGATCCCGTACGACCGCCGCACCCCGTCCCCGCAACGAGCCTTTCCCCGCCGCCTCAGTCTCGCCGTCCGGGCCGGGGCCGGGCTCGGGGCCGTGGCGCTGCTGGCCGGTTGCGCGACCGGGTCGCAGCCGGAGGGCAGCCAGGAGCCGGCGGCGTCGTTCAGCCCGGAGGCCGAGCTCTCCGGCGAATTGACGATCATGGGGTTCAATCCGGACGCTGACGAGGTGGCCCGCACCCGGACGGACCTGGCCATCGAGGCGGTCTCGGGCGTCGACGTCAAGCCGGTCGAGGGCGAGCTCGACGTGCAGCAGTTCCTCTCCGCGGTGGCCGCCGGGGACGCCCCGGACCTGATCTACGCCAACCGCGACCAGCTGGGCACGTTCGCCTCGCGGGGCGCGATCATGCCGCTGGACTCGTGCATCGAGGGCGAGGGGATCGCGCTGGGCGACTTCCGCGAGTCCGCGCTGGCGCAGGGGCGCTTCCAGGACCAGACGTACGGGGTGCCCGAGTTCAACCAGGTCCAGGTGGTCATGGCCAACGGCGATCTCCTGGGCGAGGCCGGGTTGGAGACCTCCGACGTCGACGGGTCCGACTGGGACGCCGTCGCGGCCGCCAACACGCAGCTCATGCAGCGCGAGGGCGGCAAGCTCAGTGTCATCGGCGTGGATTCGAAGCTTCCGGAGTTCCTTCCCCTGTGGGCCAAGGCGAACGGCGCGGACCTGATCTCCGCCGACGGCCGCACGGCCCAGCTGGACGACCCGAAGGTCGTCGAGGCCCTCGAGTTCGCCGTCGGGATCTACGAGGAGCAGGGTGGGTTCGGCGAGGTCAAGGCCTTCCGCGACTCGGCGGACTTCTTCGGCGAGGACAACCAGTTCGCGTCCGGCGACCTCGGCGCCATGCCCATGGAGCAGTGGTACATCAACATCCTCAACGACGTCTCGGCGGACGCGCCGATGGCCTTCACCACGTTCAAGGAGCGCGGCTCCGACACGCCCCTGAGCTTCGCCTCCGGCTCGGCGTGGGCGATCCCCACGGGCGGCGCGAACCCGCAGGCCGCATGCCGGTTCATCAAGCACATGACGCAGACCGAGTCCTGGCTGGCCGCCGCCACGGCACGCGCGGACGAGCGGGCCTCCGAGGGCAAGCCGTTCACCGGGCTCTTCACCGGCAACCGGGCAGCGGACGAGCGGATCAAGGCCGAGTTCGTCGACTCCCCCGAGAACGACCTGACCGAGCCGTGGAAGTCCGGCGTCGAGGCCTCCTATGCGGCCAACGAAAACGGCTTCTCCCTGCCGGCGAACCCGGCGGACGCCGAGTTCAAGCAGGCCTGGTTGGACGCGGCCAACCGGGTGCTGACCGGCCGGCAGGACCCTGCCGAGTCCCTGGCCACGGCCCAGCAGGAGGCCCAGTCCGCCCTCGACGAGGCCTGGGCCGACTGGGACTCGCAGGGAGGCGGGGGCGAGGGCGAGGGCTAGCCCATGGCCAGCTCGTCCGCGGCCGGGCCGCGTCCCGGACACACCCAGCCCCGCCCGGGGATCGCGCCGCCGCGTCCGGGGCTCGCGCCGCCGCGTCCGGGGCACGCCCCGCCACGTCCGCCCCGGGCCCGGCCACGTCCGGGGCAGGTCCGGGCCCGGCGGCGGAACCTGCGCCATGCGCTCCTGTTCCTCTCCCCCTGGCTGCTGGGGTTCCTGGTGTTCACGCTCTGGCCGATCCTCTACAGCGCCTACCTGTCCCTGACGGACTACGACGTCCTGACCGACCCCAACTTCATCGGCGTCGACAACTACCGCCGGCTGGCCGAGGACCCCAAGGTCGCGGTCGCGCTGCGCAACACCGCCATCTACGCGGCGATGCTGGTGCCCCTGCACATCGCGTTCTCCCTCGGCCTGGCCATGCTGCTGCAGCGGGTCCAGCGGGCCAAGGGCTTCTTCCGGACGGCGTTCTACCTGCCGAACATGACGCCGCCAGTGGCCGTCGGCGTCCTGTTCCTGCTGCTGTTCAACGGGCACGAGGGCCTGATCAACGGCGTGCTCGGGCTCGTGGGCCTCGACGGGCCGGCGTGGACCACGGACCCGGCCTGGGTGAAGCCCGGCCTGGTGCTGATGAGCCTGTGGACGGTGGGCGGCTCGACGATCATCTTCTACGCGGCGCTGAACAACGTGCCGCGGGACCTCTACGACGCCGCCGTCGTCGACGGGGCCGGGCCGATACGCCGTTTCGCCGCCGTCACCCTGCCCATGATCTCCCCGACCCTGTTCTTCCTGGTCGTCGTCAACACCATCGCGGCCCTGCAGTCGTTCACCGAGGCGTACACGGCGTTCTTCGGGGCGGGGAACACGACCTACAGCAACGACGCCGCCCTGTTCTACGTCATCTACCTGTTCCGGCAGGCCTTCGAGTTCCTGAACATGGGCTACGCGTCGGCGATGGCCTGGGTGCTCTTCCTGGTGATCACGGCGATCACGGCCGTCCAGCTCACGGTCGGGCGCCGGCTCGTCTACTACGAGGGGGAAGACGGTGGCTGAGACCCTGACCGACCGGGCGGCCCTGCCCGGCGCGGCCCCCGGCCGGAGCCCGTCGCGCCGCCCGCCGGAGGACCCACGCTCCGCGGGCCCGCGCCCCGGTGGAGGCCACGCGGGCCGCTCCCCCGCCAGCCGCTGGGCCTCCCGCGTCGGCCGGGGCGCCGCCGTCGTGCTGCTCGCGGCGGCCACGCTGGTGTTCGTGTACCCGCTCGTCTGGCTGCTGAGCGCCTCCCTCAAGCCGCGCAGCGAGGTCTTCGACAACAAGCTGATCCCGGAGAACCCGACGCTGGCCAACTACGTCGACGTCTGGCAGGAAGCGCCCTTGGCGCTGTGGATCGGGAACACGGTCCTGGTCACGGTGCTGGCGGCGGTCGCGGTGACGCTGAGCTCGGCGCTGGTCGCCTGGGGCTTCGCGTACTACCGCTTCCGGGGCCGGGACGCGCTGTTCTTCCTGGTGCTCGCCACGATGATGCTCCCCGGCGCCGTCACCATGATCCCCACCTACCTGATCTGGGACGCGCTGGGGCAGGTCGGTACGCTGACGCCGCTGTGGGCGGGGAACCTGTTCGGCTCGGCGTTCTACATCTTCCTGCTCCGGCAGTTCTTCCTGGGGCTTCCCCGCTCGATCTTCGACGCGGCGAGGACGGACGGGGCCAGCGACTGGCAGCTGTTCAGGCACTTCGCGCTGCCCCTCTGCAAGCCCGCGCTCGTGGTGACCCTGCTCTTCGAGACCCAGGCCGCGTGGACCGACCTGATGCGCCCCCTCATCTACCTGCGCGACGCCAACACGTTCACCGTCCCCCGCGGGCTGAAGGCCATGCTCGACCAGTTCGGTTTCGCCGGGAACTGGCACTGGGAGCTGATCATCACCGCCGGCGTCATCACGACCATCCCGATGATCCTGCTGTTCTTCGCCGGACAGCGGCACTTCATCCAGGGCATCGCCACCACCGGGACCAAGGGCTAGCACGGCACTCCCGCACGAAGGAAAGGAACACCATGCGGATCCCCCCACCACGAGGGCCCGTCTCCAGCGCAGTCGCGGAGGCCCTGGGCCACGGCCCCTTCCCGCAGTCCCTCGACGCCGTGGACGCGGCCCTGGGCCCGGCGTTGCGCGACAGCGACATCCTCTACGACGACGACCTGCAATTGGCCCTCTTCTGCCTCTACGAGTTGCACTACTCGGGCCTTGCCGGCGTCGACGACCGCTGGGAGTGGCATCCCCCGCTGCTGGCGGTCCGGCAACGCATCGAGTCGGTCTTCGAGGCGCGGCTCCGCCAGGCCGTCGGCCCGTCCCCCTGGCCGGGCGGGGCCGACGGCGCCGCCCTCCCCGGCCGGAACGCCGGAGACGCGGCCTGGCACGGGGACGCGCCCGAGGACCTCGCCGCCGCGCTCTTCGCGCTGGCCGAGGCGGACGGCGGACCCTCCGTCTCCACCTACCTCTCCAGGCACGCCACGCGAGAGCAGGCACTCGAATTCCTCGTCCTGAAGTCCGTCTACCAGCTCAAGGAGGCCGACCCGCACACCTGGGCGGTCCCCCGGCTGACCGGCGGCCCGAAGTCCGCGCTGGTGGAGATCCAGGCGGACGAGTACGGGGGCGGGCGCCCCGGCCACACCCACGCCGAACTGTTCGCCCGCACGATGGCCGGCGCGGGGCTGGACCCGGAGTTCGGCGCCTACGCCGACCGCGTCCCGGCCCTCGCGCTCGCCTCCGTGAACGCGATCAGCCTCTTCGGGCTGCAGCGCCGGCTGCGGGGCGCGGTCGTCGGACACCTGGCGATCTTCGAGGCCACGTCCTCGATCCCCAACGGGCGCTACTCCAAGGGGTTCGCCCGGCTGGGGTTCGGGTCCGAAGTGACCGACTACTTCGACGAACACGTCGAGGCCGACGCCGTCCACGAGCAGATCGCCGTCCGGGACCTCGCCGCCGGCCTGGTCCGCGCCGAGCCGGCGCTGGCCGCCGACGTCCACTTCGGAGCGGCCACCGTCTGCCACCTGGACCGGCTGCTGGCCGACTGGCAGCTGGGCGCGTGGCAGGAGGGCCGGAGCGCCCTGCGCGAGCCGCTCCCCGCTCTGGAGGCCGCGTGACCGCCGGGACGGCCGGGGCGCAGGACAGGGAGCGCTGCACGCGCCTGGAATACATCCTGCCGCTGCGGCGCACCCAGCCGGACGACACCGGCCTGGCCGCGTACCTCGCGTCGCTTCCCGCCTGGGTGGACGTGACCGTTGTCGACGGCTCCCCCGGGGACACCGCGCGGGCCCACGCCCGCGCCTGGCCCGCCCGGGTCCGCGTCCTGCGTCCGGCCCCGGCGCCCGGACGCGGACCCGCCAACGGCAAGGTCCTCGGCGTCCTGGCCGGCCTGGCCGCGGCCAGGCACGAACGCGCCGTCATCGCCGACGACGATGTCCGGCACACGGCGGCAACGCTCGCGGAGCTCGAGCGCCTGCTGGACGGCGCCGACGTCGTCAGGCCGCAGAACCACTTCGTCCCCGCGCCCTGGCACGCCCGCTGGGACACGGCCCGCACGCTGGTCAACCGGGCGCTCGGCTCCGACTACCCGGGCACGCTCGCGGTGCGGGTGCCGCTCGCGCAGCCCTACCGGTCCGACGTCCTGTTCGAGAACCTGGAGCTGATCCGCACGGTGCGGGCGCGCGGGGGGCGGGAGCTGCGCGCGGACGGGCTGTTCGTGGAGCGCCGCCCCCCGGCCGTCCGCCACTTCCTGTCCCAGCGGGTGCGCCAGGCCTACGATTCGTTCGCGCAGCCCGGACGGCTGGCCGCCGAACTCGCCCTGGCCCCGCTGCTGGTGCTGCAGTCCCGCCGTCCCGCGGGCTATCTGGCGTGGGTGGGGGCCGCCGTCGTCCTCGCCGAGGCGGGCCGGAGGCGCGACGGCGGCGCCACGGTATTCCCCCGGATCGCCGCGCTGTGGGCCCCGGCGTGGGCCTTCGAGCGGGCCGTGTGCTCGTGGGTCGCGCTGGGCTTCCGGCTGCGCGGCGGCGTCCCGTACGCCGGGCAGCGGCTCCGGGACGCCGCAACGCCCGTCCGCCGGATCCGCGGAGCGGCCCCACCCGCAGGGCTCGTCTCCGCCGACCCGGCGGCACCCGGGGCGCTCGGCCCCCACCCCGACCCCGACAGCTTGGAGACCGCGGCATGAGTACCGAACCCACCCGGATCACCGTGTGCCCGCAGGGGCCGCTGCTGGTTCGCGGACCGCTCGAGATCACCGACGCCGAAGGCAAACCGGTGCCGCGGAACCGCGAGACCGTCGCGCTGTGCCGGTGCGGCGCCTCGGCGATCAAGCCCTACTGCGACGGCTCCCACAAGCTGACCGGATTCGAGCGGCCGCGGGGCAAACCGTGAGGCTGTCCCTGTGGCTCGACGGGGCCCGACCGATCGCGACCGACCCGTTCCCCGTCGTCGGGGAGCGATCCTTCGACGTCGCCGTCGTCGGTGCGGGCATCACCGGAGTGTCGACGGCGGTCATGCTCGCGCGGGCCGGCCAGCGCGTGGTCCTCGTCGAGGCCCGGCATCCGGGCGCGGTGACGACGGGGAACACCACCGCCAAGGTCTCCGTGCTGCACGGAAACCGGGCCGGGACGGTCCTGCGTCGGCACTCCGCAGACCTCGCATCGGCCTACCTGCAAGCGAACCTGGCGGGCCAGGACTGGCTGGTCCGGTTCTGCGACCAGGCGGCCGTGGAGCTCCAGATCCGGCGGGCCGTGTCGTTCTCCCAGACGGGGCAGGAACTGGCCGGCCTCGACGACGACATGCGGGCCCTCGAGGCCGCCGGGCTCGAGCCCGTCCGCGTCCGGGCCAGCGAGTCGACGCTGCCGTTCCGGGTCGCCGGCGGCATCGGCCTGGACGGCCAGTACCAGTTCGATCCGGTGGACTTCCTCGCTGCGGCCGCCGACGAGTTCCGCCGCCACGGGGGCACGCTCCTGACCGGCACGCGGTTGGTGGGCGTCGCGACGCTGGGACAGGGTGGAGGGGCCGAGTTGCGGCTGGCGTCCTCGGACCCGGACCTGCGGGAGCCGGTCCCCTCCCTTCGGGCCCGGCGCGTGGTCCTGGCTACGGGGGCACCGGTGCTCGACCGGGGCCTGCAGTTTGCCCGCATGCGTCCCGTTCGACACTATGCCGTGGCCTTCCACGCCGAGGATCCGACGAACTGGGACGGCCCCCGCGAGATGCTCACGTCGATCGACGGCCCGGCCCGGAGCCTGCGGGACGCGACGCCGGGCGACGGCATCGACCGGCTCATCGTGGGGGGCGGCGGGCACGTCGTCGGCCGCAAACGGGACACCGAGGCCGTCTACCGGGAGATCGAAACGTGGGCGGCCCGCTACTACCCGGACCTGCATCCGAGCCATTGGTGGTCGGCGCAGGACTACGAGCCGCTGGGCGCGGTCCCGCTGGTCGGACCGGTCCCGGCCGCCAACCGGGATCCGCACACGATCCTGATCGCCACCGGATTCGCCGGCTGGGGCATGACCAACGGCGTCGCCGCCGCCTTGTACCTGGCGTCGCTGGCGGGCGGGCGCGAGACCGAGCCTCCCCCCTGGGCCAGGACCCTGTACGGCGCCCACCCAACCCTCCGGACGAGCGCGTCGGTCGCCGCCCTCAACCTCGACATCGGACGCCACCTCGTCGCGGGCACCGTCCACGGCGGCCCTGTCTGCACGCACCTGGGCGGACGGCTGCGTTGGAACCCGGCCGAGCGCAGTTGGGACTGCCCGCTCCACGGGTCGCGGTTCTCCGAGGCGGGGTGCCTGCTGGAGGGACCGGCCACCGAGAACCTGCCGCTGGTCCCCGAGCCCCCCGACGCCGGCGCGGGTGCAGGCCTGTCCGGTCCAACCACGGTGGCCGGCGCCCGGGTCCACGACCTTGGACCGCCCTCGACCGGCGTGGGACCGTTCCCGCAACGGGACGGGATTCCCCCTCGCACCGGCGAGCCGCCCCCGGACGGAGGCGGACCCGTGGATGGACGGGATGTGCGCCCTCACGGCGGGGATGCCCACGCAGACGGAGGGGATGCGCGCCCGAACGGCGGCGACGCGCACCCTAACGGAGGCGATGCGCACCCGAACGGCACGAGACCGCGGCGGTAAACCCGCTCCGGCGCGACAACGCAGCGGGGCACCGGCCGCTGCCGGCGCCCCGCCCTTCGGTCAGCGCGTGGGTTCGTCTTCGATGCGGCCGCGCCAGCCGCCGGTCTCACCGCCGCGGGACTCCACGAAGTCCCGGAACCGGCCCAGATCCTTCTTGACCTGCATGTTGTCCAAGCCGAGGGCAGAGCCGGCCTTCTCCGTGAAGGTCTCGTCGTGCCACTTGAACTGGACATTGACCTCGGTCCGCGGCGTCCCGTCCTGTTCGGGCAGGGCGTGGAACGTCACCGATCCGGCGTGGGTGTGGCTGTCGAGGCTCTCCCAGGCGATGACGCGGTCGGGCTCCTGCTGCGTGATCCGCGTATCGAACTCGCGCTCGACCCCGCCGATCTTCGTCACCCAGTGGTTCGTCGCGTCGTCGATCTGCGTGACGCTCTCGACCCCGTGCATGAACTGCGGGAAGGACTCGAACTGCGTCCACTGGTTGTACGCCGTCGAAACGGGAACGTTGACCTCGATCTTTTCCTGGATCACTGCCATGGTGTCCTCCTCGAACTTCGGTTGTATGGGGGACGTCCTGCTCCGGCGGTGCTACCGCCGGTGTCGACACGCCCCAACGTAGCCGCAGAGGACCGGGCACGGTCAATGGCTGCGGAAATGCCTCCGCCGAAGCCGGTTGCGGCCTTCGGCCCCGTGCCGCCTGCGCTCCCGAGGCCGTGTTTCACGGGGCCGGCGTTGAGGTGTCGGTGTGGAAGTAGGTGTTGAGCAGGGGCGTTCGGGTGGGGTCGATATAGGCGGGTGGGATCCAGTGGGGGCGGCCTTTGATCATGCGGATCTGCCAGTCGCCTTCCTCGGCGAGGTGGTGGTGCCAGGGGCAGCAGAGGCAGCCGCGTTGGACGTTGGTCTCGCCGCCGCCGGACCAGGGATCGAGGTGGTGGGCCTCGGTCATGCTGGCCGGGACCATGCAGCCGGGGGCGGTGCAGCCGGGGGCGGTGCAGCCGCGGTCGCGGGCATAGAGCATGCGCTGTTGCTTCTCGGTGAAGAGGCGTTGGCTGCGGCCGACGTTGAGCAGTTCTCCGGCCCCTCCGAGGACGACGGGGATGATCCCGGCGTTGCACGCGAGCCGGCGGATGGTGCGCGGGTTGACCGGGCCCTGGTACATGGATTCGGACTGGCCGGTGGTGCCGGGGGCCAGCTCCCCGCGCAGCGTGTTGTAGTCGATGGTGACCATCACCTGCGGGCGCATGCCGCCGGTGTCGGGCACCGCGCCGGTGGCCAGGCTTCGCCGCACGGCGTGGATCAGCGCGTCCAGGCGCACCTGGGCCTTCGTCGGTCCGGACCCCGGAACGGTTCCACCCCCGGGCAGGGCGCCGGGCGGGTCCGCGCCGAACAGCGCAGACCTCTCCGGCGAGGCGCCCAGCGGGCTGTCGCCAACCAGCGCGGACGTCGCAGGTGCGTCGTCCATCGGGTTGCCGCCGAACAGCGCGGACGTGCCGGGGCCGGTGGCGGGTCCGTCCACGGGCGGCGGGCCGTCGACGGGCGGCTCGACGTCGTCAACGTCGCGGCCGGGCACATCATCGCCGTCCTCGGTGCCGACGGGGGCGTTGTCCGCGGGGTCTGCGGCGGGTCCGCTGGGGGCTGGAGTGAGCGGGACGCCGTTGACCCAGTCGGACTTGGGATTCGTGGCCGCGTTGACGAGGGTCTGCAGGGCCTCGTGTTGGGGCTCGTCGACGATGAGCAGGTACTCGTGCAGGCCGAATTTGTGTCCCTTGTAGGTCAGGCCCTGCATCACGTGGCGGACCCCGTCGGTGGGCTCGGGCCCGTCCTGGTCCAGATGGTTGTGCCAGCGCTCGATGCAGGTCCGCACCGTGTCCCGGTCCCCGGCCACGGCGAGCCCGGTCAGTTGCTCCTCCATGGTCTCCAGGACCGCTGCCTCGTCCGGGCGCTGCCGGGCCACGGGAGCGGCCTTCTCCAGGCCGTCGGCGACCATCATCGCCCCGGCCAGCCCGACGCGTCCGGTGGCGAACGCGTCGGCCAGCCGTTCGTGCAGCGGCGGCAGGACCTCGCCGGTGAGCGTGGTGCGCGGCAGCAGCCGGGCCCCGGCCGCCAGCCGGCGGCAGGCTTCCGCCGCGCCGAGGTGCAGCTCGCGGCGCATGTAGTCGGCCGTGTCCTTGTACCGGGAGCGGCCGGCCGGGTTGCCCGGGGGCCGGCCCACGTCGGCCACCCTCGCCCGGTCTGCGGCCGCGGCCGCGGCCACCCGCAACCGGTCGAGCCCGTTCCCGGCCCGCTCGACCACGCCCAGCACCGCCGCCGCCTCTTCCGGGCCCAGCTCCGCGCCCGTGACCGCCTCCGACAGGTCCAGCAGCGCCGTCCCCAGCTGCCCAATCCGCTCGACCAGCGCGGGCGCGGACACGCCAAGGCCGCCGGCGACGCCGTCGTCGTCCGGCCCCGACCCGTCGGCGCCCTGGCGCCGTTCCGCATCCAAGGGAGGCATGCCCCCAGTGTCCCCCGCCAGCCTCGCCCCCGGGCCCGAACGCCCCCGATGGTGGACGCCCACCCCACCGAACACACCTGTGGAGGGCCCAACGACACCGAAAGCCCGCCGGGGGCAACGGGTCACCATCGCGCCTACAGCCAGGCGTCGGGCCCCTCCCGGCGCGGCCGGAACCACGCGTATCCATAGGGGCCAAGCTTGACCGTCATGCGCCGCCCGTCGTCGACCTCGGGGTCGCCGCCGTCGGAGAGCAAGGGCACCATCCGCTCGCCCGGCTCCGCGTCCGGCACCAGGACGGACGTCACCACGTCCGTGTCGGAGAAGTTGTGCACTGCGACGACGTAGTGTCCGTCCGCCTTGGCCCGGTGGGCCAGGACCGCGGATTCCCCCTGCTCGAGGACCTCCAGGTCGCCCCACCCCAACTCGGCCGCGCGCCGGCGCACGGCCACGAGCCTGCGGATGAAGTGGAACAGGGAGTCGGGATCCCCGCGGGCGTCCCGCACGTTGATCCGCTCCGGCCCGTACTCGCCGCGGACCAGGGGGGAGCTGAACGCGTCCGGCTCCGCATGGGAGAACCCGGCGTCGTCCCGCGGCTCCCACTGCATGGGCGTGCGCACCGCTTGACGTCCGGGGGCACCGGCGTTCTCCCCCATCCCGATCTCCTCCCCGTAGTACAGGGCCGGGGTCCCGGGAAGGGAGAACATCAGCGAGTACACCATCCGCAGCCGGTCGCCGTCGCCGCCGAGCATCGGTGGCAGCCGCCGGCGGATCCCGCGCCCGTAGGCCCGCTGCGACTCCTCCGGCGCGAAGGCCGCGAACACCTCCGCCCGCTCCGCCTCCCCCAGCTGGTCCAGGGCGAGTTCGTCGTGGTTGCGCACGAACACCGCCCACTGTGCGCTCGCGGGGATCGGCGGGCGCGTCCGGAGGGCTGCTGCGAGCGGCCCGGCGTTGCCCCGGGCCAGCGACAGGTAGAGGTTCTGCATGGCCACGAAGTCGAACACGAGGTCCAGCTCGGTCGCGCCCTCACTCCCGAACAGGGTCTCCTGCTCCCGGTACGGCAGATTGACCTCCCCGAGCAGCACGGACTCCCCGTTCCGGCGCCGCATGAAGGCGCGCAGTTCGCGCAGGAACCCGTGCGGCCCGTCGGAGCCGGTGTTCTCGATCTCGTCGTGCAGACCCACCGTCAGCAGCTGCGGCACCGCATCCACCCGGAACCCGTCAAACCCGAGCTGCAGCCAGAACCCCATGATCTTCGCGATTTCGTTCCGCACGGCCTGGTGGGCCATGTTCAGGTCCGGCTGGTGCTTGTAGAAGCGGTGCAGGTACCACTTTCCGGCCTTGCGGTCCCGACTCCAGATCCCCTTCTGCTCGCCGTGGAAGATCACCAGGTCCGAGGTGTCCGGCGGCTCGGTGTCCCGCCACACGTAGTAGTCGTGCTCGGGGCAGTCCGGGTCCTCGCGGGCCTTGAGGAACCAGGGGTGCTGGTCGGAGGTGTGGTTGACGACCAGGTCGGCGATGACGCGCATCCCGCTGTTCTTGGCGGTGCGCACCAGCGCCACGAGGTCGCCGAGGCTGCCGAGCCGGTGGTCGACGTTGTAGAAGTCGGTGATGTCGTAGCCGTCGTCGCGCCCGGGGGTCGGGTAGAACGGCATCAGCCACAGGCAGGTCACGCCGAGTTCCGCCAGGTAGTCGATGCGCCGGTTCATGCCCTCGATGTCGCCGATGCCGTCGCCGTCGGTGTCGAGGAACGTCTCGATGTCGGCGCAGTAGATGACGGCGCTCTTCCACCAGAGGTCGGAGATGTCGGTGGACTTCACGGCCGGTCACCGTGCAGGCGCGGCAGGACCTCGGACCCGAACGCCTCGATGAACCCCGCCTGCTCCTGCCCGACGTGGTGCAGGTACAGCTCGTCGAACCCGAGCCGCGCGAACGCCGCGAGCCTTTCGGCGTGCTCGCCGGGGTCGGAGGAGACGACGACGGCGGCGCGCACGTCCTCAGCCCGGACCGTCCGGGAGAGCGCCTCGAAGTGTTCCGGCGTCGGCAGGTCCCACGTCACCGGCGGCGACACGACGTTCGACGACCACTGCTCCACGGCGATCCGCTCGGCCTCCGCGTCGGTCGGGGCCCAGCTGAGGTGGACCTGCAGGGCCAGCGGACCGCGGCCCCCGGCGGACCGGTACGCGTCCACGACCCGGCGCAGCGCGTCCTCGGGCTGGTTGATGGTGATGAGGCCGTCCGCCCACTGGGCGGCCCACGCCGCGGTCTCGGCGCTGATCGCCGGGGCGATGATGGCCGGCGGGGTCGTGGGGGCGTCCCACAGCCGGGCCTTCTCGAGCCGGACGTGCGGGTCCCGGTTCGTCACCTCCTCGCCGGCGAACAGGCGGCGCAGCGCGGCCACCGTCCCGGCGAGACGCTCGCGGCGCACGTCCTTGGGCGGCCACGGCGCGCCCGTCACGGATTCGTTGAGGTTCTCGCCCGTGCCCGGGGCCAGCCAGAACCTGCCCGGGAACATGGCCGCGAGCGTCCCGGCCTGGTGGGCGAGGGTGGCGGCCGGGTACCGGTGCCCCGGCGTCGTCACGGTGCCGACGGTCAGGCCCGTGGTGGCGAGCGCGGCGCCGAGCCAGGTCCAGGCGTTGCCCGAGTGTCCCTGGGCGGCGCTCCACGGGTTGAGGTGGTCGGAGCACATGGCCGCCCGGAAGCCGGCGGCCTCGGCCCGGCGGACGTCCTCGAGGAGCCGCGCGGGCCCGACCTGTTCGTGCGACGCGTGGAAGCCGACCCGCACCATGTCAGTTGCGGGCCGGGCCGGACTCGACGTACTCCTTGAAGCGGTGCAGGTCCAGGTTCACCTGCATCTGGTCGACCCCGACGGCCTGCCCGGTCTTCTCGACGAGGGTCTCGTCGTCCCAGGTGAAACGGACGGTCACGCGGGTCTCGGCGTCGTGGGCGTGCCCGGCGGCGCCCTCGGCCGTGGGGTCGCCGGCCCCGCCCGGCGGCAGGGCCTCGAACGTCACGGACCCCTCGTGCATGATGCCGCCCTCGCCCCGCCAGGCGATGCACTCGCGCGGCCGGCTCTCCACGATCGTGGTGTCGAATTCCCGCTGGACGCCGCCGATCTGCACCACCCAGTGGAATGTGCCTTCGCCGGTCCGGGTGATGCTCTCGACGGCGTGCATGAACTGGGGAAAGAGCTCGAAGCGCGTCCATTGCGCCCACACATCCTCGATGGGTGCTTCGACGTCCACGTGCTCGACGATGACGGCCACTGTGACCTCCTCGTGATCTGGTGGCCCCACAGTAGCCACGCACCCCGCCACCGGGTCAAGGGATGTGCGGGGCCGCCGTCGTCCGCCCTACTCCACGGTGAACTGGACGCGGTGCCACCCGCTCGCCCCGTCGGGGACGGGGGCCGCGCGCTCGGCCGTCTGCAGCGCCCCAGTCCCGTCGGTGGCCCGCACGGTGGCGGTGTGGCGGCCGGGCGTGGCGCCCTCCCACGCGAACGACCACTGCCGCCACGTGTCCGGCCCCGGCACGGCCGCCAGCCGGGCCTCCCGCCAGGGCCCGTCGTCGATGCTGACCTCCACGGAGCGGATGCCGCGGTGCTGCGCCCACGCCGTGCCCCCGAGCATCACGGTCCCGGCCGCGACGTCCGCGAACGGCCGCGGCACGTCGATCCGGGACGCCGTCTTGATCGGCCCCCGGGCGGACCAGCCGCGTTCGGTCCAGTACGCGGCGGCGTCGGCGAAGCGGGTGACCTCCAGGTCCACGACCCACTTGGTGGCCGAGACGTACCCGTAGAGCCCGGGCACCACCATCCGCACCGGGTAGCCGTGGGCCAGCGGCAGCGGCTCGCCGTTCATGCCGACGGCGAGCAGGGCGGCGCGGCCGTCCGTGAGCACGTCCAGCGGGGTGGAGGCCGTGAACCCGTCCTGGCTCGTGGACAGGACCATGTCGGCCCCCGGGGTCGGGCCGGCCCGCTCGAGCAGGCGCCGGATCGGCAGGCCGAGCCACCGCGCGTTGCCGGCCAGGTCGCCGCCGACCTCGTTGGACACGCAGGTCAGGGTCACGTCGGCCTCGACGAGGTCCTCCGCGAGCAGCTCGTCGAACGAGATCGACACCTCCCGCTCCACCATCCCGTGCACGCGCAGGGACCATTCCGCCGCGTCGACCCGCGGGATCACCAGGGCCGTGTCGATCCGGTAGAACTCGGCGTTGGGGGTCGTGAAGGGCGGCATGCCGGCCACCCGCGCCGCCACGCCGTCGGGCAGGGGCGGCGCCGGGCGCGCCGGGGGCGGCAGCCGCAGGGCATCGCGTGCGACGGAGACGCCGCGGGTGAAGCCGGCCGCCACGCGTCCGGCGAGCCCGAGGACGACGGCGGCGCCCGCCGCGGCCGCCACCCCCACGAGGAAGCGGCGCCGCGCCGGGCCGGGGCGGGTCCGGTCTCCGGTTCCGGGCGCGGGCTCGGTGGCGCCCTCCCCGACCGCCGGCACCCGGCCGCTGCCCGCCTCCGCCGCCCGCGCCGCGTCCGCCAGGCGCGCCAGCCGGGCCAGCGCCCAGGCGCCGGCCAGGGCCCCGGCCAGGGTCGGGAGGGCCTCGCCGAAGCCGGCGCCGGGCCGCGTCGTCGCCACCCAGGCGACCGCCACGCCGATGGCCCCCACGAGGCCGACGGCGAGGCCGCGGCGCCGGGCCGACAGCAACCCGAGCCCGGCCGCGACGGCGGCGAGGACCAGGCCCATGGCGGCGAACAGGGCCAGCTTGTCGTTCGTGCCGAAGAGCGCGATCGCCGCGTCCTTGACCCACGGCGGGATGACGTCGATGAACGCCCCGCCGACCGCCACGAGCGGCGAGGCGGACGGGCCGAAGAACGCCGCGGCGAGTTCGGCGACGCCGAGCAGCAGCGCGGCGGCGGCCAGTCCGGCGGCCGGGTGGCGCCAGCGGGGGTGCCGGGTGGGGGTGGGCGTGTCCATGGCGTGGTGCCTTTCCGCCCCGCCGCTACAGCTCGCGGAGCAGGATGGGTTCGGTGGTCGGCTGCGGCGATCCGCCGGCGGGCTCGACCGTGATGCCGAAGTGGGTGACGCCCTCCATCGAGCCGGAGAGCATGGCGGCGTCGCGGCCGGCGGCCTGCTCCGCGGTGAGCAACCCGGCCGGCTTGGCGCCGTCGGCGGAGATCAGCCAGAGCTCGTAGTCGCGGTCGGCCGGCAGCTGCGGCAGGTCCTGCGGGGAGACGGCCATGAGCCCCTGGGCGGCGGAGTACGCGAGGTGTACCTCGCCCCCGGTGGCGGCGGGCGCCGTGGCGAACGCGGCGTCGTCGGCGGAGAGGATGGCCGCCATCCGCTGCTGGTCGGCCGCGACGGCGGCCAACTGCTCCCGCAGCTCGGCCCGTTCCGTCTGCTGGTGGGCGACGGTGCCGCCCAGGGCCCCGGCGGCCACCAGCAACACGCCGGCGGCGGCGGCCAGGAGGCGGCTCGTGCGGCGCTGGCGCCGGTAGCGGTCGAGGGGGACGACGGCGGCGGGCGTGCCCGGCTCCCCGCCGGCCGCGGCGCCCTCCGGCGAGCCGGTGACGGGCCGTTCCTGCCGCGTGTTGCGGATCGCGGCCATGACCTGCGCCTTGAGCCGCTCGGGCGGGGCCTCGGGCCCGGCGCCGAGGGCGAGCTGCCCGGCGGTCTCGGCCAGGGTGCGCGCCTCCTCGGCCGCCTCGGGGTTCGCGGCCAGGTACCGCTCCGTCTCGGCCCGTTCGGCGTCGGTGAGGGCGTTCAGGGCCCAAGCGCCCGTCATGGTGTGCCGTTGCTCGTTCATCACGCCACTCCCAACCTGTCCCTCAGTCTGATCATCCCATCCCGGATGCGGGTTTTCACGGTCCCGACCGGAACCTTCAGCAGGCCCGCGACCTCCTGGTGCGTGTACCCGCCGTAGTACGCGAGCCGGATGGCGTCGCGCTGCACGTCGGTCAGCGTCTCCAGGGCCCGGAGGACCCGCTCGACGTCGGCCCGCAGCACGGCGGTGTCCTGGACGTCGTCGGTGCTCTCCTGGAATTCCTTGATCCCCTGCTCCAGGTCGCGCCGGCGGCTGGCCTCGCTGGACCGGACCCGGTCCACGGCCCGGCGGTGGGCGATGGTGCAGATCCAGGCGTGGGCGCTGCCGCGGGAGGCGTCGAACCGGGTGGCGCGCTGCCACACCTCGACGAACACCTCCTGCACGACCTCCTCGCTCTGCCCCGGGTCGCGGACGACCCTCCGCACGAGCCCGAACACGACCGGCGCGACCTCGTCGTAGAGCCGCTCGAACGCGGCCTCGTCGCCGAGGCCCACGCGGACGAGCAGCTCGTCGGGGCCGGGCGCCGGACGCGGCGCACCGCGGCCGAAGCCGGGGAGTCTCATGTCCCCCACGGTGTCACGGGACGGGTCCATGGTGCGTCTCCTCGCGCGTGGATCGGATCGTGTCGCCGGTTTGGCTGCCAGCCGGCGGTCCGGCCGTCCCCCTGCCGGCCGGACCTGCGGGCGGGTGCTACTGCTCCTTCGGGGGCATCAGCACCGAGTCGATGAGGTAGACGGTCGCGTTGGCGGTCTGGACGCCGCCGCAGATGACGCTGGAGTCGTTGACCATCAGCTCGTCGCCCTCTCCGGAGACCTCGACCGCGGCGCCCTGGACCGTCGTCTGTTCCCCGGCGATCTCGTCGGGGGCGATCCGGCCCGGCACGACGTGGTACGTCAGGACCGAGCTGAGCGTGTCGGCGTCGGAGACCACGGCCTCCAGGTCCTGCTCGGGGATGGCCGCGAAGGCGTCGTCGACCGGAGCGAAGACCGTGAACTCGCCGCCGTTGAGCGTGTCCACGAGGTCGACGTCCGGGTTCAGCTCCCCGGAGACCGCCTTCGTGAGGGTGGTCAGCATGGGGTTGTTGGAGGCCGCGGTGGCCACCGGGTCCTGGGCCATGCCCTCCACCGAGCCGGCGCCGTCGGGCACCTGCTCCGCGTAGTCGTCGCAGCCCGGGCCCACCAGCGTGGCGGCCGGGTCCATGGAGCCCGAGGACCCCGCGCCGGACGACGGGGCCGCCGACTCCGACTGGGCCATGGAGGAGGCCGGCGACGACGGGGCGGCGCTGCTGCTTGCCTCCGCGCCGGCGTCCCCTCCGGAGGCGCAGGCGGACAGGCCGATCACGGCGAGGGCGGCGACGCCGAGGGTGCTGGCAAAGCGGGTGTTCGTACGCATGGTGCTCTCCTTGGTGGGTGGTTCCCGCACCGGGCGGCGCGGGACCTGCGGTGCTCGTTCAGTGGTCGTTGAGAGGTGCTCGATTGGACCTTCCGCCTGGTTAGCGGCGCGCGGTGACGCCGCGGCCCAGCAGCAGGCCGAGGGCGGCCATGCCGAGGCCCAGCCCGAAGTGCAGGACGTTGTCGGCGGAGTTGACCGGGACGAAGTTGGCGGGCCCGTCGTGCGGGATGAGCACCCCGTACAGGCCGAGGACCAGGTACACGGCCCCGCCCCAGACCAGGTACCGGGTGGCACCGGCGGCCGATCCCCCGGCCGCGAGCCCGAGGACGCCGAAGATCAGGTGCACGGCGTTGTGCAGGACGGAGACCTGGAAGAGGCCGAGGAGCATGGCCTCCGAGTGGTGGGACGCGAAGGACAGGTCCCCGAGGTTGCTGGTGACGCCGGGGACGAACCCGAGGACGCCGACGAGCAGGAAGACCGCGCCAACGGCGCGGGCCGCCAACCGGACCGCGCTGTGGGCGGTGGCGGGTGCGTGGGCGTGTGCGGTGGTCATGGTGTGCTCCTTGTCGGTCGGTGCCGCGGGCCCGGAGACCGGTTTCGGTGCCCGGTCGGTGGTGGCCGGTGCGGCGGTGACACGGACAGTTCGGAGCGGGGGCGGGGTCGGATTGGGCCGGGGCGGGAAAATTTTGCCGGGGGTTTCCGGGCCGGCCCCGGGGGTCGGCTTCAGCCGGCCGGCGGCGCCGCGCAGAATGGGCCGCATGCGGTGGCTGGGTCACGTGGGTCGCGGCGTCTCGTACCTGGTTCTGGGCGGGGCGCTGGTGCGCGCCGGGCGGACACCCCGGCCCGGGGCCGGTGGCCCGTTTCACGGGCGTCGTTGGAAGGTGGCTGGGGCACTGGTTGGAGGTTCATGGCCCCAGCCTCCCGGCCGGGCGGCGGTCGCGGATCCCCCGCGCGGGGGAGGTACCGGCCCCGGCCCGGGCTGCCAGCGGACCGGGTTCCTCATCCCGCGGTGGAAGCTCCCGCGGTGCGCCGTCCCGCGGTCAAACCTCCCGCGGTGGGGCCTCCCGCCGTGGGGCCTCCCGCGGCGGGACCTCCCCCGGTGGGGCCGCGACCATCAGCGCGGCCTCGTCCAGGGCCCGGGCGTAGGCCATCGTGGACAGGTAGTCCCCGTGGCCGGCGATCCGGAACTGGTACTCCCCCCGCTCGAACTCCTCGGCGCGGCGGTCCGTGGGCCTCCGCGTCCGGGGTAGCGGCTCGGCCGGGTCTCCGCCGGCGTCGTCGCCTCCGGTGCCGGTGTAGAGCAGCGGGTAGCCGAGTGGATCGGTGCGCCGGTAGAGGTTGAGCCAGCGGTCGCCGAGCACGCGGGAGAGCGCGCCGGGCCCGCGCGGCGCCGGCCAGCCGCGGGCGGCGTCGAGGGCCTCCTCCCCCGCCGCGGTGGGTGGCCACGGGTGGCGGCCGGTCGCCGAGGGGGCCCCGGCCGGCGTCTGCCCGACGACGTCCGGGCCGAGGACCTGCGGGAAGAACCGGCCGAAGAAGTGGCGCAGCTGCGTGCCGTAGCTGATCACGGCGATGCGGCCCATCCGCCCGTCGAACCCGCGGGCGGCGAGGTGGAACAGGGTGAAGATCGTCAGGACGCTGCCGATCGAGTGCGAGGCCAGGACCACGCGGCGGCGGGAAGGGTCCGGGGCGGGCCGCGCGCAGGCGTCCCCCGTGCCGTCGAGCCAGTCGGCGACGCGGTCGGCGAATTCGGGCACGGCCCGCTCCGAATAGCAGGGCGGACCGAACGGGTGCGCCTGCGTCGGCAGGAAGCAGGTCAGGTCCCAGAGCAGGCCGAACGGGCGGGCGTCCTGGCGGGAGGACGCCAACGCCAGGACCAGCACGATGGCCGCCGCGGCCCAGAGGCCTACCACGCCGATGGCGTGCACGGCGGCCCAGCTGGTCCCGTCGGTGTCCGGGACGCCGCCGAGGCGCAGCACGGCCAGGGCGGTGCCGAACCAGCCGCCGACGAACACGGTCCACGCGAGAGCCCCGGCGAACAGCTCGGCCCGGCGGAGGAGGGCCGCCAGCCTCCGGGCCTTCCACAGCAGCCGCACGGCCTCGTCCATGCCCGACGGCAGAGTCCATTCCCCGGCGATGGACTCCAGATGCTGCCGCGCGTCGGCCAGCTCCTCGTCGACGATGCCGCGCCCCGCGCGCCAGACCCGCCACTGGCACCATCCGAACCAGGCGAGCGCGCCGAGGCCGGCGGCGGCCATGCCCCCGGCCTGCAGGGTGAAGACCTCCGGCGGGTCGACGCCGCCGAACAGCCGCCCCGAGGCGACGACGACGGCGCTCGAGAGCATCACGCCGAAGCCGGTCGCGAGCCCCGCGAAGACGAACGGCCCCGCCCCCGCCCAACCGAGGGCGCGGCGGTCGCGGTCGCGGCTGGAGACCCGGCTGCGCAGCAGCGTCCCGGCGAGCGCGAGGCCCAGGACCAGGACGACGGCGGTGGCCGCCGGTCCGGCGGGATCGGCCCGGACGGGTGTGGTGGCGTCGGCCGCCGAGAGCACGAGGACCGCACCGAGGACGGCCGCTCCCGCGAGCCAGTACACGGCATGGAACAGTGGCCGTCCCGCCCCGGGCGTCTCGGCCTGCGGCCGGAGGATCCACCCGGCGCCGACGGCCGTCAGGACCAGGGCCGCGGACGCGAGGACCGGCCACCCCCAGGCGCCGGACCAGTCGGCGGGCCAGCCGTCGCGGGCCATCCCGAGGACCCGGCCCGCCGCGACGATCGCGGCCAGCCAGGCCAGGGCCGCCCCGACATGGACGCGCCGCAGCCGGCCCATCCCGGAGCCGACGACCCAGAGGTCGCGTTCGGCCAGCAGCGGCCGCCCGCCGGGCGTCGCCGAGGCGCCGAACCCGGCCCATTCGCCGCCCTCCGGCCCCCGGTCGGCCCCGTGGGGCCGGGCGCCCTGGGCGGCGACCGCATCGGCGGGGGCCTCCGCCGTTCCGGCGGCACCGGCGGCGAACGCCCCTTCCCCCGGGACGGGGGCGGGCCGCGGGGCCGGTCCGGAGCGGGCCTGGTCGGGGCCGGGCAGGTAACGGGTGCGCCCGAGCAGCGGCAGTGCCCAGACGACGGCGAGGGCCGCGAGCGGCGCGGTCGCGAGGAGGGCGGTCCGCTGGCCCGGCGTCCAGCCCGCGAGCGGCGCGAGCACCGGGGTCGCGGTCCCGCAGTCGACGGGCCCGGTCCCGGAGGCGGGGAAACAGCCGGCCCCGGCCATGTCGAAGGCCACGGCCGCCGCCGTCGTGACGAACAGGAGCGTCAGGAGGAGCCCGAGGAGCCGGACGGTCCCGGCGCCCGGGCCGCGGCTCATCGTGTCGGCGACGCGCCGGGCGGGGTCGGGGTCGACCGCGCCGGGACCGGGGCCGATCCGGTGGCGGGCCCAGTAGGCGGAGTTCGCGAGGCCGAAGGGCGCGACGGCGAACCAGAGCAGCCGCACCACGGCGTCCCCGATGCGGCCCAGCCGCGGGATCCCGGTGAAGCGCGCGAGCAGTCCCCATCCGTAGGCCTCGGTGTGGTGGGCGTGCGGGTCGTTGCCGCGGCGGGTGCTGAAGCCCGCCAGCGCGTCGCCGCGGCAGGAGACGACGTCGTCCGGCGTGGTGCCGAGCATCCGGTGGGGCGGGGTGTTGCGCACGCCGTGGATGCGCAATTCGAGCAGGTCCGGATCATGCGTGGGCCGCTGCGCCATGGGCCTCCCTCCTGCGCCGTCGCCTGCGTGCTCCCACCGTACCGCCGGCCCCCGACGGTTCCCGGAGCGGCCGGCACGGCCGCACGCGCCCTCCGGCGGGTCTTCCCCGCCGTGGGGCCGGATGCGACGATGCAGGCATGACCGGCAACGAGCACCACCACGACGGTGCCCAGCAGCGGCGCCCGCGCGTCGACCACTCCCTGAGCACCGCGAACATCGACCTGCGCGGCGTGGCGCAGCGCCGCCGCGAGGCGGAGGACAAACTCGAGAGGCACCTGCGCGAGCAGGAGGAGCTGCACCCCAAGCACCACGAGGAACACCGCGATTGGCGCGCCGACGGCGCGGGACGGAGCTGACCCATGGCGGAACACGACGGCACCCGCAAGCACGGGGACGGGCACGACGAGGACCTGGAGGCGGTCGATTCGGCCAACCCGGACCCGGAGCGCCAGAACATCACCGGGCTGGAGCCCGGCGGTGGCGTGCCCCCGGGCGAGACGCCGCCCGCCGAGGACCAGATGAGCGGGGACCAGGGGCACGAGGAGTAGCCCGGCGGGGCGCGCCTCCCCGGCCCCGCCGGCGCCGTGGGTCGCGCGGGCCTGGCCTGCGCCGCGTCGGGACGCCGCCGCGGGCGCCGCGCCGAGGCTAGGGCAGGACCGGTTCCGGCGCCGCCGGCTGCGGTGCCGCGTGCGGGACGGGGTGCCCGCGCCGGGCGGCGGCGGCGATCCCGCAGCCGGCGACGGCGGCCAGGGCGGCCAGCGCGAGGGCCGCCTGCGGCCCGGACGCGTCGATGAGCGCCCCGGCGGCCGCGGCACCGGCGGCGACGCCGACCAGCTGCGCCGTCGTCGTCCACCCGAACGCCTCGGCGGCGTCCTGCGCGCCCACGCCGTCGGACGTGATGGTCGTCAGCGTCGCGATGACCGGCGCCACGCCGAGCCCGGCAACGAACACGCTGAGGCTCAGCCACCAGAAGCCCGTGGACGCGACGGACATCCCGAGTCCGAGCGCCACGACGCCCATGCGGCGGGCGAGCGACCACCGCCCCATCGGAACCGCCCCGAGCGCGAGCCCGGCGAGCAGCGACCCGATGCAGAACAGGGCCAGGACGAGCCCGGCCTGGGGCCCGCCCTCGCCGAAGACGGCGACGACCGCGGTCTCGACGACGGCCGTCGAGCCGACCGCGAGGAACCCGACCGCGCCGGAGAGCCGCAGGGCGGGGCTGCGCAGCACCGCGCCGAAGCGTCCCGTCGACGGCGGCAGGACGGCGCTGCCCACCTGCGGGGTGGAGAGGAACCACAGGCCGCCGCCGGCCAGGAAGGCCGCGGCCACGAGGATGCCCAGCGACGTGGAGACCGTCAGGGAGACGGAGGTCGCGAGAACGGGGCCGACGATCCAGATGACCTCCTGGACGGAGGCGTCGAAGGAGAACAGCGCGGTGCGCCGGCCGGGCGCCACGAGCGTCGGGTAGATCGCGCGGGCCGCGGGCTGGATCGGCGGCGTGCTGAGGCCCGCCAGCAGGGCGATGGCGGCATACGCGCCGACGGAGAGCCCCGGCAGGGCCAGGGCGGCGGTGGCCAGGCCGCAGACGGCGAGCGTGGCCGCGATGACGGGCCGCAGGCCGTGCCGGCCGAGGACGCGGCTGGTCAGCGGGCCCGCGATCCCCTGCCCGACGGCGAGCGCGGCGAGCACCAGCCCGGCTGCGGCGTAGGAGTCGTGCATGGCCTCGACGTGGATCAGCACGGCCAGGGAGAGCATGCCGGCGGGGAACCGCGCGACGAGCTGCGAGGCCACGACGCGCAGCACGCCGGGCGCACGGAAGAGGTCCAGGTACGAGGGCATACCTACAGTCTAGCTGGACGGTGCACCATAGTGCGCGGTGAAGTGCAGCACAGTGGCGCGCGTCGCGCCCGCCCCGCCAGGCCTGGCCCGGTCCCCGCCCTAGACTGGTGTCCCGACCCACCGGGAAGGATCCAAGTGAACGGCCACCAGGACATCGTGGACCTCATCGGCCAGCGCGTGCGCTCCGGCCGCGCCTCCCGCCAGTGGACCCTGGACGACCTCGCCGCGCGCTCCGGGATCAGCCGGCGGACCCTGGTCGCCATCGAGCAGGGCCAGGCCAACCCCTCCGTCGCCGTGCTCTCCGCGATCAGCGACGCCCTCGGCGTGGCCTTCGCGTCCCTGGTCGACGCCGGCCACACCGACCCGCTGCAGGTCCGCCGGGCCGGCGAGGGGGCGATCCTGTGGGAGGGACCCGCCGGCGGCATCGCGCGGCTTGCCGGGTCCGTGCCCGGGCAGAACGTCGCGGAGCTGTGGGAGTTCCGGCTCGAGCCGGGCGAGGAGCACGCGTCCCCGCCGCACCCAGCGGGGACCCGGGAGCTGGTCCTGGTCCACTCGGGCGAGCTGACGCTGACCGTTCCCGACGGCGAGGTCGTCCTCGCGGCCGGGGACTCCGCCGCGCACGCCGGCGACTCGGCCCACCGCTACGCGAACGCCTCGGCGGCCGCCGTCGCGTTCGGCGTCGTCGTCCACTACCCCGCGCCGGGGACCGCGGAGCGCTGAGGCCCCGGACGGGCGGGGCCCGCCGCTAGCCGGCCTCGGCCGGTCCGCGCGCCGCGAGCGGGACGCGCCACCCGTAGCGGAGCGAGAGGAGCCGGAACCCGAACACGAGGAGGGCGACGGCGAGGCCCGCCGGCCAGGGCATCCATTCGACGGCCTCGAGCACGGCGGTGAGCGCGGCGCCCAGCATGGCCGGCACGGCGTAGACGCCCCGCGGGTTGAACAGCTGGGGCACCTCGTTGGCCACGACGTCGCGCATCACGCCGCCACCCACCGCCGTCGTCAGGCCGAGCAGCCCGGCCGCGACCGGGTTCAGGCCCGCCTCGGCCGCCTTCAGGGTGCCGGTGACGCAGAACAGGGACAGGCCGGCCGCGTCGAAGACGATCAGCGTCCGGCGCAGCCGGCCCTCGCGCAGCACCCGCAGATAGACCAGGGCCGCGGCCGCGACGGGCGCGGCGAGGTAGACGGGCAGGTCGAAGGCCGTCGGCAGCTGCCCGATCACCAGGTCCCGCACGACTCCCCCGCCCAGCCCCACGAGGGAGGCCAGCATCAGCGAGCCGACGATGTCGAAGCCGCGCCGGGCCGCGAGCAGCGCGCCGGAGGCGGCGAACGCGAACGTGCCGGCGAGGTCCAGGACGAGCATGAGGACGTTCAACGCGGGCCTTTCGGGCGGGACAACGGGGACCGCCCCTCAGCGTACGGCCCCACGGGCCCGGGCGGCGCGCGGCGCGGCCGCACGCGGGCCCGCCCCGCCCCCGGGCATGTCCGGCCCCGCGCGCGATGCCGGCGTGGCGGGCGGTTCCGGCGCGGCGGGACCCCGCGGTTCCCCTAGCGCAGCGGGTCGAAGTGGCGGGCGATCCCAGGCACGTCCCCGCCGGTGAGCTGCCCGGCGATGATCTTGCCGGTCAGCGGTCCGAGCGCCACGCCCCACATGCCGTGCCCGCCGGCCACGAGGACCCGCGGGGAGCGCGTGGGCCCCACGAGCGGGAAGCCGTCGGTGGTCACGGGGCGCGCCCCGACCCACTCCTCGGCCCGGTCCTCCCAGTCGATGCCGGTCAGCATCGGGGACGCCGCGCCGACGATGGCGCGGATCCGGCGCGGGTCCAGCGGCGCGTCGGCGCCCCGGAACTCCATCATCCCGGCGACGCGGAAGCGGTCCCCCAACGGCGTGCACGCCACCCGCTGGGCCGGGAAATAGACGGGGTGGGTCGGCATGGCGTCCGGAACGACCGTGAAGCTGTAGCCGCGCCCGGCCTGCACGAGGCGCCGGACGCCGAAGCGGCGCGCCAGGCGCCCCAGCCAGGCGCCCGAGGCGAGGACGACGGCGTCCGCGGACAGCTCGCGGCCCGCCGAGGCGATGACGCGCACTCCCGTGGGCTCGTCGCGCACGTCGAACACGTTGAACGACTCGACGATCTCGCCGCCGCGCCGCCGCACGGACGCGGCGAGCGACTCGACGTAGCGCGGCGGGTGGATGTAGCGCTGGCCGGCGATCGAGACGCCGGCCTCGACGCGGTCGGACAGCGCCGGCTCCAGGGCGCGGATCCCGTCGCCATCGAGGGTCTCGAAGTCCACGGCGCCGCCGGCCTCGCGGATCGCCTCGAACTCGTGCAGGAGCGCGTCCCGGTCGGCGGTGGACGCGAACGCCGCGAGGAACGGCTCGGCGTGGGTGGTCGGCTCGACGGAGTCGCCCGCCCCGAGTTCGTCGAACGCGTCGAGGCCCTGGTTGCCGATGGCGCTGAAGACCGACATCGCCCGGCGCCACCGCGTGGGCGTGCTGTGCCGGGCGAAGCCGACCAGGAACCGGTACAGCTCGGGGTCCACGGCCGGCGGGATGTACAGCGGGGAGCCGGGGTCCAGCATGGCCTTGGCCCCGTAGCGCAGGACCGCGGGCTCGCCGAGGGGCAGGGTCAGGGCCGGCGTCAGCCAGCCGGCGTTGCCCCACGAGGACCCGGCCGCGACCTTCTCCCGGTCCACGACCGTGACCCGCACGCCGCGCTCCTGCAGGTACCAGGCCGCGGACAGCCCCACGATCCCGGCCCCGACGACGACCACATGCTCCGGCGCACCCGCCATGGAAGCCTCACTCCTTCGCGTCCGAACGGCACTCTTCCTGTGCCCAGCCTCCCCCGTTCCGCCGGACGGGGCAATGGGCGGCGCGCTACCGGCGGCGGTGGCTGGCCCGGGGCGCGGGGCGCCGCAGAACCTTCGGTCCGGCTACCCGCGGACCTCGATCCACATCGGTCCGCGCCCGGTGGCGACGCGGTCCACCGGCTCCACGGAGCCGTCCTCGCCGAGGCGGTACGAGCTGACGTGGTGGGACTTCTCGCCGGCGACCAGCAGGAAGCGGCCCGAGGGGTCGACGGCGGCGCCCCGCGGCTGGCGCTCGGTCCCGACGGAGTGGAGGTACTCGAGCCGGCCGTCCTGCGGGGCGACGGCCAGGACCGAGACCGTACTGGTCGAGCGCTCGGTCACGTAGAGGTACCTGCCGTCCAGGCCGAGGCGCAGGTCGGCGCACCAGACGTGGCCGTGGTCGGGATCGGGGCGGCCGTTGCCGCGCGCCCAGCCGGGCGCGAGGCCGAGGCTCTCGGGGACGGCGGCGACCGACTGGACCTCGGTCAGGGCGCCCGTGCGCGCGTCGCGGTGGTGGACGGTGACGGTGCCGGTCATCTCGTGCAGCACGTACACGGTGGACCCGTCGGCGCTGAAGCGCAGGTGGCGCGGCCCGGACCCCGCGGGTGAATCGACGCTGCCGGCCTCGCCGAAGGAGCCGCCGTCGTAGCGGTACCAAACCACGCGGTCGCTGCCGAGCGCCGCCGAGTACACGAAGCGCCCGTCCGGCGAGGGCAGGACGCTGTGCACCTTCTGGCCGGGCTCGAGCAGGCGGGCCCCGCCGTCGACCGCCCCGTCGCGGTGCAGCGGGATCGCCTCGAGCGCGTTGGAGTGGTAGGACGCGTTGAGCAGCCACTGCCGCTCGGGATGCACCGACAGGTAGGCGGTGGGGGCGCCCAGGCCGGAGGTGGAGTGCCGGGTGGGCGTCCCGTCCTCCGCGAGCCCGAAGACCGCGACGGCCGTGGGCTCGGCGTTCAGCCCCGCGTAGAGCAGCGCCGCGTCGGGGTCGAGGGCCAGGGCCTTGACCATCGGCACCTCCTCGGTGCGGCCGGCCTGCGCCAGGGAGCCGTCCGGGCCCAGCCGGACGTGGTCGATCGTGCCGGACTGCGAGCAGGCGACGTAGAGGCTGACGGCGTCCATGGTTTCTCCCTTCGGTGTCCCACGGGCCAGCCTAGGCCGCTTCCCAGCGAAACGTGAGCCCAGATCCTAGGCGGAGCCGAGGATAATCCACGACAAAATCGGTTTGTCCCGGGTAGGCGACACGGCTCACACTCGATGGAGCACCACTCCCACCCGGAAAGGCCCACTCGTGACCGCTCCCCTGAACCCCCACGTCGTCACCCTCGGCACCGCCGGCGGGCCCCGCTGGTGGACCGGCGACAACGCCGGCCGCCGCACGGGCATCTCGACGGCCGTCGTGGTCGGCGGCCGCGTCTACCTGGTGGACGCGGGCTCCGGCGTGGGCCGCCAGCTGATGAAGGCCGGCTTCGACGTCGGCGACGTCAACGCGATCTTCCTGACGCACCTGCACTCCGACCACTCGATCGACCTGGCCAGCCTGGCCGTGTTCGGCATCTTCAACCGCGCGGCCGGCCAGGAGCCCGTCCGGATCCTCGGCCCCGGCGACCGCGGCGCGCTGCCGCCCGCCTCGCCCCGCGCCGCGGTCCCGCCGCGGCCCGTCTTCCCGGCCCTGCCCACCCCGGGCACCCGGGACATGTTCCACCACCTGATGCAGGCGTACGCAACGGACCTCAACGACCGCGTCATCGACGCCCTGCGGCCCTCGCCGCTGGAGCACTTCACGGCGACGGACATCGCGATCCCGGCCGCGACCGGCTACCACCCCAACGAGAACCCCACCCCCCCGGGGATGGCCCCGTTCGAGATCTACCGAGACGACCTCGTCACGGTGACGGCCACGCTGGTCCAGCACCCGCCGATCGCCCCGGCCTTCGCGTTCCGGTTCGACACCGCGGAGGGCTCCGTCGTCGTCTCCGGCGACACCGCCCCCTGCGAGAACCTCGTGACGCTGGCCTCCGGCGCCGAGCTGCTGCTCCACGAGGCCATCGACTTCGACTGGGTGGAGCGCGCGTACGGCTCGCTCGGCACGGAGGAGGCCCGGGCCTCCATGGACCACCACCGCAAGTCGCACACCTCGCCCCAGCAGGCCATCGACATCGCCACACGCGCCGGAGTGCGCACGCTGGCGCTCCACCACCTCGTGCCCGGGACCACCCCGGACTCCGTCTGGCGGGCCCACGGGGCCGCGTTCGACGGCGAATACCTCATCCCCGACGACCTCGACACCATCGGCTTCGCCCGCGTCCCCGCGGGCACGGCCCCCGAGCAGGAAATGGCGGCCCTCTGATGACGACCCCCTCCTCCCCCACCCTCCAGGCGCCCGACGGCGGGCAGGTGCGCGTCCCCAGCCTGAACACGCCGCAGATGCGGAAGATCCTGGCGTCCAGCTTCATCGGCAGCGCCATCGAGTTCTACGACTTCATCCTGTACGCCACCGCGGCGGCGCTGGTGTTCAACAAAGTGTTCTTCGTGAACCTCGACCCCGCCGTCGCGCTCTTCGCGTCCTTCGCCACCCTAGCCGTGGGCTACATCGCCCGCCCGCTGGGCGGCATCGTGTTCGGCCACTTCGGGGACCGGATCGGCCGCAAGGGCGTCCTGATCACGTCGATGCTCATGATGGGCATCGCCACCACGCTGATCGGCCTGCTGCCGACCACGGCCCAGATCGGCATGCTCGCCCCGGTCGCGCTGGTCGCGCTGCGCGTCGTGCAGGGCATCGCCGTGGGCGGCGAGTGGGGCGGCGCCATGCTCATGGCCCTCGAGCACGCCCCGAAGGAGCGCCGCGGCTTCGCCGCCAGCTTCGCGAACATGGGCGGCCCGGCCGGCGCCGTCATGGCCACGCTGGCCGTCTCCGCCGTCACCACGATGCCCGAGGACGCGTTCATCGCCTGGGGCTGGCGCGTCCCGTTCCTGGCGAGCGTCGTCCTGGTCGGCATCGGCCTGGTCATCCGCCTGAAGGTGGCGGAGTCCCCGCTGTTCATGGCCCTGGAGGCCAGGGCCGAGGAGAAGAAGCTGCCGATCCTCGAGGTCCTGACCAAGTACCCGAAGAACGTCCTGATGGGCACGCTCGTGGGCATGAGCTCCTACACCGTGCAGGGCCTGATGACCGTGTGGGCCGTCGCGTACGTCGTCGACAACGTCGGCCTGGACCGCACGGGCGTGCTGAATGTGAAGGCCGTGGGCGCCGCCCTGACCGTGGTCGCCGTCTTCGTCGCCTCGCGCTACTCCGACCGCATCGGCCGCCGCCCGGTCATGCTGATCGGCATCGCCGCCGGCGCCCTGCTGGCCCTGCCGACCATGTGGCTGCTGGGCCTGGGCACCCTGTGGGCGTTCGCGATCGCCCTGTTCCTGGCCAACGGCCTGACCCAGGGCTGGATCTTCGGCCCGTTCGGTGCCTTCACGGCCGAGCTGTTCCCGACCCGCATGCGCTACACGGGCGCGTCGCTGGTCTACCAGCTCTCCTCGACGGTCGGTGCCGGCTTCACGCCGATGATCGTCTCCGGGCTGGTGCTGGCCGCCGGCGGCGACCTGTGGCTGGTGGGCGCCGTGTGGGCGGGCGTGTTCGCCCTGTCGGCCGTGTGCATGATCTTCGTCAAGGAGGGCAAGAACCAGGACCTCACCGCCGAGAACCTGTAGGCGCACCGACGAGAGGGGCCGGGGCGGCAGGCTGCGTGTCAGCCGCCCCGGCCCCTTCGCCGTGTCCGGGGACCGGCTACGCGCCGGTGGCGATGACGACGTCGAGGCGCCGCGGCCCGTGCACGCCCTCGACGCGCTCGAGCTCGATGTCGCTGGTCGCGCTGGGGCCCGAGATCCACGTGAGCGGCCGGGTCGTGTCGAGCCGCGGCAGCGCCTCCGGCAGCAGCCGCACGATGCCGGACTCCGGGACGACGCACACGTGGTGGTCCGGCACCAGGCTGATGGCGCGCCGCCCCTGGTCGGGGCCGCCGTCGAGGATGATGGTCCCGGACTCGGCGACGGTCACCGCGGAGGACGTGACGACGGCGGCGGTCCGGTCCAGCTCCTCCACGGACAGCCGGGCGCCCGGGGCGTCCACCCGCCGGCGGGCGTCGCCGTCGTCCACCCACCCGGCCGGCAGGCCGTGCGGGACGACGAACGAGTCCGCGTCCGCGAGCAGGCGCGCGATCGCCGCGGGCACGTCGGCGGCCGGCACGACGGCGACGTTCGCCTTGTAGTCCTCGAGGCGGTCGACGAGCAGCTCGACGAGCGCGTCGGGCGCCAGGTCCCCCGCGCGGCGGTAGCCGCGGGGCACCTCCGGGACGGCGGGCGCGTCGGCCAGCGCGACCCGGATGCGGTCGAGGATCTCGGTGCGGGCGTCGCTCACGGGCGCTCCCCCTTCTCGTTGGTGGCGGATCCCGTGGGGCCGGGCGCGCCGCGGTCGTCCGGGTCCGCGCCGGCGGCGCGGGCCGCGCCGCCGCCGTCCCCGTGCCCCCGCTCGGCCTTCCACCAGTCCCGGAAGGACCGGCTCGGCGGGGCCGGGAGGTCGCGGGAGGCCGTCCAGCCGGCGGCGATGCCGGGCAGGCGCTTGATCTTCTTGTCCCGGCCTGCCGCGAGCCGGCCCAGCGGCAGGCCCTTCTCCAGCAGGGCGAGCCGGCTGCCCGAGGACAGCGCCCACTGCGCGCCCTTCATGAGCGCGTCCATCTGGGAGGGCACGCGCGCCTTGCCGCGCCGGGAGTCGACGTCGGCGGCCCGCAGGTGGACGAGGATCGACGGGATGTCGATCTTCACCGGACACGCGTCGTAGCAGGCCCCGCACAGGCTGGACGCGTACGGCAGCGAGTTGTTCTCCTCGGCCTCGATGCCCGTCATCAGGGGCGAGAGGATGGCGCCGATCGGGCCGGGATAGGTGGAGCCGTAGGCGTGCCCCCCGGTGCGCTCGTAGACCGGGCAGACGTTCATACACGCGCTGCAGCGGATGCAGTGCAGGGCGGAACGGCCGTACTCGTCGGCGAGGGCCCGGGTGCGGCCGTTGTCGAGGAGAACCACGTGCACGTCCCGGGGCCCGTCGTCAGGCGCGGCGCCGGTCCACAGGGACGTGTAGGGGTTCATGCGCTCGCCCGTGGAGGAGCGCGGCAGCAACTGCATGAAGACCTCGAGGTCCTCCGCGGTGGGCAGGACCTTCTCGATCCCCATGACGGTGATCAGCGTCTCCGGCAGCGTGACGCACATGCGCCCGTTGCCCTCGGACTCGACGACGCCGAGCGTTCCCGTGTCCGCGATGCCGAAGTTGGCGCCCGAGATCGCGACCCTGGCCGAGAGGAACTTGGCGCGCAGGTGGGCGCGGGCGGCCATGGCCAGGCGCCGCGGCTCGTCCGTGAGGTCGTCGCCGGCCCCGGGCATCTCGCGCCGGAAGATGTCCCGGACCTCGGTGCGGTTGCGGTGGATCGCGGGCACCAGGATGTGGCTCGGCTTGTCGTGGCCGAGCTGGACGATGAGCTCGGCGAGGTCGGTCTCGGTGGCGGCGATGCCCTCGGCCTCGAGGTGTTCGTTGAGGCCGATCTCCTGGGTGGCCATGGACTTGACCTTGACGACCTCGGTCTGGCCGGTGGCCCGGACCAGGCCCGTGACGATGCGGTTGGCCTCCTCGGCGTCGCGGGCCCAGTGGACGGTGCCGCCCCGGGCCGTGAACGCGGCCTCGAAGCGCTCGAGCAGGGCGGGCAGGTCCGCCATGGCCCGCTCCTTGATGGCGGACCCAGCGTCGCGCAGGGCCTCCCAGTCCGGCAGCTCGCCGACCACGTTCAGTCGCTTGTCGCGGATGGTGTGCGTCGCGTGGCGGAGGTTGGCGCGCAGCTGCGCGTTGCCGAGCTCGTGCCGCGCCGCGGCCGGGAACGCCTCGGCCGCGTGCAGGTTGCCGTGGCCGGGCGCGGGGACGGCCGGCATGCCGACGAAGACGGCGCTCACCGGGCCACCCCCCGGCCGACGGCGACCGGACCGTCGACGGCGGCGGGCTCCTCGAGGGTGCTGGCGAGGATCTCGGCGAAGTGCAGCGTGGTGGCCGCCGCTCCGGCGCGGGACAGGCCGCCGCCGATGTGCATGAGGCAGGAGGCGTCTCCGCCGGTGCACAGCGCGGCCCCCGTGGACGCGATGTTCTCCGCCTTGTCCGCGAGCATCGCCGACGAGACGTCCGCGTTCTTGACGGAGAACGTCCCGCCGAAGCCGCAGCACTGGTCGGCCTCGGGCAGTTCCGCGACCTCGATCCCGCCCACGGTGCGCAGCAGGTCGAGCTGCCGGTCCCCCAGGTGCAGCAGGCGCATGCCGTGGCAGGAGGGGTGGTACGTGACGCGGTGCGGGAACCAGCTGCCCAGCTGCGCGGCGGCATCCGTGACGGCCAGGACGTCAGTGAGGAGCTGGGCGAGCTCGTAGGTGCGGGCGCCGACGGCCTCGGCCCGGCGCTTCAGGGCGGCGTCGCCGCACCGGTCGGCGAGCATCGGGTGCTGGTGGCGCACGGAGCCGACGCACGAGCCCGACGGGGCGACGGCGACGTCGTAGTCCTGGGTGTCGAAGGCGTCGACGTGGTTGCGGACGACCGGCAGGGCCTCCGGGAAGTAGCCGGAGTTCAGGTGCATCTGCCCGCAGCAGGCCTGCCCGGCCGGGAAGACGACCTCGTGGCCGAGCCGCTCGAGGATCCGCACGGTCGCGCGGGCCGTGTCCGGATACATCGCGTCGACGATGCACGTGGCAAACAGTGCGATTCTCATGGGATCCCTTCGCGGCGGCATGTGGTCAGACCACTATAGGCCGAGGCGCCGGTCACGTCCAGCGGCCCGCCAGCGAAGCGCCGAGGCGCGGAATCACGCGGTTCCCGCCCACGCCCGAGCGCCGGACGGAAAAATCCTGTGACTCCCCTCACCGCTGGGGCATGATGTGCGCTACAGTGGTCGGACCACAGTGGCCTGACCACAGTCTCCCTCCCCTTCGACCCGAGGACCCGCATGGACACCTTCACCCCGGCGACCGATCCCCTGATGGGCAGCATCGCGTTATCCGCCGTCGTCTCCCTGCTGCCGCTGGTGGCGTTCTTCGTCCTGCTCGCCATCGTGCGGACCCGCGCCTACACGGCCGGCCTGGTTTCGCTCGCGGTGGCCCTCGCGGTCGCCGTCTTCGTCTTCCGGATGCCCGCGGAGCTGGCCTTCGCCTCCGCCGGGCTCGGGGCGGTGTTCGGCGCGTTCCCGGTCGTCTGGATCGTCGTCATGGCGATCTGGCTCTACCAGGTCACGGTCGCCAGCGGGCGGTTCGAGGACCTGCGCCGGGTCTTCGACGTCATCGGCGGCGGCGACGTCCGCCTGCAGTCCGTGCTCATCGCGTTCTGCTTCGGCGGCCTCCTGGAGGCCCTCGCCGGCTTCGGCGCGCCGGTGGCCATCACGGCGACGATGCTGATCGCGCTCGGCATGGCGCCGCTGCGCGCCGCCGCGGCCGTGCTCGTGGCCAACACCGCCCCCGTGGCGTTCGGCGCCGTCGCCATCCCGATCACCACCGCCGGCGGGCTGACCGGCATCCCGCCGGAGCACATCGGCGCGATCGTCGGCCACCAGGCCCCGTTCCTGGCCCTCATCGTGCCCACCCTGCTGCTCTTCATCCTCGACGGGCGCCGGGGCATGCGCGAGTGCTGGCCGGCCACGCTCGTCATCGGCGCGGCCTTCGCCGTCGCCCAGTACCTGTGCGCCACGTTCTTCGCCTACGAGCTGACCGACATCGTGGCGTCCCTGGCCGGCATGGCCGCCGCCGTCGTCTTCCTCCGCTTCTGGACCCCGCGGGGGCGCGAGGAGGCGCGCGAGCGCGTGCTCGCGCACGGCGCGACGGCGGCCGCCGACGGCGGGCCCGCCCAGGGCGCCACGGCGACCGAGGGCGGCGCGGGCGGGCACCGCGAGCCCGGCCGCCTGCTCCCGGGGCCGACGTTCCTGGCGCTCTTCCCGTATCTGCTCGTGATCGTCGTGTTCGGCGTCGCGAAGCTGTGGACCCTCGGCGCCGACGTCCCCGGCGCCCTCGCCGCCACGGACGCGAAGGTCCAGTGGCCGCTGCTGCACGAGCGCGTCGTCGACGCGGCCGGCGAGCCGCTCTCCGCCACGACCTACACGTTCTCGTGGCTCTCGAGCCCGGGCACGCTCCTGCTCATCACGGGCCTCGTCGTCGCCGTCGTTTATTCGGTGTTCGACGGCGGCGGCAAGTACCGGATCACCCTGGGGCGCGCGATCGCCGAGATCGGCCGGACGGTCTACTCGATGCGCTGGGCCGGGCTGACGATCGTGACCGTGCTGGCGCTCGCCTACGTCATGAACCTCTCGGGGCAGACCATCACGATCGGCACCTGGCTCGCCGGCACCGGCGCCGCGTTCGCCTTCCTCTCGCCCATCCTCGGGTGGATCGGCACCGCCGTCACCGGCTCCGACACGTCCGCGAACGCGCTGTTCGCCAAGCTGCAGCAGGCGGCCGGCAACAACGCCGGCATCGACCCGGCCCTGCTCGTCGCCGCGAACACCTCCGGCGGCGTGGTCGGCAAGCTGATCAGCCCGCAGAACCTGGCCATCGCCGCCACGGCGGTGGGCATGGAGGGCAAGGAGTCGGTGATCCTGCGCAAGGTCGCGGGCTGGTCGGTCGGGATGCTGGCGTTCCTGTGCCTGCTCGTCTACCTGCAGTCGACGCCGGTCCTGTCGTGGATGCTGCCCACGCCGTAGGCCCCGGCACCTCCCCCGCAGCCCGCTCCCGCACCGCGCGGGGGCGGGCTGCCGCGTCCCCGCGCGGGTCCGCGTGGGCCGCAGCGTTCCGCCGCCCGGAGCCCGCGGCGGCGTCCGGCCGCAGGCTGCCGTGGCCCAGCCCCGCCCCCACCGCGGCGCGTGGCAGGATTGTCCGGTGACCACCCCCAAGCGACCCGCGCCGAAGGCGTACGAGACCGTCCTGAACAGCATCGAGGCGCAGCTGCGCTCCGGCGAGCTCAAGCTCGGGGACCAGCTGCCGGGCGAGCGGGCCCTGGCGGAGAGGCACGGGATCTCGCGGGCTTCGGTCCGCGACGCGATCCGGGTGCTGGACATCATGGGGGTCGTGCGGACGGCCACGGGGTCGGGGCCGTCCTCCGGCGCGGTGCTGATCTCCAACCCGGCCTCCGGCATCTCCACGGCGCTGCGCATGCACGTGGCCCTGGCCAGCCTGAGCGTCGAGGAGATCGTGCAGACGCGCATCCTGCTGGAGACCTGGGCGGCGGAGACGGCGGACCCCGACGCGGATCCCGAGCGGCGCCAGCGGGTCCTCGCCGAGGCCGCGGACCTGCTCGGGCAGATGGACGACCCGGACCTGGGCCGCGAGGAGTTCCACGCGCTGGACGCGCGGTTCCACGTGCTGCTCTCGTCACTGGCGGGCAACGCGGTCATCGAGGCGATCATGGAGTCGCTCCGCTTCGCGATCAGCGACTACGTCCGGGAGTCCGTCCCGAGCGACGAGGCCTGGCGCCCGGTCGCCGAGACCCTGCGCTGCCAGCACCACGGCATCCTCGACGCCGTCGGCGCAGGCCGGGGGGCCGAGGCCTCCCGCCTGCTGCGCGAGCACATCGAGTGGTTCTACTCGACGACCCGGGGCCTGGCCTAGGCCCCGACAGGCACGCGCGGCCCCGCGGCGGGGGCGGCTGCGACGGCTGGGACACACCCGGGGGACGGCTGGGACACATCCGACCGGCCCGACCCACGGGAACGCGGCGTGTCGTGCGCGACACGCCGCATGGGGACGCCGATGAGCCCGGGCGGCGCCGGCGATGTGTCCCAGGCGTCCCCACTGCCACCCGGACGCCGCCGGGACCCCCGGACGCCGCGGGGACGCCCGGGTGCCGGGCCCTACGCCCCGCGGCGGAAGGCGGCCAGCAGCGCCGCGGTGGCCGCCCGGGTGCCGGTCTCCAGCGTGGGAGCCTCCTCGGGGGCGAAGAACGGCGAGTGGTTCTTGGGCACGTCCTGGCCGGCGAGCGTCGCGGCGGAGTGCCCGCCGAAGTACCAGTAGACCCCGGGCACGCCCGCGGCCGCCGGGAGGGTGCCGAAGTCCTCGGACCCCATGAGGGGCTCGGACTCGATGACCTTGTCCCCGCCGATCGCGCCGCGCAGCGCCGCGGCCACCTCCCGCGTCCACTCCGGCTCGTTAACCAGCAGCGGGAAGCGGTAGAGCTCCTCGATCTGCGGCTCGGGGGCGCCGGAGACGGTGGCCTCGGCCAGGATGATGCGCCGGACAGCGGCCAGCACGGTCTCCCGCGTCTCCTCGTCGAGGGAGCGGATGTTCAGCGTGAACTCCGCGCGGTCCGGGATGATGTTCTCCTTCAGCCCCGCGTGGAACGTGCCCACGGTGACGACGGCGGAGCGCCGCGCGTCCAGCTCCCGCGACACGACGGTCTGCAGCCGCGTCACGATGTGCGCGCCGAGCACGATCGGGTCGATCGCATCCTGCGGCTGCGAGCCGTGGGACTGGCGGCCGCGCAGCGTGACCTTCCACGAGTCCGCCAGCGCCATCGCGTTGCCCTCGATGTACCGGATCTCGCCGGCCGGGATCGGCATGACGTGCTGGCCCAGGACGACGGCGGGGCGCGGCGCCCGGTCCCAGAGCCCGTCCTCGACCATGGCCTTCGCGCCGGCGGCGGTCTCCTCGCCCGGCTGGAACAGCAGCACGAACGTACCGGACCAGGCCGAGCGCTCCCGGACCAGCAGCCCGGCGGCGGCCAGCAGGCACGCCACGTGGGTGTCGTGGCCGCAGCCGTGCATCACGGGCACCTCGGTGCCGTCGTCGAGGGCGCCCGTGGCCGTGCTCGCGTAGTCGAGGCCGGTGGCCTCCTGGATCGGCAGGCCGTCGGTGTCGGCGCGGAAGGCGACCGTGGGGCCCTCGCCGTTACGCAGGATGCCGACGACGCCGGTGCCGCCACTGCGGAAGTTCTCGATGCCGAGCCCGTCCAGCCGGCCCGCGATGTAGTCGGCCGTGGCGTGCTCCTGCATCGACAGCTCCGGCGTGCGGTGCAGGTGCCGGTAGGTGGCGATCAGGTCCTCGCGCGCGGCGGCATCGAGCTCGGGCAGGGCGGCGGTCGTCGTGTCCACGGTGTCCTTTCGGTGGTGCGGTCGGGAGTCGGTGGGCCGAGCGGTCAGGCGGTCTCGGCGCCGCGGGGGCGCAGGAACCACGCCAGGATGATCGTAGCGATCACGCAGATGCCGGTGGCGACGAACGCGAGCTTCGGGAAGGCCGGGACCAGGACGAGCTGGACCAGGACGGCCACGACGAGGGCGATCACCGTCGGGCGCAGGCGGCGGACGCTGATGATCGACTGGACGGCCACGGCGCCGAAGACGGAGGGGACCACGTACGTGCGCACGACCTCCATCACGGACTCGGGGAGCATGCTCACGAGCCAGGTCCCGAGGACGCCGACGAACACCAGCAGGGACAGCAGGTGGACGGCCGCGGCGCCGCAGATGGCCATCGAGGCGGCCAGGCTGCCGCGGGGCGTGCCGGGCTTGGCGCCGATGTTGTCCTGGGCCACCAGCGCGGAGGGCAGCAGCTTGTTGGAGATGTTGCCGATCATGAAGGCCTGGTACATCGCGGCCGGGCCGAGGATCGGGAAGTAGGTCACGGGCTCGACGAGCCAGATGATGAAGAACGTGCCGGCGACGGCGGCGAAGGCGGTCCAGAGCTGCGTGGCCTGGATGCCGAGGTTGCCGAAGAAGATCAGGTACAGCGGGCCGGACAGCGAGATGATCAGACCGATGATCATCGTGAGGCGGCCCCAGCGGTTGGTGGTCGTCTCGTAGCGGTGCATCGCCGCGGTGGAGACGCCCTCGGTTCCCTGGATGGTGCTCATGGTGGGTCCTTTCGGGTCAGGCCACGCCCAGGCCGAGGCCGGCCTGGTCGGCGAAGTAGGCGGCAAAGAGTCCGGCGACGATCGCGATGCCGAGACCCCATTCGCGGATCCACGGCTTGGAGAGCCGGGCGGCGAGGAAGGTGCAGAGGCCCATGATCAGGCCTGCGGCGATGAGGGCGACGGTGTGGGCGCCGCTCTTGGGGACCTCGGCGATGCCGAGGGACAGGAACGCGGCCAGCAGTGCGGCGCCGGGGATGACCGTCAGCAGCAGCGGGTTGACCTTGGTCAGGTGGTCCTCGCCGCGCTTGAGCAGCGGCGTCAGGATGAGCGTGGCCAGCATCCACATGGCGCCTCCGGCGCTCATGGCGAAGAATGCGACGGCGAAGGCGTTCTGCGTGTACGCGTCGCCGCCGAGGGTCGCGCCCATCGAGCCGGTCGCGATGGTCGCGGCGCCGGTCTCGTAGGCGGCGGAGCCGATCAGGCCGATGCGGACGAGGACGCCGGGGGTACCGAACAGCGCGAGCAGCGCCACGGCGACGATGACGACGGCGAGCGAGGGGCCGATCGCGGCGACGGCGCCGGAGCGGAACGAGTGCCGCAGCTCCTCGCGGCTGATGCCGACGTAGGGGCCGGCCTTGTGTGCCGCCTTCATGTAGATGACGGACTGGACAATGATCACGACGAAGACGCCGATCGCGGCCGCCCAGAGCACGGGCAGGTTGGCGACGGCCAGGATGTCGGTCGATGACCCTGGGGCGGTGGCAGAGGGGAGCATGGCGCCTTCCCGGGCTTGGCTGGTGCGCGTGTGCGCCTGACCACTCCAGTGTCCGCGTGATGATCGTCACTCACGTAGAATTCCCAAGAAAGTTACACGAAATAGGCCTGGAGGCGAGAATATGCTCACATCCGTCGACGAGGAGGACCTGCGGTTGGTCCACGCGCTCCAGCTTGCGCCGCGCGCGCCGTGGACCACGCTCGGCGACGTCCTGGGGCGCCACCCGACGTCGCTTGCCGAGCGCTTCGAACGGCTGCGCGACGGCGGCGTCCTGTGGGTGACCGCGCACCCGCGCGGCGGTCCGGAGGACATGACGCTCTCGTTCCACAGCGTCCACTGCGAGCCCGGCTCGCGCACCGACGTCGTCGCCAGGCTGTGCGCGGTCCCGGAGGTCTTCTCCATCGAGGAGTCGCAGAGCGGGCGCGACCTGCTCCTGACCGTCATCGTGCCCGAGCCGCGCTATCTCCGCGAGGTCGTCTACCCCGCCTTCGACGCCGTTCCGGGCCTCCTGCGGTACGAGTCCTCGTTCTGCACCGCCCTCCACAGCGGCGCCTACGCCTGGCGCACCGGCGCCCTCTCGCGGGCGGAGACGGTCGAGCTGGTCCGCCGCACCGAGACCAGTCCCCCGGACCGCGGCACCGCGCCGCCCGCCTTCGGAGACATCGCGCGGGCGCTGGCCCACGACGGGCGGGCCACCGCGGTCGACGTCGCCGCCAGGAGCGGCCTGGCGCCCGCGACCGCCCGCCGCCAGCTGCAGCGGGCCCTGGCCAGCGGCCGGATCTCCCTGCGGGCCGACGTGGCCCAGGGGGTGCTGGGCTTTCCGATCGTCTGCCAGTGGTTCGCGCGGCTTCCGACGTCGGAGCACGCCGCGGCCGCCGCCCGGTTGGGCGCCATGGGGAGCCTGCGCCTCTGCGCCTCGACGACGGGGCCGACGAACTTCATGTTCCTCATGTGGCTGCGGACCGCCGCGGAAATCACGGAGGTCGAAACGCGCCTCGAGGACGCCCTGCCCCACCTCCGCATCGCCGAGAGCGTCGTGCTGTCCAACATCCCGAAGCGCGTCGGCTGGGCGCTTGACCCGCAGGGGCGGGCGCAGGGGCTGCTGACGGAGCCGCCCGCGTACTGGTAACCGGTCGACCCCCGCCGACCCCTCTGCAATAATCTGCGTATGCACGCAGATATGAACAGCGAATCGCTCCGGCCTGACAGCGAATACGTGGAGCTGGCCGTGGAGGTCTTCGCGATGCTTGCCGACGCCACGCGGGTCCGGATCGTGCTGGCGCTGCGGGACGGGGAGCAGCCCGTCGGCGAGATCGCCCGGATCGTCGGGAAGGCCCCCGCCGCGGTGTCGCAGCACCTGGCGAAGATGCGTCTGGCGCGCATGGTCTCCCCGCGCCAGGACGGGACCCGCGTGCTGTACAGCCTGGCGAACGGCCACGCACGGCAGCTCGTCGCGGATGCGATCTTCCAGGCCGAGCACGCCCTCGACGCGGTGCCGCGCCACCACCGGGGCGGCGCCGCCCACGGGCACGGCGCCGCCCGCGGGGCCACGGCCGCCCCGGGGGCGAACGCCGACGGCGTCCCGGCCCCGGAGGTGACGGTCCGGTGAGCGAGGCCAGGGAGACGCGCCGGCCGGTCGAGGGCACCCCGGCACACGACGATCACCGAGCGGGCGACGCCGCCCACGGGTACGGCGCCGCCCCCGGGCATTCGGCGAGAGACCACCACGGGGCCCACGACCACCCGGACCACGAGCACGACCACGGACACGGCCACGGGGCCCACCACCACGACCACGACCACGACCACCACCACCCTTCCGGCCTCCGCGGCGTGTTGCACGGGCTGTTCGTGCCGCATAGCCACGACGCGGCGGACTCGATCGACGACGCGCTCGAATCCAGCCGGGCGGGCATCCGGGTCGTGAAGATCTCGCTGGTCGGCCTCGGAGCCACGGCCCTGGCGCAGTTGGTGGTCGTCGTGGTCAGCGGGTCGGTCGCCCTGCTGGCGGACACGGTGCACAACTTCTCGGACGCGCTGACCGCGGTCCCGCTGTGGATCGCCTTCGTGCTCGGGCGCCGGGCGCCCACGCGCACCTTCAACTTCGGCTTCGGCCGCGCGGAGGACCTGGCGGGGCTGTTCATCGTGGCGATGATCGCCCTGTCCGCCGTGGTCGCGGGCGTGGAGTCCGTCCGCCGGTTCTTCGAGCCGCAGCCGGTCCAGAACGCGGGGTGGGTCCTCGCGGCCGGCGTCGTTGGGTTCGTGGGCAACGAACTGGTGGCCCTGTACCGGATCCGGGTCGGGCGGAGGATCGGGTCGGCGGCGCTCGTGGCCGACGGCGTCCACGCCCGGGCCGACGGGTTCACGTCCCTGGCCGTCGTGGCCGGGGCCGGCGGCGTCATGCTCGGGCTGCCCCTGGCCGACCCGATCGTGGGACTGCTGATCTCGGCGGCGATCTTCGTACTGCTGTGGGGCACCGCCCGGGATGTCGGCCGGCGGCTGATGGACGGCATCGACCCGCGGCTGCTGGCCAGGGCCGAACACGCGCTGGCGCCCGTGCTCCCGGCGGGCAGCACGGTGCAGCTGGCGTGGAGCGGCCACCGGCTCAACTCGCTCCTCACGTGCCCGGTCGACGACGATGTCCCCGCCGCCGACATCCGTGCCCTGGAGCGGCGCGCCGACGCGGCGCTGCGGGCCGGCGTCCCGGGGATCGGGGAGGTCCGCCTGCGGGTGGCCCCCGCCGTCGGCCGACCCTAGCCAAAGGCGGCCGGCGTCCCTACGGTGGGCGGCAACGGCCGGGCCGCCGCCCGGCGGGAACCGACGCCGAAGGAGGAGTCCCCGTGGAACACCTCAGCCGCATGCTGGCGACCCACCCCAACACGCAGGAGGCCCAGAACAAGGCGCTGCTGGCCGAGTGCGTGGCCGCGTGTCTGGACTGCGCCGCCACGTGCACGGCCTGCGCGGACGCGTGCCTGTCCGAGGAGATGGTCGCCGACCTGCGCGGCTGCATCCGCCTGAACCAGGACTGCGCGGACGTCTGCGCGGCCACGGCCCGGATCCTCTCCCGGACCGGCTGGAACACGGAGGTCCTGCGCGAGGTCCTCGAGGCCTGCGAGGCCGCCTGCCGCGCCTGCGCCGCCGAGTGCTCCTCCCACGCGTCGATGCACGAGCACTGCAAGGTGTGCGCGGACGCCTGCCGCCAGTGCGCCGAGGCGTGCGCGGCGCTGCTCGGCTCGGCCCGGTAGGCCCGAAAGGCAGGACGGGCCCGGACGCACCGCCGTGGGCGCCGGGGCGCGCCGGGCTTCCGGCCGCCGGGCGGCCTGGTCCCGCGCCGCGGCGGCCGGGCCTACGAGCGCACGGGGCGCTTGGGCGGGACGAGCCGGCGCCCCGCCTGGGCCTTGAGGACCCAGTCGGTCACCTTCCGGACGTCGTCAGGCTCCATCTCGAGTTCGTGGCACCGGTCCACGACCGTCTGGATCGGCACCGGCTGCCCCTCGAGGCGCGCCTCGTCGAGGGCCGTCCGCAGCACCGACTCGTCCGTCCGCTTCAGCCCCGCCGCGTCCCGGACGGCGGAGGTGGCTGCCAGCCGTTCCAAGGCCAGCTCGATGGGTTTCGGTAGCTCCAACATGACCTCAGCCTAAGCACCCGGCCGCCCGCCGCCGTCGTCCTCGACTGAGCCGTTCGTCACGCCGGTGCGCTGGCGCGCCCGCCCGGTTTCCTCGCAGAACTCCAGGAACGCGCGCAGGCGCAGGCTGGGGCGGCGCGTCGCCACGTACGCGACGCAGATGTCGCTGTGCCCGACCTCGCCCTCGATCTCCACCTCGGCCAGGGGCAGCCCGTCGTAGCTTTCCTTCACGGGGGGCCGCTGGACCAGGACCGTGTAGCCCAGGCCGCGGGCCACCATCCCGCGCACGGCCTCGAAGCTGCGGGACCGCCACGCGATCCTCGGATCGAGCCCGGACAGCCGCAGGTTCACGAGCTGGTTGTCCCGCACGGTCGGGATGTCCAGCGAAACGAACGGCTCGTCGGCCAGCTCCTCGAGGCGGATGCTGCCCCGCCGCGCCAGGGGGTGTCCGGCCGCAAGCAGGACGTAGGGGCGGCCCGGCATGATGGTCTTCGACGCGACGCCCTGCACGACGTGCCGCGTGTGCGTGATGACGGCGTCCAGGTAGCCGTCGAGCAGCCGGCGCTGCAGCTCCGCGGCGTCCCCCTCCTCGAGCCGGGCGGTCAGGCCCGGGTTCGGCAGCAGGAACCCCTCGGCGATGGCCGGCAGCCAGAACGGGGCCAGCGTCATGTAGCAGCCGAGCCCGAAGGGCCCGACGAGCCGGTGCTGCCGCTCGGCCACCCGCTGCGTGACCTCCTCGGCGTGCCGCACCAGGTCGCGGGCGTCGTGGAGGAACTGCTGGCCCGACGCCGTCAGGACCACGCCGCGGGCGCGGTGGCGCACCAGCAGCTGCGTCCCGACGATGCGCTCCAGCTCCGTGAGCGCCTGGGACAGGGCGGCCTGGGAGACGTGCAGCGCGCTCGCCGCGGCGGAGATCGACCCCGCGTCCGCGACGGACACGTAGTACTGGAGCTGCCTCAGCGTGAAGTCGGACACCGCACCAGCGTAAGCGCCGTCGTCCGCGCTCCCCGCGCCTACGCGCCGGGCGCGAAGAGCAGGGCCCCGCCCAGGCCGATGGCCAGGATGACCCCGGTGGACGCCGCGGCGAGGATGACGGAGCGGCCGCCGACCTTCAGGATGGACTTGACGTGGACGCCGAGCCCGAGCGCGAACATGGCGCCGGCCAGCAGCGCCGTCTGCAGCCACGCCCCGACCTCCAGGACCGGCCCGGGGACCCAGCCCGTGGAGCGCAGGACGACGGCGGCGAGGAACCCGGCCACGAACAGCGGCACGATCGGCGGCAGCTTGCCGCCCTCGGGCGCCGCGCCCTCGCGCCGGCGCTTCCACGACAGGCCGGCGATGATCGGGGCGAGCATCAGGACGCGGGCCAGCTTGACCGTGACGGCGACGGCCAGGGCCGTGGCGCCGACGGCGCCGCCGGCGGCGACGACCTGCGCGACCTCGTGCGTGGAGGCCCCGATCCACAGTCCCGTCGCCTCGGGGGCCAGGCCCAGCAGCGCCCCGAGGAACGGCACGGTCGGGATCATCAGGGTGCCGAACAGGACGACGAGGCCGATCGCGGTGGCGGTTTCGTGCTCCTCGGCGTCCGTCGCGCTTTCGGTCGCGGCGACGGCGGCGGCCCCGCAGATGGAGAAGCCGGACGCGACGAGCAGCCGCTGGTTGGGGCCGATGCCCATCCGCTTGCCCAGCCAGAGCGTGAACCAGAACGTCAGCCCGACGGCGGCGACGACCACGAGCAGGACGCCGGCCCCGAGGCCGAGGATCTGGCCGAGGGAGAGCTGCAGGCCGAGCAGGACGATCCCGAGGCGCAGCACGCGCTTCGACGCGACCTTCACGCCCGGCTGCCACGCGGCGGGCACGGGCAGCAGGTTCCGCCAGGCGGCGCCCAGCAGGATGGCCAGCAGCAGGGCGCTGACGCCGGGCAGCACGCCGGCGAGGACGAGGACGACGGCGGTGGCCGCGGCACAGACGGCCAGCCCGGGCAGCAGGGCCGCGAGGCCGGTGCGGCTGCGTGCCCCGGCGGGGGCGGCGGGCGGTGTCGTGGTCTGGGCGCGGGGTTCCATGTCCCCCACGTTTCCATCCGGGTGCCGGGCCCTGTACCCGCAGCCCGGCCATGCGGTCATATGATGCTGATATGACCGATGCCCAGCCCGTGGATTGGATGCAGCTTCCCGCGCTGCGCCTGCTCGTCGCCGTGGCGGACGAGGGCAACCTGAGCCGCGGGGCGCGCGCCGTCGGCATGGCGCAGTCGAACGCGAGCCGCGCCGTCGCCACGCTCGAGCGCCGGCTCGGCTACGCGCTGCTGAACCGCTCGACGAGGGGCTCCTCCCTGACCACGGCAGGGACGCTGACCGTCGAGTGGGCGCGCGACGTGCTCGACGCGGTGGACCGCCTCGGAGCCGGGGCCGCGGCCCTGTCCGCCGGGTCGGCGGCGGAGCTGCGGGTCGGCGCGAGCATGACGGTGGCCGAGCACCTGGTTCCGGGCTGGCTGAGCACCCTGCGCGCCGTGGAGCCCGGGGTGCGGGCGACGCTGCGGATCGCGAACTCGCGCGACGTCGCCGCGGCGGTGCGGGACGGTTCGCTGGCGATCGGGTTCGTCGAGGGGCCGCGCGTGCCCGGGGACCTGCGCAGCGCCGTCGTGGCCACGGACCGGCTCGCCGTCGTCGTCCCCGCCGGGCACCCCTGGGCGGCGCGGGAAACCCCGGTGCCACACGCGGAGCTGGCGGCGACCCCGCTGGTGGAGCGCGAGCCGGGCTCGGGGACGCGGGCCGCGCTGGACGAGGCCATCGGCGAGCGCACCGGGCCGGTGGCCGAGCTGAACTCGAACTCCGCGATCTGCGCGGCCGTCGCCGCGGGCCTGGGCCCGGCGGTGCTGAGCACGCTGGCGGTCGGCGCGGAGCTGAAGGGCGGGCGCCTGGTCGAGGTGCCGGTCGCGCGGCTGGAGCTGCGCCGGCAGCTGCGCTGCCTCTGGTACGGCGCGCGGCGGCCCGTGGGCGCCGCGGGCACGCTGCTGGACGTGGCGCTGGGGCGCCACGGGTAGGACGACGGCGGCCGCCCCCGGCTAGTTCTCGCCGCGCAGGGGCGAGCCCTTCACGGAGAAGCGCAGGCCCTCCATCCGGCCCGAGAGGATCGGGCGGGCCGCGGCGATGGCCGCCTGGACGCTTTCGAGCTGCAGCGAGTCCGCGTGCGCCTTGGCCGACGTCCACAACTCGGAGACGAAGACGGCGTTCGGGTCGTCCTCGTTCACCCCGACCTCGTAGAGGAGGCAGCCCGCCTCGGCGAGCTCGGGCGAGTGGCGGGTGAGGAGCTCGACGAGCTCGTCGCGGTGTCCGGGCAAGGCCTCCAGGAGGCCGACGTTCGCGTAGGTCATGCTCCGACCCTCGCCGGGCGCGGGTGCCCCGTCAAGGCCCCCATGATCTCCTCGACCGTGGCCATCTCCCCGAACAGCGCGAGGCTGGAGACGGTCGCCGCGTGCGCCTCCGGCGTCGCGGCCGAGCACGCGTCCGTGGCCAGGATGGTGCGGAAGTCGTAGTCCGCCAGGTACCGGAAGGTGGACTCGACCGACGCGTTCGTCGCGACGCCGGCCACGATGACGTTGTCCAGCCCGCCGAACTCGCGGGCCAGGTTCGTGTCGACGAACGGGTTGGGGCGCGAGTGCCGCACGACGTGGTCCTCGGGGCGGACGTCCGCCTCCTCGGTGAGCTCCGCCCCCGGCGTCCCCTCGGCGAGCGCGCCCGCCTCCTGCGCCATGGCCAGCAGCGGGATCCCCGGGTTCGAGTCCGAGTAGTCGGGTTCCAGGGCGATGCGCACCCACACGACCCGGCCCCCGGCCGCGCGCAGGGCGGCGGCGAGCCGGTTCACCTGCCCGATCGTGCCGACGCGCTCGACCTCGGCGCGAAACAGGGTCCCGAACGCGGTGCCGGGGGCGACGATGTCGTTTTGCAGGTGCACCACGACGAGCGCGGTCTCGGTGGCGTCGATCTTCTCCATGGCGGTCCTTTCACGGTGCCGGCGGTGGTGCCAGCCTAGCCACCGGCGCCGCGGCGCGGCAGGGGTGTGGAGGACGACGGCGGGGCGCTCGTCGTGCGGGTCAGTCCAGGGACAGCCCGGGCCGGCGGCGCGCCACCAGCGGGCCCGCGGCGAAGGCCCCCGCCAGCAGCACCAGGATCCCGGTGGAGAACGGCCCGAAGGACTCCTCCGCGACCAGGGCCGGCAGGTTGGCGAGGATGATGGCGAGGAACCCGAGCAGGCCCAGCAGGCCCGCGGCGGGGGCGATCCCGCGGGACCAGGTCCGGCCGGCCCGGCCGGTCCGCGCGAAGAACGCGAGGATGGCGACGCTGGTGGCGACCAGCAGGACCACGACGCCCACGGAGGAGATGCCGCCGAGCCAGGTGTAGAACTGCGCGATCGGGTCCAGGCCGGCCAGGGCGGCGGCAGCGATGAGCCCGCCGGCGGCCAGCGACACGACGAGCGACGCCGTGGACGGCGCGGCCAGCCGCGGGTGCACGCGTCCCAGCCGCGCCGGCAGCACGCCGCGCGCCCCGAGCTGGAAGAGGTACCGGGCGGCGATGTTGTGGAACGAGAGGATGCAGGCGAACAGGCTGGTCACGAAGAGCAGCTGGACGATGTGCCCGCCCACCGCGCCCAGGTACTGGACGGTCGTGTCCTGGAGCAGCGTCCCGGGGCGGGCGGCCGCCTCGGCGACGACGCGCGACTCCCCCACGGCGCCGATGAGCAGCCACGAGGACACCGTGTAGAACAGCCCGATGCCGATCAGGGAGATGTAGGTGGCGCGCGGGATGGTCCGCTCCGGGTCCTTGGCCTCGTCCCGGAACACGGCGGTCGCCTCGAACCCGACGAAGCTCAGGATGGCGAACAGGATCCCCATGCCGGGCGAGCCGGAGACGATCTCCGCCGGCGTGACGGCGCCGGTCGCGAACCCCTCCGGCCCTCCCCCGGCGGCCAGGACGACGGCGTCGAGCGCGACGACGACGGCGACCTCGGCGAGCAGCAGCACCGCCAGGACCCGTCCGGAGAGCTCGATGTTCCGGTAGCCCAGCACGGCCACCGCCGCGAACCCGGCCGCGGACCAGGCCCACCACGGCCACTCGGGTCCGCCGTAGGCCGCCACCAGCGCCGCCATCCCGGGGCCGAGCAGGCCGAAGACGCCGGCCGTGAGCGCCAGGTAGGCGAGCAGCGCGACGAAGGCCGCCCCGAGCCCGGCGGCCTGCCCGAGGCCGCGGGCCACGTACGAGTAGAAGGCGCCGGCGGTCCGCACGTGGGCGGTCATCTGCGTGAATCCCACGGCGAAGAGCAGCAGGACCACCGTGGCGACGACGTAGGCGAACGGGAAGCCCGTGCCGTTCCCGCCGGCGATCCCCAGCGGGACCGGCCCGCCGATGACGCCCAGCGGCGAGGCCGCGGCGACGACGATGAACACGATCGAGGCGGTGCCGAGGCGGCCACGCAGGCGGGTGGGGGCGGGGGCCGCGTGCTGTGGGGCGGCGGCGGAGACGGGAGCGGTCATCGTGGTTCTTTCGGCGGGAGGGGGTGGATCGTCACGCCACGCTAGGGACGCCGCGGCCGCGTCGCCGAGCGTGCGGCGCCGTGAGACGCCCGGCGACGGCCTGTGACGGGCAGGCGCCCCGGCCGCCGGGCCCGGGCCATGGCGCGCGCGCCCGCGGACGTAGCATGGCGTCATGCCGCGACACCGGCCGTCACGCAGTTGCGCCGGCCCCGGCACCCGCCCCGAGGCCGCAGGGTCCGTGATCGCGGCTAGTCGAGCCCCAGCAGGCGCACCGTATGGAGGATGTGTCCAGACATCTCCCGCCGGGCCGCGTTCGCGTCCCCGGCCTCCAGCGCTTCGACGATCCGCACGTGGTCGGCATGGCGGTGTTCGGTGTGCTCGCTGAAGTTGCCACCGGCGCCAAGGGTGTTGACGAGGTAGTCACTGAGATCCCACATGCGCCGAGACAGCGACTCAATGACCCGGGAGCCGGCCATCTGCTGGATCTGGTCGTGAAAGTCCCGGTTCGCCTCCCGGTAGCGTCTGGCGCGCAACGAGGGGTCAGCGACACCCGAGAGGCCCTCCGTCAAGGACAACAGTGAGCGGAGCCCGTCGACCTGAAGGGGCGTTCGGCGTTCGGCCGCCGCCGCAGCAACCGCACCCTCCGAGGCCGCGAACACATGGAAGAAATCCGCGACCTCGGTGGGCCCGTAGGCCATGGGCCGGCAGCCCACCTGGGGAAGGATCTCCACGATGCCGTCCGACGACAACTGCCGGAACGCCTCCATCACCGGCTGTTTCGACACCCCGAACTCCGCGCGCAATTCCTCCATCGAGATCCGCTGCCCGGCGGGAAACCCGCCCTCGATGAGCCGCGTCTTGAGAGCCACATAGACCCGGCCCGCGAGGCGTCCACCCACTGCTTCGCTTCCCAGCGCCACGCACTCTCCTCTCCTCCGATGCCCATCCTGCCACCGGACACGCCATCCGGGACCGGGGACGCTCCCACTAAAGCGTGCCGCTGTTCGGCACACACTCTTCTACTGGCATGCTAGTCGACTAGCCTGAGAGTGATGCAGGCAACACTGGAGGAGGGTTCCATGTCCCGGAACTTCACAGACACGACAGGGGCCGCCGACGCGGCCGACGCCGCGGCCGGGCCTACCGGCTTCGACACCGATGTTGTCGTCGTCGGCACCGGACCGACCGGCGCGACCACGGCTTTGGCTCTCGCGACCTACGGAGTGCGGACCATGATGGTGTCGCAGTGGTCGTGGCTGGCGAACACGCCCCGCGCCCACATCACCAACCAGCGGGCCGTGGAGGTACTGCGGGACCTCGGCCTCGAGGAGGAAGCCAAGAAGTACGCCGTGCCGTGGGACCAGATGGGCGACACGCTCTTCACCACCTCACTCGCCGGCCCCGAGATCGCCCGGCTTCAGACGTGGGGCACCGGCGACCTCCGCGCCGGGGATTACACCCGGAACAGCCCGTGCACCATGCTCGACGTCCCCCAGACGTACATGGAGCCACTGCTCGTGAAGAACGCGGCAGAGCGCGGCGCCAAAGTCGCCTTCTCCACGCGGTACCTGGGGCATGAGCAGGACGACGACGGCGTCACGGTGCACCTGCTGAACCGCACGTCCGACCAGAAGTACTCCGTGCGCGCCCGCTACCTGGTGGGTGCCGACGGGGCCAAGAGCCGCATCGCCGAGGACATCGGGCTGGAACTCGTCGGGCACACGGCCCGCGCCGGAACCGCCTACGTCAGGTTCCGGGCCGATCTGTCCCGCTACGTCGCGCACCGCCCGTCGATCCTGCACTGGATCCTCAATCCGGCAGCCAACTTCGGAGAGATCGGCATGGGCCTGCTGCGCGCCGTCCGCCCCTGGGACGAGTGGATCGCCGGCTGGGGCTTCGACCTGACCGCTGGCGAGCCCGACCTGTCCGATGAACGCGTCCTCGCCCAGATCCGTACGCTCGTCGGCGATCCGGACCTCGAGGTCGAGCTTCAGGGATCCAGCACCTGGTACGTGAACCAGCAACATGCGACCTCGATGTCGAAGGGCCGCGTCTTCTGCGGCGGGGATGCGACGCACCGGCACCCGCCGAGCAGCGGCCTTGGGTCCAACACTTGCATGCAGGACGCCTTCAACCTCGCATGGAAGCTCGCCTACGCGGTCAAGGGGTGGGCCGGGCCGGGCCTGCTAGAGACGTACTCGGACGAGCGGACACCGGTCGGCGCACAGATCGTCGCCCGCGCCAACCAGTCGCGCCTCGACTACGCGCCGCTGCGGGAATGCTTCGATACGCGCGGCCCGGATGGCACCCAGGATGTCGCCCACGGCCTGGCCCGCCTCAACGCCCCCACCGCGGAGGGTGAGGCGCTGCGGGAACGGCTCCTCGGGGCCCTGGAGCTCAAGAACGACGAGTTCAACGCGCTCGGCGTCGAAACCAACCAGCGGTACGCGAGCTCCGCCGTCATCCCCGACCCCGAGGCGGGCGATGAGGTCTTCGAACGCGACCCGGGCCTGTACGCGCAGCCGACAACACGCCCAGGCGCCAAGATCCCGCACGCATGGCTGGTCGGACCCGATGGTCGCCGGGTTTCGACCATCGACGTCACGGGCCATGGACACTTCACGCTGTTGACCGGACTCTCCGGCACCGCGTGGAAGGAGGCCGCCGCCCGGCTCGGGGCGCCGTACCTGCGCACCGTCGTCATCGGCCAGGACGGCATCACCGACCCGTACCTGTACTGGGCGCGCGTGCGGGAGACCGCCGAGGCCGGCGCCCTGCTCGTGCGGCCCGACGGCGTCGTCGCCTGGCGCCAGCCCCATGCCGTCCGCGACCCGGAGGAGGCCCTAGCACTGCTGCGCGGCGCCGTGGCCGCTGTCCTGTCCGTTCACGTTCCCGCACTCCAGGAGGCCTGATGTCCACCAAGCAAGCCCCGCGGCCCACGTCGCCCTTGAAGGTGGCCATGGCCAGCTTCATCGGGACCACGGTCGAGTACTACGACTTCTTCATCTACGGCACCGCCGCGGCCCTCGTTTTCCCGCGGCTGTTTTTCCCCGAGGCCACCCCGCTGATGGGCACGCTGCTGTCCTTCGCGACCTTCGGCGTCGGCTTCCTTGCCCGCCCCGTTGGCGGCATCGTCTTCGGCCACTTCGGCGACCGAGTCGGCCGGAAGAAGATGCTGGTCATCTCGCTGGTCGGCATGGGCTTGGCCACCCTGCTCATGGGCCTGCTGCCGGGCTACGCGCAGATCGGCGTCGCGGCTCCGATCCTGCTGACCGTGCTGCGCCTGTTCCAGGGCGTCATGGTCGGCGGCGAGTGGGGCGGTGCGACACTCATGGCCGTCGAACACGCACCCCGGGGCAAGAAGGGGTTCTACGGCGCCTTCCCCCAGACCGGCGCCCCTGCCGGCACCGCCCTGGCCACCGTGGCTTTCTTGACCGCCGCCGGCCTGCCCGACGACGCGTTCCTGGCGTGGGGCTGGCGCCTGCCGTTCCTGGCCAGTGCCGTCCTGGTCGCGGTCGGACTGCTCATCCGCCTGAGCGTCGCAGAGTCCCCGGCCTTCGCGGCGGCGCGCGAACAGCAGGAGATCGTCAAGGTGCCCCTCGTCGAGGCCTTCCGGCGCCACCCTCGGGAGATCTTCCTCATCGCGGGCACGTACCTCTCGCAGGGCGTTCTGGCCTACATCACCATGAGCTACCTGGTGAACTACGGGTCCAATATCGTAGGCATCGACCGAATGGGGACCCTGTTGGGTGTATTCATCGCCGCCGTGATCGCCACGGTCCTCTACCCGGTGTTCGGCGCACTCTCCGACATCTGGGGACGAAAGACGATGTACTTCACGGGCGCCGTCGCGATGCTCCTGAGCATCTGGCCCGCGTTCGCGCTCATCAACACGGGAACCGTGGCCGGCTTCATCGCTGCGGTAGTGCTGCTGTTCGGTCTGGCCATGCCGCCGGCGGCCGGCGTCACCGGGTCGCTGTTCTCGATGGTCTTCAGCCGCGAGGTCCGCTACACCGGCGCCTCCGTCGGGTACACGATCTCGCAGATCGCCGGGCCCGCCTTCGCCCCCACCATCGCGACGGCGCTGTTCGCGGCGTTCGGCACCTCCGACGCCGTGGTCGTCTACCTTCTGCTGGTCGGACTGGTCTCCGTCGTATCTGTGGCGATGCTGCCCGGCGGCTGGGGACGCCGCGAGGCAGCACACAACCTCGAGCGGCAGGAGGTCAGGGACACCGCACTGGTCTGACGGCGGACCAGCGGACGGCGGGGAACCCGGATTCCTGGTCCCCGCCGTCCGTTCTAGCTGGTGTCCCGGCGTCTGCCGTCATGCAAGACTCGTGGGACCCACGAGTCCCACTCCGAAAGGAACCGCATGACCGCCGCGCACCCCGGCCCCGCCGTCGCCCCCGAGGAGGACCTCGACCGGTACGACCCGGAGTACCGGCGGTGGCTCGCCGAGGCGGTCCAGAAGGTGCGGGCCGAGGCGAACCGGTCGGCGGACACGCACCTGCTGCGCGTGCCGCTGCCGGAGGCCTGGGGCGTCGGCCTGTACCTCAAGGACGAGTCGACGCACCCCACGGGCTCCCTGAAGCACCGGCTCGCCCGGTCCCTGTTCCTGCATGCGCTGTGCAACGGGTGGATCCGCCCCGGCCGGCCCGTCATCGAGGCCTCCAGCGGCTCCACCGCGGTGTCCGAGGCCTACTTCTCGCGGCTGATCGGGGTGCCGTTCGTCGCCGTCATGGCGCGCTCGACCAGCGCCCAGAAGGTCGACCTGATCCACTTCCACGGCGGGACCTGCCACTTCGTCGACAACGCCGACGAGGTCTACGACGCCGCGATCGGCCTGGCGCGGGAAACGGGCGGGCACTACATGGACCAGTTCACGTACGCGGAGCGGGCCACGGACTGGCGCGGGAACAACAACATCGCCGAGTCGATCTTCGAGCAGCTGGCCCTCGAGGAGCACCCCGAGCCGGAGTGGATCGTGGCCACCGCGGGAACCGGCGGCACCTCGGCGACGCTCTCCCGCTACGTCCGCTACACCGGCCGCGCCACGGGGATCTGCGTTGCCGACCCCGAGAACTCCGCGTTTTTCCATGGCTGGCGCGACGGCGACCCCACGGCGACCACGCCCGCGGGCTCGCGGATCGAGGGCATCGGCCGACAGCGCGTCGAGGCCAGCTTCATCGGCACCGGCATCGACCGGATGATGCGCGTGCCGGACGCGGCCTCGGTCGCGTCGGTCCTGTTCCTCGAGCGGCTCCTGGGCCGCCGCACCGGCGCCTCCACCGGCACCGGCCTCTGGGCCGCGCTGCGGATCGTCTCCGAGATGGTCGCCGCGGGCCGGCGGGGCAGCGTCGTCGCCCTGATCTGCGACCCCGGCGAGCGCTACGTCGACAAGTACTACTCGGCGGAGTGGCTGGCCGGCGAGGGCATCGACGTCGCTCCGTTCGGCCGGCGGCTGGACGCGTTCCTGGAGACCGGCCTGCTGGACTGACGCCGCCGTCGTCCACCCGGACCCTGCCGCTGGGACGCGCGCCACGTCTGCTACGGTAACCGGCAGGACTCGACACGGGGTGCCGGCAACGGCTGAGACAAGACCCGTCGAACCTGATCTCGATCATGCGAGCGAAGGGATGCCGAGCCGGCGCGGACTCGCGTCCGCCCCGCCACGCACCCTTCCCTACGAAGGGAAGGCACGAAGATGTCACTGCAGAAGCAGACCGTTCTGGTCACCGGGGCCGGCCGCGGGCTCGGGCGGGAGATCGCCCAGGCGTTCGCCCACGAGGGCGCCCGCGTCGTCGTCAACTACCGGCGCAGCGGGGAGGCCGCACGGGCGCTGGCGGCGGGCCTCGGCGCGGACCGCGCCGTCGCGCTCGAGGCCGACGTCACCGACCGCGAACAGGTCGACGCCCTCTTCCGCGCCGCGGAGGAGCACTTCAACTCCCCCGTCACGACGGTCGTGAACAACGCCCTGCCGGACTTCACGTTCAACGGGGACGCCCGCCCCAAGGCGGACGGGATCGGCTACCCCGAGTTCGCCGCGCAGCTGGAGGGCATCCTCGGCGGGGCGGTGAACACGATCCAGGCCGCGCTGCCCGGCCTGCGCGCGGCCGCCGGCGGCAGCGTCGTGAACATCGGCACCAACCTCTTCCAGAACCCGGTGGTCCCCTACCACGACTACACCGCGGCGAAGGCCGCCCTGCTGTCCCTGACCCGCACGTTCGCCGCGGACCTCGGCCCGGAGAACATCCGCGTCAACATGGTCTCCGGGGGCCTGCTGCGCACCACGGACGCCTCCGCGGCGACGCCCGACGAGGTGTTCGACCTGATCGCCGGCTCCACCCCCCTGCGGAGGGTGACGACGCCGGCCGAGTTCGCGTCCGCCGTCCTGTTCTTCGCGTCGGACTGGTCGCGCGCGGTCACCGGGCAGAACCTGGTGGTCGACGGCGGCCTCGTCATGGACTAGCCCCATGCGCACGCTGCACCTCAACGCCTTCCTGTACGGGGCCGGCCACCACTCGGCCGCGTGGCGCCACCCCGCCTCCTCCGCGGACCGCCTCGGCGACATCGCCTACTTCGAGGAGCTGGCCCGCACCGCCGAACGCGGCTGCCTCGACGCCGTGTTCTTCGCCGACGGGCACGCCGTGAATCCCCAGTACTCGGCCGGGACCACGTGGTTCCTCGAGCCGATCACGGCCCTGTCCGCGATGGCCCGCGCCACGGAGCGGATCGGGCTGGTCACCACGGTCTCGGCCAGCTTCTACACGCCGTTCCACGCCGCCCGGATGCTCGCGTCCCTGGACCACATCAGCGGCGGCCGGGCCGGGGCGAACATCGTCACCTCGATGTTCGACGCCGAGGCCCGCAACCACGGGATGGAGGCCCTGCCCGCCCACGCCGAGCGGTACGCGCGGGCCGCGGAGTTCATCGGGGCGCTCACCGCGCTCTGGGACTCCTGGGAGGAGGGCGGCCTCGCCGTCGACCGCTCCGGCGCCCGGTACCTGGACGCGGAGCGGATCCACCCGGTCGGCCACGCCGGGGAGCACTTCCGCGTCGAGGGGCCGCTGACGGTCCCGCGCTGCCCGCAGGGCCGGCCCGTCCTGTTCCAGGCCGGGGCGTCGGAGGCGGGCCGGGACCTGGCGGCCCGCCACGCCGAGGCCGTGTACTCGGTGGCGTGGGACCGCGAGGCGGCCCTGGAGTACGCGACCGACCTGCGGCGGCGCGTCGACGCCGCCGGGCGGGAGGCCGACGGCGTCGCCGTCCTGCCCGGGCTCGTCACGTATGTCGGGGCGACCCACGAGGAGGCCCTCGCGAAGAAGGCCGCGCTGGATGCCTACCTGGTCACTGAGCAGGCCCTCGCGCAGCTGGGCGTGTTCACCGGGCAGGACTACACGGGGCACGACCTCGACGCGCCAGTGGAGGACCTGCCGCCGATCGGGGAGTTCGCCGGGCCGCAGGGCCGGTACGCCACCGTCCAGCGGATCATCGCCACCCGGCGGCCGACGCTGCGCGAGCTGCTCGGCTACCTCGCCGCCGGTGGCGGGCACGCGACCATGGTCGGGACGCCCGAGTCCGTCGCCGACGAGATCCAGGCGTGGTTCGAGTCCGGCGCGTGCGACGGCTTCAACCTGATGTGCCCGGCGTATCCGGCCTCGCTCGAGGACTTCGTGGACCTCGTCGTCCCCGAGCTGCAACGGCGCGGACTGTTCAGGACGGAGTACCCGGGTGCGACGCTGCGGGACTCCCTCGGGCTGCCGGTTCCGCACGCCGCGCGCGCCGGCGTGTAGCGTTTCCCGAGGGGCTTTGCAGACTGGCGCGCCCCGCAGTCGTTGTCCGGGCGATGACGGCGGGGCGCGCCTCCCCTTGCTAGCGGGCCTTCGGCTTGCGGACGTCCTTGATGATGTCCCCGGCCTGCCGGTACAGGTCGCGGGCGGCCGGGCTGTTGGCCAGCTTCACGAGCCGGCCGGCGGCGTCGACGGCGCGCTTGGCCGTCGCCTTGGCCTCGGGGCTCCTTGCGTAGCCCATGGCGCGGTCCCGGGCGGAGTTCGCCCTGGCCCTGGCCGCGTTGGCCCGCACGCGGGCCGCCTCGGCCGCCCTCCGGGCGGAATTGCCGGGGGTCGGGTCGTTGTACGTCATGGGCGTCGCCTTCCTTGGTGCCGGACGGCCGGTGCCGCTGAATCGTGGACCGGTCTCGGGAACATCCCATCATGCCCGCGCCGCCAGTGGAACCGCCGCGCGGACCGCGGGCGCTAGTCTGGCTGCGATCCCGAAGGAGGACCACATGCCCGCCACGACCGCCGCGGACGGCTCGCGGATCGCGTTCGCCGTCGACGGTTCCGGACCGGCGCTCCTGCTCCTGCCGGGCCAGGGGACGGACCGGCACTGGTGGGACCGCGTGCTGCCCGATCTTGCCCGGCACCACACCGTCGTCCGGCCGGACTACCTCGGCACCGGCGGCAGCGCGCCGGCCGACCACGCCGGGTACTCGACCCGCCGCTTCGCCGCCGACGCCGTCGCCGCCCTGGACGCGGCCGGCATCGACCGGTTCCACGTCTACGGGATCTCGATGGGCGGCAAGGTCGCCCAGTGGGTCGCGCTCGACCACCCGGACCGCGTGGACCGCCTGGTCCTCGGCTGCACCTCCCCCGGCGGCGCCGCCGCGGTCACCATGGACCGGGCCACGGCCGTCGCGTTCGGGAAGCCCGGCCAGGCGGGCCGGCGCGCCCTGCTCGAGTTGATGTACACGCCCGCCTGGCTCGCGGACCACGAACCCAACCCCGCCGTCGTCGCCGCCCCCGCCGCCCCGAGGGCCCGCGTCGGGCACCGAAAGGCCAGCCGGCAACACGACACCTCCGACCTGCTCGGCGCGCTGCGCGCCCCGACCCTGGTCCTCCAGGGCACGGACGACGCCATGATCCCGCCGGCCAACGCCGGCCTCCTCGCCGACCGGATTCCCGCTGCGCGGATCCACCGGTTCGAGGGCGCGCGGCATGCCTACTTCGAGGAGTGCCCGGAGGCCACCGACGTCGCCCTGGACTTCCTGCGCGCCGGCTGAGCGACCGTCCGCCTTCGGGGGGCGCCCCGGCCGCCCCCCCAATTTTGGGGGGCGTTTCGCGTGAACCACGGACGGGTGTCGTGCGTTCCAGCGGTACCACACCCGCATGCCGCCTTGGGGAAGCGGCCACAATTGAAGAAGGTGCGCCATGGCCCGCTCCACGGCCGCAGAGTTCTCCCTCCGCCGCCACACGGAACGCCAGACACGGCAGTTCGTGGGCGTGCTCGCCGTCGTGGCCATCGCCCTCTGGGCCCTGACGGTCTACCTGTCCTCCTTCGTCCAAACGGACGACAGCACCCACCTGATCGCGCTGGTGATCCATGTCCTGGCCCTCGTCGGGTCCTTCGGCGCGGTAGTCATGGTCGACTGGCACGGCATGCTGTGGCTGTTCGGACGGCGCGAGCTGTTCGAGACCATCCGGCTCGACGCCGCCGCCAGTCCGCTGATCTGGGGCGGCGTCGTCGTCATGCTCGCGACCGGCGTGTTCCTCGAGCCCGACCTCGCCTCGACGCTGACGGTCGCCAAGCTCATCGCCGTCCTGGTGTTGACCGTCAATGGGATCCTGCTGATCCCCCTGATGCGGCGGCTCGTCCGCATGCCCTCGCGCACGACGTTCATGTCCCTGCCGATCGGACAGCGCGTCCACATGGTCCTGTGCGCGACGATCTCGCAGGCCGCGTGGTGGACCGCCATCATCGTGGGCTTCATCAACGTCGCCGAATAGGTCCTAGACCCCGCGGGCCCGGCATCGACCCAGACGGTGCCGGACCCGCGGCTTGCCGCCGGAGCCTCCGGCCCGGCGCCGCGCCCGCTAGACCTCCTGAGCCCGGTGCGTGATCCGCCCGCCCAGGACCGTGAGCGCGATCGGGGCGTCCGCTAGCTCGTCCGGCGGCGCGGCCAGCGGGTCGACGGCGAACGCGGTGAAGTCCGCCCGCTGTCCGACGGCGATGCGTCCCGCCGCCGGGTCCCCCGCCGCGGCGGCGGCCATGGTCGTGTAGCCCTCGAGCGCCATCCGCGCCGTGAGCGACTGCTTCGGCAGGATCGGCTCGGAGTCGGCCCGGCCGGCGGGACGGCGCAGCTGGGCGTCGGCCAGGACGGCCCGCGGGTCGTAGGGGGCGACCGGCCAGTCGGAGCCCAACGCCAGGACGGCCCCCGCGTCGCGGAGGTCCCGGGTCCGGAAGGCCCGGTTCGCGCGCTCGGGACCCAGCCGCTCGGACCAGTTGTCGCTCTGGTCCGCCGCCGTGTAGTGCGTGCAGTGGGTGGGCTGCATGCTCGCGGTGACGCGGTGGCGGGCGAAGAGCGGCACCAGGTCGTCCGGGATCGTCTCGATGTGCTCGATCCGGTGCGGGGCCGCCGTCCGGCGCACGCCGGACAGGGTCTGTAGCGCGAACTCGACGCCGGCGTCCCCGATGGCGTGGGTGACGGTCGGGACCCCGGCGTCGGCGAGGTGCTCCACGGCCCACGCGTACTCCTCCGGGTCCGGCCAGAACGGCGCCACCGACTCCCCGTGGGTGTCGGGTGCCTGGAGCCAGGCGGTGCCGCCGTCGATCGTCCCGTCGATCATGAACTTCACGCCGTCGACCCTCCAGTCGCGCCCGCCCCGCCGTTGGAGGGCCACGAGCTCGTCGAGCGCCTCCACGCCCACGCCCGGGAAGCAGAACGGGGCGCAGCGCAGCCGCAGTGACAGGGCGCCGTCGTCGTCCAGCGCCGCGAGCAGCTCGCCGCTGTCCTCCTCGAAGTCCATGACGTGCGCCCCCACCAGCCCCGTGGCGGCCATGTCCCGGAACAGGCGGGCGAGACGCCGGCGGCGGTCGGCCGGCGCGGCCCGCGGCACGTGGTCGAAGACCAGGTTCACGGCGGCGTCCTCCAGCAGGTGCCCCGTGGGCTGCCCGGCCCCGTCGCACACCACCTCGGCCGCCTGGTCGAACTCCACCGGACCCGCCACCCCGGCCTTGCGGAGGGCGGTGGTGCTGGCCACCCCGGAGTGGGCGTCGGAGAAGCGGATGAACACGGGCCGGTCCGGGACCGCCTCGTCGAGCACCGCGTTGTCCACGGCCGCCCCGGCGAACACGTTGGGGTCCAGGCCCCAGCAGCTGACCCACCCGTCCGGGCCGCCGCCGTCGTCCGCCGCCGCCCGGCGGAGCGCCGCGCGCAGGTGCTCCAGCGACTCGACGCCGGAGAGGTCGTGTCCCTCGCTGAACGTCAGGCCCATCACGGGGTGCAGGTGCCCGTCGATAAGACCCGGCGCCAGGGTAGCCGCCCCGAGGTCGACGACGTCGGCGCCCGCGCCCGCCCAGGACCTCGCCCGGCGCCGGTCCCCGAGCTCGGCGATCCTCCCGCCGCGGACCAGGACCGCCTGCACGGGCTCGGGGCCGCGCTCCGTGGCCGGGTCGAGGGTGTGGACCGTGTCCGCGAGCAGGACGAGGTCGCGGCTCACGGGGCGGCCTCGAGCGCCGGCTCGGACGCGGCCGGCGTGGCGCCGCCGTGCTCGGACACGCCGCTCCGCCGCGAGACCACGAGGAGCGCGGCGCCGAACGCGAGGCTCGGTACGCCGGCCAGTAGGCCGAACTGCAGGAGCCCGACGGACTCGATGAGCACCCCGCCGACCAGCGGTCCGAGCGCGATGCCCGTGATGTAGACGCCGGAGACGAGCGCGGCCACGCGGCCCGTGACGTCCATGCGGGCGGCCAGGGCGAACACCAGGGACAGCACCGCGCCGTACATGACGCCCCAGGCGACGATCGCCACGGCGTAGACGGCCGGGATGGTGGTCGTGACGATCAGGAACTTGCTCACCGAGCTGACGACGACGATTGCGAAGATCGACCACGACCGCCCGACCGTGCGCAGGGCGAGGGGCGCGACCAGGGCGCCGGCGAGCCCGCCGACGATGTTCAGCGAGATGAGCATCGAGGACTGTTCTACGGCCAGGCCCACGTGGGTGGTCGCCAGCAGTTCCGTCATGGCGTAGACCATGTCCTCCGTCATCGACCACAGGCCGAAGACGGTGGCGAGGACGACGGCCAGCAGGCCGACGCGGGCGCGGGGCGCGGGCGTCGCCGGCCGCTGCGGGGCGGGGACGACGGCGGCCCCGTCCGCGGCGGGGACGGCCGGGGCGGCGGCGCGGGGGACGCGCCCCACCGACGGCAGCCCGCCCGCGGTGAGTAGCCCGGCCAGGCCCAGCACCGCCGGGATGGCCAGGATCAGCCGCAGGTTCTGGCCCAGGAACGGGATCACGGCCAGCAGCAGCGCGGCGAAGAGGCGGTTGACGATCATGACGGCGCTGGCCGTCTTGTCCGGGTCGGCGGTCATCGCCGACGCCGCCGTCGCCGCGGCGACCGTGATGCCCGCCCCGATGCCGCCGAGGACGACGCCGGCGGAGACCGCGGCCGGGGTCATGGCGACCGCCCCGAGCCCGAAGCCCGCGGCGAGGGTCGCCAGGCCGATCCGGGCCAGGACGGGGCGGGACAGGCGGGCGACGACGGCGTTCGTGGCGAAGATCGCCCCGGCCGTCCCGAGGGACATGGCGGTCGCGAGGCCGGCGGCGGCCGAGATGTCGAACCCCAGGTCGGCGACGAGCGCGCCGATCATGACGGGAACGAGGTTGGCCGCCAGCAGGGCGAGCACCCACGTGCCCAGGAAGGCGGTCACGACGCGCGGCGTCAGGGCCGTCGGGTGGGTGGCGGTGGTTGCCATGGTGGGCTCCTCAGCAGGAAGGGAGGTGGGTCGGGCGGGCGGCTACGCGGTCGGGTGCGCGGTCGGCTGTTGCTGGGTGATGCAGTGGATGCCTCCGCCGCGGGCGAAGATCTCCCGGGCGTCGACGCCGACGACCTCGCGGCCCGGGTAGGCCTGGGCGAGGACGGCCAGGGCCTCGGCGTCGTGGGGGTCGTCGAAGGTGCAGGCGACGACGCCGCCGTTGACGACCAGGTGGTTGAGGTAGGAGTAGTCGACCCACCCCTCGCCGTCGCGCAGGGTGGCCGGCGCCGGGACGGACAGGATCCGCCAGGGCCGGCCGGCGGCGTCGGTCGAGCCCTCGAACACCGCGCGGATCCGGCGCGAGACCCCGTGGTCCGGGTGGGCGGGGTCGCGCTGGTCGTGCAGCAGGACGGTGCCGGGGCTGGGGATGGCCGCGACGATGTCCACGTGCCCGCGCGTGCCGAACCGGCCGTTGTCCCTGGTCAGCCCGCAGGGCAGCCAGACGGTCTTGAGCGCGCCGAGGAGCCGGGCGAATTCCGCCTCGATGTCGGCCTTCGTGGCCCCGGGGTTGCGGCCGGGGTCGAGCTGGACGGTCTCGGTGGCCAGGACCGTGCCCTCTCCGTCCGTGTGGATGCCGCCGCCCTCGTTGACGATCCGGGCCCGGACGCTCGGGACGCCGGCCAGCCCGGCGACCTCCCCGGCGATGTGCCGGTCGCGGTCCCACTCGGCCCAGTCCTGGGCGCCCCAGCCGTTGAACCCCCAGTCGACGGCGGCGAGCGCCCCGTCGGCGCCCCGCACGAACGTCGGGCCCATGTCCCGCATCCACGCGTCGTTCAGGGGCCGGACCGCGTAGTCGACGGCGTCGCCGAGGTGGCGCTGCGCGTCGTCCTTCGCGGCCGGGTCCACGACCATGGTCACCGGGGCGAAGCGGGCGACGGCGCGGGCGGTCTCGGCCCAGGCCGCGCGGGCGGCCTCGGCCTGCTCCTCGGTGTCCCCCAGCGTGTAGCCGCCGGAGGGGAAGGCCATCCAGACCCGCTCCTGGGGGCCGGTCTCGGCCGGCATGCGGTACCCCACGGCTACGCCCCCGCCACGGCCGCGGCGGCCGGCGCCTGCGCGGGCTCCGGGCGCGTGCGGGCGCCGCCGTCGTCCTCCCGCTCCCCCAGCGGCGTGCCCGCGACCGGCGCGGTGAGCGCGCCGTACGTGTCCGGGCGGCGGGTGCGCAGGAACGGGAAGAGGGTGAGCCAGTCGCGGCGGGCGTCGAGGTCGAGCGGGGCGACGAGGACGGCCGAGCCCTGCCTTGGGGCGCGGACCAGGATGCGGCCGAACGGGTCGGAGATGAAGGAGGACCCGTAGAAGGAGACCTTGCCCTCGTCGCCCCAGCGGTTCGGGACGATCATGTGCAGGCCGTTGGCGATTCCGTTGCCGACGATGGTCTGGCGCCACAGCGGCTCGGTGTCGAACGCCGGGTGGTCCGGCTCGGAGCCGATGGCGGTCGGGTAGGCGAGGGCGTCCGCGCCGGCCAGCGAGTAGATGCGGGCGGGCTCGGCGAACCACTCGTCCCAGCAGGTGGGCAGGCCCAGCCGCAGCCCGGCGGGGCCCTCGTGGACCGGGTAGGGGTCCCCGGCGGGGCCGGGCCGGAAGTACCGGTCCTCGTGGTAGCCGGCGGTGCGCGGGATGTGCAGCTTGTGGGTGGCGCCGGCCAGCGTCCCGTCGGGGGCGACGAGGATCGCGGTGTTCAGGCCGAGCCCGTCTCCGGCGTCGGAGCGCTGGTAGAGGGACGCGTGGACGTGGACGCCGCGGCGGGCGGCCTGCTCGGCGGCGAACGCGAAGGTCGGTCCCTCGAGCAGGTCCTCGGCGGCGTCGGAAGGGACGCCCTCCGGCAGCGTGTCCGCCGGGTAGCGCGAGAGCGTCAGCTCGGGCAGGAACACGGCGGCCGCGCCGTGGCCTGCGGCGCGGGCAATGCCCTCGGCGAGTTCCGCGCGGAGCGCGGCGCCGTCCTCCTGCCAGCGGTGCTGGACCAGGCCGACGACGGCGGTGCCGCGCCCCGGCGCCTCCGTGCGGCAGGGCGGGGACGGCGGGGTCTGGAGGACGATCTCCTGCATGGCGTGCTGCTCCTCGTGGGTTCCGGCGGCGGAGCCACCGATAAACGAATTTGATTCGTTTATGAGTATGAGGGGTGTCACAGGCGGCGCGCAAGAGGAAAAACGAATAGGATTCGTTGAAGTTGGATCCGCCCACGTCAGGAGCATGCATGGCCCGCCCGAGCAGCCCGAAGCTCTCCCCGGAGTCGATCGCGCGGGCGGCCCTGCGCCTGGTCGACAAGCACGGCGAGTTCACCATCCCGCAGGTCGCCGACGCGCTGAAGGTCCGCCAGTCCTCGCTCTACAACCACGTGGGCGGCAAGGCCGAGATCGTCGAGCTGATGCGCGGAACGGCGATGGGCGCCGTGGAGGTGCCCGACGGCGGCGGCGCGGACTGGCGGGACGTGCTGCGGCGGATCGCGGTCGTCTACCTGGACTCGTACGCGCGGCACCCGCGGCTGATCCCGCTGCTGACCACGCACACCGTGCGGGACCCGACGACGCTGCGGGTCTACGACGCGCTGGCCGACGCGCTGGCCGGCGCCGGGTTCGGCCCGGAGGAGCGGCTGGAGGCGATCACGATCATCGATTCGTTCGTGCTCGGCTCGGCCCTCGACGCCGCGGCGCCGGCCGTGGTGTGGGAGGCCGACGCCGGGGCCGGCGAGGCGTTCCGCGAGGCCCTCGAGGCCGGGATGGGGGCGCCCGACCGGGCGAGGAAGGCGTTCCTGGCCGGGCTGGAGATCATCCTGGCGGGGCTGGAGCGGCTGCGGGACTGACGCGGCGGGCCGCGGCCCCCACCGGCTCGCTGCACGCGTGTCGCCACCCGGCCCGCGAGCGGATCAAAGCCGTTGCCACGCATGGCCGCCGGCCGATGACGGGGGCGGGCGAGACCACCCCCTGCGCACGAAACGACCCGGCCCGCACGAAACGACCCGACGCGGGCGACACCACCCCCTACGCACGAAGCGACCCGACGCGTGCGAGACGACCCGGCATGCTGGGTCATCTCGCACGCGACGGGTCTCCTCGCACGCGGCGGGTCTGCGGACCGGCGTTGACCCACCCGTCAACGCGCGGTCCCGGGACACCGTCAGGTCCCACGCGGCCCCATTCCGCCACTCCGAGGGCCGCCGACGATCCGGGGTCGGTCCTGGGTAGTCGTCCCGGACCTTCCGAGTCGACGGGCGTCAGCTCAGGATGTCCTTCGACGCGAAGCGCCCGTACGCCAGGGACCCGAAGACGGCCACGTACCCGGCCTGCAGCAGCGCGTTCTCGCGGAACGAGTCCCACAGGATCGGCTCCCGCAGCAGGTCTGCGAACCCCAGCCAGTGGTGCGTGAACAGCCACGGGTGCAGCCACTCCAGCTGCGGCAGGGACCCCACGATCTGGGACACGATGGCCAGCACCACGGCGGTGGCCATCGCCCCGACCGGCACGTCCGTGAGCGTCGAGACGAACAGCCCGATCGCCGCAAACCCGGCCAGCGACACCGCCGAGTACAGGGCGATCAGCCCGATGCGCGCCAGTGTCTCGGCCGTGTCGATCGTGCTCCCCGACGGCAAGACCACCGGCCCGGTGTCGAACAACGCCAACCCGGTCAGCACCCCGGCCCCGGCCACGACCACCGCCGCGGACAGGCAGAACACGACGGCGGCCGCGTACTTCACGGCCAGGAGCCCGGCCCGCCGGACCGGCGCGGTGAGCAGGTAGCGCAGCGTCCCCTGGGAGGCCTCCCCCGCCACCGAGTCCCCGGAGACCACGGAGACGGTCAGCGGCAGGAACAGCGGCGTGCACACGAACAGCGCGGCCACGGCCAGGAACAGCCCGTTGCCGGCCACCTGGTCCAGGAACGCGGGCCCGCGCCCGCGGGGCGGCCCCGACGAGACGCGGACGGCCACGCCCATGAGCACCGGCACGGCGGCCAGCGCCGCGAACAGCGCCCACGTCCGCCGCCGGCGGTACAGCAGCCCCAGCTCGGAGAACAGCAGCGCCGTCCCTGTGCGGAGCGCGCCCGGCCGCACGACACGCTCGGGCGCCGCCGCCCGGTGCTCGGCCCCGGAGCCGCCCGGGCCCCGCGCGTCTTCGGCCGCGTCCGGCTCAGCGCTCAACGTCGAACCCCTCCCCCGTCAGCTGCACGAACCGCTCCTCCAGTGTCGAATGCTCCACCGCGAACCCACGCACGCCCACGCCGTCGGCCACCAGCTCGGCGACGATCCGCTCGGGCGCCGGATCCGCCGGGCCGTGCGCGGCGCGAACGGCCGCGTCGTCGTACCCGTCCCCGGGCGCGGGGGCGCCGCCGTCGGCCACCTCGAGCCCCAGCCGGCGCAGCACGGCGGCCGCGCGGCCGGGCTCGCGCGTGCGGACGACGACGCGGCCGGCCCCGCCGTCGCGCAGCGAGGCGAGCGTCCCCTGGGCGACGAGGTTGCCGTTGCTCATGACGGCGGCGTGGGTGCACACCTGCTCGATCTCGGACAGCAGGTGACTGGAGACGAAGACGGTGGCGCCGGTCCCGGCGAGCGAGCCGATGAGGTTGCGGACCTCGCGCGTGCCCTGCGGGTCGAGCCCGTTGGTCGGCTCGTCGAGGACGAGCAGCTCCCGCTCGGAGGTCAGCGCGTTGGCCAGGCCGAGCCGCTGCTTCATGCCCAGCGAGTACGCGTGGACGGGCACCTTCGCGGCCTGCCCGAGCCCGACGCGCTCCAGCGCGCGGTCGATGCGCCGCTTGCGCGTGGCGGGGTCGGAGCTGCGGTCGGCGGCGTCGAGGCGCAGCAGGTTGGCCCGGCCGGACAGGTAGGGGTAGAACGCCGGCCCCTCCACGAGCGCGCCGACGCGGGGCAGCACGTCCAGCGCGGCCGCGGGCATCGGCCGGCCGAGCACGGAGATGTCCCCGCCGGTCGCGGACGCGAGTCCCAGCAGCATGCGGATGGTGGTCGTCTTCCCGGAGCCGTTGGGGCCGAGGAACCCGAACACGGAGCCGCGCGGGACGGACAGGTCGAGGGCGTTGACGGCCCGCTTGGACCCGTAGCGCTTGGTCAGGCCGCGGGTGCGGATCGCCAGCTGGGGATCCGCGGCGTCGGGGGCGGCGCTCACTCGGTGCCGGCCACGTCCAGCAGCCGCTCGAGCGGCACGGCGCCGGCGAGGACCCGGCCGTCGTCGGCGATCAGCACGGTCGCGAGCGGCGTGCTGAGCACCTTCCCGGCGTCGGTGTCGGTCGCGTACTGCTCCACCAGCGGGGAGGCGGCCAGGTCCTCCGGGACCTCGTCGGCGGGGATGACGACGACGGCGTCCCAGCCGGTGCCGCGGGCGACGTCGGCGTCCCCACGGTCCCCGTCCCGGGCGTGGTCCTTGGCGTCCTGGAGGTGTTCGCGCTTCGCCTCGTGGTCCTGGGCCTCGTGCTCCTCGACGGTGGCGCCCTCGGGCGGGGTGAACTCGAAGATCGACGCGTCCGGGGCCTCGGGGGTGAAGGAGGTGAAGCCGACGCTGATGGCCGGGTCCTCCTGGCCGACGGCGTTGACCTGCACCTGGAGGGCCGTGCCGGTGGCGGCGTCGATGGCGAGCGTGACGTCCTCGACGAGCGTGTCCTCCGTCTTCGGGTCGATGCGGAGCGTGTAGGCGTCGCGGCCGGCGACCCGGGTGTCCTGCTCGACCGTGACCTCCGTGGTGGGGCCGGCCTGGTCGAGGAACTTCGCCGCGAGCTCGTCGGGGGTCTGGGTCTCGCCGGGCAGGACGCCGCCGCCGCGGTTGCGCGGGGCCAGCCCGTGGCCGTCCCCGTGCTCGGGCAGGGTGGCGTGCGTGGCGGTGTTCTCCGCGGAGTCGTAGAGCCACACGTCGTCGCCGTTGCGGACGACGTTGCGCTCGTCGGTGCCCTCGAAGACCTGGAGGCGGGCCTTGTCCTTGCCGTCCACGAACACGCGGGCCTCGTGGGTCCCGGAGAGCAGGTCGAACGCCTCCGCGAGCTTGGCCTGCCCGCGGTCCGCGCCGTCGTCCTCCCCCGCGCCGGAGGAGTCGCCGTGGCGGAACGGGCTGGAGCCGGAGTCGCCGTCGGCGCCGGGCAGCTGCGGCAGGCCCAGCGCGAAGCTGGCCTCGAACGTGCCGGAGAAGGAGTGCGTCTCGTGCCCGGCGGCCAGCGCCAGGACCTCCTGGGCGGTCTTGTCGGGCAGGTCGCTGTCCGCGTTCGCGGCGATCCCGCCTCCCAGGGCAAGGGCCCCGACGACGGCGGGCACGGCGACGGCCGGCACCCACTTCCTGCGCTGTTCCGAATTCATGTCTCGCACCCCGGTGGTCTCGCGTGTACTCCCACGGTACGCCGCGCGCCCGCGGATCGCGACGCGGGCGCGCGCGTCGCGCCGTGCCCGCCACGGCGGGGCACCCGGCGAACCGGCCCCCGGGCCCGGGCGGTGTCGCGGCGGCACGAGGCCCGAAGCGTCGGGCCGCCCCCGTACAATCGGTGCCACAACACCAAAAACTTCATGGGGGGAACATGTTCGGGGGGACCAGTGCGGCCGCATCCGCGGCCGGATCAAAGATCGGGATCACTCTGGCGGCGGGGGTGGCTGTCGCTGCGCTGGCGACCGGCGCGGTCGCGGCGACGGTGAACGCCAACGACGATTCGCAGGGCACGGTCGTCCGGGTGATCGACGGCGACACGTTCGTGGCCGAGATCGCGGGCGACGAGCAGACAGTCCGGCTGCTGAACGTCGACACGCCGGAGACGAAGCACCCGAGCCAGCCGGTGGAGTGCCTCGGGCCCGAGGCCACCGAGCACCTCGAGTCGCTCCTCCGGCCGGGCGACCGGGTGGGGCTCGAGTACGACGTCGAGCGCACCGACCGCTACGGACGCACCCTCGCCGGCGTGTACAAGGACGACTCGCTGGTCAACGCGGACATCGCCGCGGCCGGTCTCGGCGTCGCCGTGCTCTACGAGCCGAACCGCAGGTTCTACGACGAGGTCCTCGCCGCCCAGAGCGAGGCCACGGCGCGGCCGGCCGGGCTGTTCGATCCGCAGGTCGAGTGCACGATCCCCGCGGGCATCCAGCCCGCCCTCGCCCAGGCCGCGGCGCTTCCGGCGCAGGCGCCCGCCACGGCGGCCCAGGCCGCCGCCATGGCAGGCACGGCGGGCGCCGCGGTCTCCGCCGTCGGGCTGGCGCAGCAGGGATTGGGCGCGCTGAAGAGCGGTGGGTCGGCCGTGGAGAAGGCGGTCCTAGCCTCGGCCGGGACCGCGTGGCTGGCCTCGCTCTCGGACGCGAAGTCGACCGCCGGGGATCGCCGGGCCGAACTCAAGGCCGCGCACAAGACCCTCAAGGCCGAGGAGAAGGCCGCCCGCGAGGCCGAGCAGCGGCGGAAGGCGGCCGCGGAGGCCAAGCGCAAGGCGGAGGCGAAGGCGAAGCGCGAGGCCGCCGAAAAGGCCGCGGCCGAGCAGCGCGCGGCAGAACAGCGCGCCGCCGAGGAGCGGGCGGAGCGCGAATGGGCCGAGGAGCAGGCCGCGCGGGAGGCGGCGGAGCGCGAGGCGGCGCGGGAGGCCCAGCGCCGGGAATCGAGTTCCGGCGGTGGCTTGGGCGGCACCTCGTCCAACCCCTACCCGGGCTACACGGGCCCCCGGTGCTACGCCCCGGGCGGCAAGACGTGGAAGCCCTGCGGATAGGGCCGCCGCGCCCGACGCCGCCCGTTTCACACATCTGGTAGACAGTAGCCATGGGGGCGAAAACGAAGTCGTGGCGGCCGCACCGTCCGGCGGGGCTGGACCGGACGTTCCCGCCGCTGGTGTGCGCGCTGCTGTTCTTCTTCCTGCAGCTCGGGCTCGGCGTGTGGGCCGGCCTGTGGTGGGCGCAGCGGCCCGTCCTGCAGGAGGCCGAGGGCCCGATCATCGTCGGCCTGCTCTCGATCCTGATGTGGCTGGGCATGGTCGTCGCGATCGTGGTCGCGGTCTTCCGCGCGTCGCGGTCCATCGACTGGCTCGTGGACCGCGAACTGGTCCGCGGCCGCTGAGGGACGGGACGGCCGGGCCGGCCCGCCGCCCTCCGGACAGCGCCAGCGCGGTCGCCCAGCGCGGCCGCCCAGCGCGCCCGGCGGTGTGCGCCACGCCACAACGCCTAGGGTGGGAACCATGTCCCCCACGACGATCCGCGGCGCCGTCCTGACGGCCATCGGCGCCCCGCGCCCCTACGCCGACTCCCGCCCGCTCGAGCTCCGCGACCTCCGCTTGGACCCGCCCGGCCCCGGCGAGGTGCTGGTGCGGATCGAGGCCGCCGGCGTGTGCCACTCCGACCTCTCCGTCGTCGACGGCAACCGGGTCAGGCCCGTCCCGATGCTGCTCGGCCACGAGGCCGCGGGCGTCGTCGAGGCGCTCGGCGACGGCGTGGCGGACGTCGCCATCGGCGAGCGCGTGGTCATGGTCTTCCTGCCCCGCTGCGGCGAGTGCGCGGCGTGCGCCACGGACGGGCGCCTGCCGTGCGAGCGCGGCAGCGCATCCAACGCGGCCGGCGAGCTGCTCGGCGGCGGGCGCCGGATCCGGGACGGCGGCGGCGCCCCCGTGCACCACCACCTCGGCGTCTCGGCGTTCGCCACGCACGCCGTCGTCGACCGCCGGTCCGTCGTGCCCGTGGGCCAGGACGTCCCCGCGGACATCGCCGCGGTCCTGGGGTGCGCGGTGCTCACAGGCGGCGGGGCGGTCGTGAACGCCGCGCGACCGGGCGGGCACGACGACGTCGCCGTCGTGGGGCTGGGCGGCGTGGGCATGGCGGCGCTGATGGTCGCCCGTGCGGTGACGGACGGCCGCGTCGTCGGGATCGACCAGCAGCCGGACAAGCTGGCCCTGGCCCGGGAGCTGGGCGCCGACGACGCCATGACCCCGGCGGAGGCCGAGGAGCGCGGGCTCAAGGCGCCCGCCGTCGTCGAGGCCGCCGGGCACCCCCTGGCGTTCGAGACGGCGGTGCGGCTCACCGCGCCCGGCGGGACGACCGTGACGGTCGGGCTGCCCGCCCCGGACGCGGTCTCGCGGGTCTCCCCGCTGGGCCTGACGGCCGAGGCGCGCACGATCACCGGCAGCTACCTCGGCTCGGCCGTGCCGGCCCGCGACGTGCCCCGCTTCGCCGAGCTGTGGCGGCGGGGCAAGCTGCCGCTCGAGCGGCTCGTCACCCGGCGCATCCGCCTCGAGGACGTCAACGACTCCATGGACGAGCTCGCGGACGGGCGCGCCGTGCGGCAGGTCATCGAGTTCTGACCCGGCCGCTCGGCGGCCGCCGCCGCTCCGGGGTCCGCAGCCCGACGACGGCGGCGCGCGGGTCCCGGGCGCGGCGACGGCGGGGCCCCCGCGGGCCCCGCCGTCGTTTCCCGGCCGTCAGTGGGTCGGGAACCCCATGCTGATCTGGGACTCGCTCGGCTCCGGCCAGCGGCTGGTGACCACCTTGCGCCGGGTGTAGAAGTTGAACGACTCCGGCCCGTACATGTGCGTGTCCCCGAACAGGGAGTCCTTCCAACCGCCGAAGCTGAACGCGCCGATCGGCACGGGGATGGGCACGTTGACGCCGACCATGCCGACCTCGATGTCGAACTCGAACTCGCGGGCCGTCTTGCCGTCGCGCGTGAACACGGCGGTGCCGTTGGCGAAGCGGTTCGAGTTGATCAGGTCCACGGCCTCGCCGTAGGTGTCGACGCGGACGACGGCGAGCACGGGCCCGAAGATCTCCTCGTCGTAGACGCGCATGCCCGGCCGCACGTGGTCGACCAGCGACGGGCCGATGAAGTGGCCGCCGCCGTCGAATTCCAGCTCGCGCCCGTCCAGGACCACGGTGCCGCCCTCGGCGGCCGCCCCCTCGACGAACCCGGCCACCCGGTCCCGCGCGGCGGCGGTGATGAGCGGGCCCATGTCGGAGGCGGGGTCCGTCCCGTCGCCGACGACCAGCTTCACGGCGCGGTCGCGGATCTTGCCGACCAGGCCGTCCGCGATCGGGCCGACGGCGACGACGACGGAGACCGCCATGCACCGCTCCCCCGCCGAGCCGTACGCGGCGGAGATCGCGGCGTCGGCGGCGGCGTCCAGGTCCGCGTCCGGCATGACCACCATGTGGTTCTTCGCCCCGCCGAGCGCCTGCACGCGCTTGCCGTGCGCGGCCGCGGTCGAGTAGACGTGCTTGGCGATGGGCGTGGACCCGACGAACGAGACGGCGGAGATCCCGGGGTTGGCCAGGATCTCGTCGACCGCCTCCTTGTCGCCGTGGACCACGTTGAGGATCCCGTCCGGCAGGCCGGCATCGCGGAACGCCTGGGCGATCCACACGGACGCCGAGGGGTCCCGCTCGCTCGGCTTGAGGATGACCGCGTTGCCGGCGGCGATCGCGGTGGTGATCATCCACAGCGGGACCATGGCCGGGAAGTTGAACGGGGTGATGCAGGCGACGACGCCCAGCGGCTGGCGGGTCTGGTGGACGTCGACGCCGGTGGCGACCTGCTCGGCGAACTCGCCCTTGAGGTGGTGCATCAGCCCGGTGCAGAAGTCGACGTTCTCCAGGCCGCGGACGATCTCCCCGCCGGCGTCGGAGAGCACCTTCCCGTGCTCGGCCGTGATGAGGGCTGCCAGCTCGTCGCGGCGCTCGTCGATGAGCTGGCGGACCTTGAACAGGACCTGGCTGCGCTTGGCGAGCCCGGTCCGGCGCCACGCGCGCTGGGCCTCGGCGGCGACGGCGACGGCGTCGCGCACGGTCTGCGCGTCGGCCAGCGCGAGCCGCGCGGTGGCCTCCCCGGTGGCGGGGTTGAACACGGGCGCGTGGCGCGCGGCCGCCGTGACGGGGGCCCCGCCGATGACGTGGCCGATGGTGGGCAGGCCCTCGAGCGGGGCGGTGGCGTTCTCGGTGCTGGTGGCGGTCATGGCGCTCAGGCCTCCTTGTTGTAGCCGCGGACGGTGCCGTCCGGGGAGACGTTCTTGACGATGAGGGAGCAGTCCTTGTCGGCCAGCCCCTCGGCGATGAGGGTGTCGAAGTGCTCGCGGGCGAGCGTCGCGGCCGGGAGCTTGACCCCGGTCATCTCGCCCGCGTCGAGGGCCAGCCCGACGTCCTTGCGGGCCAGGTCCACGCGGAACGTGGCCTCGAACTTCTTGTTGGCGGCGGCCGTGTCGATGACGCCCGGCACCGGGTACCAGGTCTGCTGGGCCCAGGACCGGCCCGAGGACACGGAGGCGATCTCCCAGAAGACCTTCGGGTCCAGGCCCAGGTGCTCGGCCAGCTGCGAGCCCTCCGAGGCGGCCATGAGGTCGATGAACAGCATCATGTTGTTGCAGATCTTCGCGGCGATCCCCGCCGTGGCGCCCCCGGCGGCGATGGTCTTGCCGGCCATGGGTTCGATGAACGCCGTCGCCTCCGCGACGGGGGCGTCCTCGCCGCCGACCATGAACGCGAGCGTCGCGGCCTCGGCGCCGGAGATCCCGCCGGAGACGGGCGCGTCCACGAACCGGAAGCCCCGGGCCGCGGACTGCCCGTGGCAGTACCGGGAGGTCTCGATGTCCACGGTGGAGCTGTCCACCAGCAGGGTGCGCTCGTCGGCGCGGGCCCAGATCCCGTCCGTTCCGTCGTAGACGGCGCGGACGTGCTCGCCCTTGGGGAGCATCGTGAAGACGACGTCGGCCCCGGCGACGGCCTCGGCCACGCTGCCGACCGCCGTGACGCCGCGCGCCGCCGCCTCCTCGAGCGCCCCCTGGTTCAGGTCGAACCCCTGCACGGTGTGTCCGGCGGCCACCAGGTTGGCCGTCATCGGCCCGCCCATGTTCCCCAGACCGATCCATCCGTAGACGGCCATGGCATCCTCCTCGATCGCGTTTTCCGTTGTGATGCCCCTCACGCTAGGGGGCGGAGGCTGCGGCATCAACGCACGGGACGGCGGGAAGTTTGCACCCATGCCGTGCATGGACGCACAATGCGGGGATGGACCAGCCCGCGGCGCACCACCACCTCGAAGCCCTCATGACGTTCCTCGCGGTGGCCCGGCTCGGCCGCTACACGGCGGCGGGCGAGGCCCTGGGCGTCAACCACTCCACCGTCTCGCGCCGGATCGCGGCGCTGGAGAAGTCGATGGGCGGGCGCGTCCTCGCGCGCACGCCCTCCGGCTGGGAGGTCACGGCGCTGGGGCGCCGCGCCCTGTCGGCCGCGGAGACGGTGGAGGGGGCGCTGTCGCGCCTGGTGGACGACGACGGCGGCGCCGTCGCCGGCTCGGTCCGGCTCGGCACGCCGGACGCCTTCGCGGTGCACGTCGCGGCCCCGGCCATGGCCCGGCTCCAGGACGACCACCCGAGCCTCGCCGTCGAACTCATCAGCGCCACCCAGCGCGCGCGCCAGACCCGCTCCGGGCTGGACCTGGAGCTCGTCGTCGGCCGGCCGCAGGTGCACCGGGCGACGGCGGCCCACGTGATGGACTACGCGCTGGGGTTGTACGCCACGACCGAATACCTCGCCGAGCGCGGCACGCCCGAATCCATCGCGGCCCTCGCGGGGCACCGGCTCAACTACTACGTCGAGACCGTGCTGAGCATCGACGACCTGGACCGGGCCACGGAGGCGCTGCCGCCGATGCGCCGGGGCGTGGCCTCCACGAACGTGTTCGCGCACGTCTCCGCCACGCTCGCCGGCGCGGGGATCGGCCTGCTGCCGGACTTCGTCGCGGCCCGGGAGCCGGGCCTGCGCCGCGTGCTCCCGCGGGAGTACGCGCACCCGCTGTCCTACTGGGCCGTGGGCCGCGAGGAGGCGCTGCGCAACCCCGCGGTCCAGGCCGCCTACGCGGCCCTGTGCGACTACGGGCGGTCCATCCCCCGCTGACGCGCCGAGGCGCCCGGGCGGCGCGGTGCCGCCAGGGCGCCCCTCGTCCGGCGCGGGACCGGTCAGACGCCGGTGGTGGTGTCGCGGCGCGCGGGGGCGCCGCCGTCGTCCGCCTGCGCCGGGCCCCCGAGGAACCGCTGCCGGTCCAGCTCGTCCAGGTCCCGCAGGGACGAGCCGCGGGTCTCGCGCAGGGCCAGGACGGCGACCATCGTCAGGGCCGCGGCCACGGTGATGTAGATGGCCACCGGGACCCAGCTGCCGAACTCGCTCAGCAGCGCCGTCGCGATGATCGGCGCCATCGAGCCGGCCACGATCGAGGTGACCTGGTAACCGAGCGAGACGCCGGAGTAGCGCATCCGCGTCGGGAACATCTCGGCCATGATCGACGGCTGCCCGGCGTACATGAGCCCGTGCACGAACAGGCCGGCGATGATGGCCAGCAGGATCACGAGGTCGTTCGCGGTGTCGAACATCGGGAAGGCCACGAAGCCCCACACGACCATGAGGGCCACGCCGGCGCCGTAGACGGGGCGGCGGCCCACCAGGTCGGTCGCGAGCCCGACCAGCGGGACCATGCAGAAGTGCAGGGCATGGGCCAGGAGCATCAGGCCCAGGATGGTCGAGGTGTCCTTGTCGACCTGGGTGGCCAGGTACGTGATGGAGAACGTGACGACCATGTAGTAGAGGACGTTCTCGCCGAGGCGCAGGCCCATGGCGGTGAAGACGCCGCGCGGGTAGCGCTTGAAGACCTCGACGACGCCGTAGCCGGCCTGCTTGTTCTGCTCGAGCTCGCCCTTGGCCTCGTGGAAGATCGGGGCGTCGCTGATCTTGGTGCGGATGTAGTAGCCGACCGCGACGATGACGACGGAGAGCCAGAAGCCGACGCGCCAGCCCCAGGCCAGGAACGCCTCCGGGGTGAGCGTCCAGGACAGGACGAGCAGCACGATGGTCGCCAGCAGGTTGCCCATCGGGACGGCGGCCTGCGGCCAGCTGGCCCAGAAGCCGCGCTGCTTGTCCGGGGCGTGCTCGGCGACGAGCAGGACGGCGCCGCCCCACTCCCCGCCGACCGCGAAGCCCTGCAGGAACCGCAGCACCACGAGCAGGATCGGGGCGGCGTAGCCGATCGCGTCGAAGGTGGGCAGGCAGCCCATGAGGAACGTGGAGACGCCGACCAGGATGATGGCCACCTGGAGCAGGTGCTTGCGGCCGAACCGGTCGCCGAAGTGCCCGAACACGATGCCGCCGATGGGCCGCGCGATGAAGCCGACGGCGTAGGTCAGGAACGCCTTGATGATGTTGTCGAGCTCGTTGTCGGTCGGCGGGAAGAAGATCTGGTTGAAGACCAGGGTCGCCGCCGTCGCGTAGAGGAAGAACTCGTACCACTCGACGACTGTGCCGGCCATCGACGCCATGACGACCCGGCGCAGCCCCCGCCGCTCGGTCGTCCGCTCGCTCGCACTTGCCACTGGTCCTCCTGCTGCTGGGGAGCCGCCGTCCGCGGGCGCCCTTCGGGAACGGGTGATCGACTGTGACTCGCGTCACCGTCAGGGCCGACCCTACGTCCGTTCCGGCGGAATGTGTGCGCCGTTGCCGCACCAAGACCGTGCGAATCGGCGCGCGGGCCGTGCGTTGACGCACGACGGCCATCGCATTGATACACGCAAACGTGTATCGTCGGGGGCATGGACACCGCCACCGCCGCACCGGCCCCCGGGCAGACCCCCGCCGCGCCGGCCACCGCGCTCGCCCGGCTCGGCCATGCGCTCTCCGACCGGACCCGCACGCGCATCCTGCTCGCCCTGCGCCTGGCCCCCGCGACGCCGTCGGAGCTCGCCGACCGGCTGGGCGTCTCCCGGCAGGCGATGTCCAACCAGCTCGCGTGCCTGCGCGGCTGCGGTCTCGTCGAGACCGAGCGGCGGGGGCGCAACACGTGGTACCGGCTGACCGGCGAGAGGCTCGGCCCCGCCCTCGGGGAGCTGCTCGCCCTCGCCGCCGACTTCGGCCCCGCCTGCCACTGCACGGAAGGCTGCCAGTGCCCATGACCTCGACGCCCGCCGTCTTCTCGCGCCCGACGCCGGCCCGCCGCGCCGTCCTCGAGCGCCGCATCCGCTGGGTCGTCGCCGGGACCATCGCCTACAACGCGGTCGAGGCCGTCGTCGCGCTCACCGCGGGCAGCATCGCCTCCTCGGCCGCGCTGGTCGGCTTCGGGCTCGACTCCGTCGTCGAGGTCCTCTCCGCCGCGGCCGTCGCCTGGCAGTTCGCGGCCCCGGACCCGCACCGCCGCGAGCGGGCGGCGCTGCGGCTGATCGCGTTCTCGTTCTTCGGGCTGGCGCTGTTCGTGTCCGTCGACGCGGTGCGCACCCTGCTCGGCGCCGCGGAGCCGGACCACTCCCCCGTCGGCATCGGCCTGGCCGCGGTGAGCCTGGCGGTCATGCCGCTGCTGTCCTGGTTCGAGCGGCGCACCGGGCGCGAGCTCGGCTCGGCCTCCGCCGTCGCGGACTCGAAGCAGACGCTGATCTGCAGCTACCTCTCGGCCGTCCTGCTGGCCGGCCTGCTGCTCAATGCCACGCTCGGGTGGACGTGGGCCGACCCGGTCGCCGCCCTCGTCATCGCCGCGTTCGCGGTCCGGGAGGGCCTCGAGGCGTGGCGCGGGGACGCGTGCTGCGCGCCGGCCGCGGCGCTGCTCGCTGACGACGGCGGCGGCCCCGGTTGCGCGGACGGCTGCTGCCCGCCGGAGGCCCGGTAGCGCCGCCGTCGTCGGCGCCTAGAGGTCCAGCCGCAGGGGGCAGGTGCCGCGCGCCCGGGACACGCAGATCATCATCGTCTCGGAGGCCTCCTTCTCCGCGTCGGAGAGCAGCGTGTCGCGGTGGTCGACCTCCCCGGCCAGGACCGGGGTCTCGCACGTGCCGCAGATGCCCTCCCGGCAGGAGTTCAGCGGCGCGTAGCCCCGCGCCTCGAGCGCCTGGAGGATCGTCTGGTCCGGGCCGACCTCCACGCGCGCCCCGTCGTTGAGCTCGACCGTGAACGCCGCGTCCGCGCCGGCGTCGGCGCCCGCACCCGGCGCCGCGGGGGCGGCCGGGTCGGCGACGAACCGCTCGAGGCGCAGGGCGGACGGGTCGGGCCATCGGGCGGCGCCGCCGGTCAGCGCGGAGAGCAGCCCGCCCGGCCCGCACGCGTACGCCAGGCCCCCGGCCTCGGGCTGGGCCAGGTGCGTCGAGAGGTCGAACAGGCCGTCCGCGTCGTCGGCGTGCACCCGCGCCCGCGGCCCGAGGGCCTCGACCTCCGCCAGGAACGCCATGCTCGTCCGGCTGCGGCCGAGGTAGTCCAGGGTCCACGGGACGCCCCGCGCCGCGGCCTCCCGCACCATCGAGAGGATCGGCGTGATCCCGATGCCGCCGGCCAGGAACCGGTACGAGTCGGCCGGCTCGAGCGCGAAGTTGTTGCGCGGGCCGCGCAGCCGCACGGTGGCGCCGGGCCGCAGCCGGGTGTGCACGTGCTCCGACCCGCCCCGGGACCTCGGCTCGCGCAGGACGGCGACCCGCCACGGCTCCCCGGGCCGCGAGCACAGGGAGTACTGGCGCACGAGCCCGGGCCCGAGCTCGACGTCCAGGTGGGCCCCCGGTTCCCACGCGGGCCAGGGTTCGCCGTCCGTTGGCTCGAACTCGAGGGAGAGGACGCCGTCGGCCTCCCAGCGGATGGAGCGGACCAGCGCGTCGCGCAGCGGGCCGAGCCGGCCCGCGGCGCCCGCCTCGCGGTGCTCGTCGGTGAGCGTCATGGTGTTCCTTTCACACGGGTGCCGGTCAGCGGCCGACGGAGGAGACGAAGTGGCGGGTCCGCTCGTTCACGGGCGCGTCGATGACCTGCGCGGGCGGGCCCTGCTCGACGACGACGCCGTCGGCCATGAACACGACGCGGTCGGCGACCTCCCGCGCGAAGCCCAGCTCGTGCGTGACGACGACCATGGTCATGCCCGAGGCGGCGAGGTCCTTCATGACCTTCAGGACCTCCCCCACGAGCTCGGGGTCGAGCGCGGACGTCGGCTCGTCGAAGAGCATGAGCTTGGGCTCCATGCACAGGGCCCGGGCGATCGCGACGCGCTGCTGCTGCCCGCCGGAGAGCTGGCGCGGGTAGGCGCGCTCCTTGTCGGCGAGGCCGACAGCCGCCAGGTAGCGGCGGGCGCGGGCGACGGCGCTGGCCTTGCCCTCCCGCTTGACCTGCCGGGGCGCCTCGATGAGGTTCTCCAGGACGGTCATGTGCGGGAACAGGTTGAAGTGCTGGAAGACCATGCCGATCTCGGTGCGCTGGCGGCAGACCTCCCGGTGCGGCTGCTCGTACAGCGCGTTGCCGCGCTGGTTGTAGCCCATGATCCGCCCGTCGACGCGCATCCGGCCGCCGTTGACCGACTCGAGGTGGTTGATGCAGCGCAGGAACGTGCTCTTGCCCGAGCCGGACGGGCCGATGAGGCACACGACCTCGCCCGGCTCGACGGTGAGGTCGATGCCGCGCAGCACCTCGAGGTTGCCGTAGGACTTGTGGATGGACCGGGCCTCGACCATGGGCGTGCGGAGGGCCGCGGGGGCGCTGGTGCTCATCGGGTCTCCTTGGCGGCGGGGCGCGGGGCGTGGGTGCGGAAGGAGGCGCGGAGCGCCTGCCAGGGGGTCGGCGGCAGCTGGCGGCTGTTGCCGCGGGCGAACCGGCGCTCCAGGTAGTACTGCCCGATCGACAGGACCGTCGTGGCGAGCAGGTACCAGAGGCTGGCCACGATGAGCAGCGGGATCGTCTCGAAGTTCCGCGCGTAGATGATCTGCGAGCTGTACAGGACGTCCGGGACGGAGATCACGGAGACCAGCGCCGTGGTCTTGAGCATCCCGATCGTCTCGTTGCCGGTCGGCGGGATGATGACCTTCATGGCCTGCGGCAGGACGATCCGCCACATCGTCTTCAGCCTCCCCATGCCGAGCGCCTCCGCCGCCTCCGCCTGCCCGGAGTCGACCGAGATGATGCCGGCGCGGACGATCTCCGACATGTAGGCGCCCTGGTTCAGGCCCAGCCCGAGGATCGCGGCGGTCATCGGGCTGATGACCTGGTTGGCGTCCAGGGCGACCCCCGGCAGCCCGAACGTGATCACCGGGTACAGGGCCGCCAGGTTGAACCAGAACAGCAGCTGCACCAGCACCGGGGTGCCGCGGAAGAAGTACACGTACGCGGCGGAGGCCCCGGCGACGACCGGGTTGCGGCTGATGCGCATCACGGCGAGCAGCACGCCCAGCGCGACGCCGATGACCATGCTGACCACGGTGAGCTGGAGCGTCACGACCATGCCGTTGACGATCGAGAAGTCCCGGATGTAGGCCGCGACGACGTCCCAGCCGAAGTTGGGGTTCGTGAACACCGACTTCAGCACGAGCGCGGCCAGGCCCAGGACGAGGCCCGCCGCGATCCACTGCCACGGATGGCGGGCCTTGACGACGTGCAGTTCGTCGACGGGCTCCCGGGCCGCGGCCTGGGCCGCGGTCCGGGGGGTTTCGGTCTCGGTGGACATGCCCGCGCTCCTACTTGGAGTACTTGGCGAAGCCGGCGGCATCGATCTGCAGGCTCTCGGGCAGCTCCCACTGCGCGTAGAGCTCGTCGTAGGCGTCCGTGCCGACGAGGTCCTCCATCGCGGCGCTCAGGGCGGGCCCGAGGTCGGAACCCTTCTCGACGGCCATGCCGACGCCGGTGGGCTCGTAGTCCTCGCCGGCGGCGACCTCGAACTTCCCGTCGGCCTGCTGGCCCTGGTAGGCCAGGGACGTGCTGTCGGAGAGGATCGCGTCGACGCGCCCGGAGAGCAGGGCCAGGTTGGCGTCCGACTGGCCCGGGAAGGTCTGGATGTCGATGGGCTTCTCCCCCGCCGCCGTGCAGCGCTTGGAGAACTCCGGGCCCTGGGACAGGGCCTGGATGGAGCCCTTCTGGGCCGCGATGGACTTGCCGCAGAGGCTGTGGTCCGTCAGGGCCAGGCCGTCCGGGTTCCCGGTGGGGACGCCGAGCCCGGTGCCGCCGGCCATGTAGGGCACGAAGTCGACGGCCTTCTGGCGCTCCGGGGTGATCGAGAAGGAGGAGACGCCGACGTCGTACTTGCCCGAGGTCAGCCCCGGCAGGATCGTGTCGAACGTCGCCGCCGTGTGGACGGGCTCCAGGCCAAGGGACGCGGCCACCGCGTCGGTGAGGTCGATGTCGAAGCCGATGAGGGTCTTGTTGTCGGCGGCCATGTACTCGAACGGCGGGTAGGTCGGGTCGGAGGCGAAGACGAGCGTGCCGCGCTCGCGGATCTCCTCCGGCAGCAGGGCCCGGGCCTCCTCGTTGACCGCGACGGACGCGGCGACGCCACCGGTGGCCGGGGCGGACCCGCCGGAGCCGGACGCGGCGCCCGAGGCGGAGCCGGCTTCGGCGGAGGCGTTGGTGCAGGCGGAGGCGCCGAGCAGGGTGAGCGCCGCGAGGGACAGGGCGGCGGTGCGCTTCAGGATCGACATGGGGAGGCCTTTCGTCGTTGAACGGCGTACTGAACGGGTGGTGTGGGTCATGGCGGTGGTGCGGGTGGTGCGGTCGTGCGGGTGGTGCGGTTACGGCACCCAGCGCAGGGCGCGCGGGGCCGTGGGCGCGAGGACGAACAGCTTGGCGCTCGACTCGCCGCCGGCCAGGGAGACGCGCAGGGTCTCGTCGTCCTCCCCCTCGAGGACGAAGACGTCGCCGGGGCGGATCCACCGCTCCCAGGGCCCGTCGGCCGCGGCCACGAGGGCCTCGCCGGCGAGGACCGCGACGACGAGGACCTCGCCGGAGGAGCGCTCCACGGTCCCGGTGTGGTGGCCCGCGTAGGTCTCCTCGCGGTGGACGACGTAGCTCTCGTCCGTCGCGGCGACGGCGCGGGGGCCGCCGTCGCCCGGCTCGAGGGTGACGCTCCAGCGCCACGGGTCGCCGCGCTCGGCGGTGTCGGGGCAGGCGGCCAGGACCCGGCTGCCGTCCGGGGCGGGGTCGGCCAGCCCGAGGGCGTTGGCCCTCACCAGCATCCACATGGCGGGCCCCTACCGCGCGGCCGCGGCCGGCTCGGGGCGGCCCGCCGCCGCGGCGGCCGCCTCGCGGCGGAGCAGGGCGGACATGACGCGGCGGGCCTTGGCGACGCCGCCGTCCTGGGCGATGAGCACGTCGAACTCGCCGGCGGGGCGCTCCTGCATGCCGGTCTCCTGGGCCTCCAGCGCCTCGGCGTCCTCCTTGAGCACCAGGGCGAGGCCCTCCTTGAGCTGCTCGGTGGCCTCCGTGTTCTCGACGGCGAAGTTGCGGGAGAACGCGTAGTAGTACCAGGAGTTGTGCGCATCGATGGGCGTGATCCCGTTGAGGACCTTGATGAGGTAGCCCTCCTCGCGGGGGCGGCCCTCCCCGGTGATGCCCGAGTGCAGCACGTGCAGGTTCGGCACGAAGAACTCGGTGCAGTGGAAGCGGTCGTAGCTGCCGCTGATGCCCATCGTCTCGGCGTACAGCGGCGGGGCCTCCACGGAGGGCATGAGCCGGTCGACGCTGACCGTGTTGCCCTCGACCTCCACCGTGATCCCGTGCTCGTAGATGTAGTCGTCGCCGACGGTCGTCTTGTGCAGGAAGGACTCGTGGGTCAGGTCCAGGAGGTTGTCGTGGATCAGGTCGGCGCGGCACTTGAAGTGGACCGAATGGGTGACGGTCGCCCACTCCGGGTCGACCATCCAGTGGGTGTCCGGGATGTCGGAGGGGTCGGCCTTCTCGGCGTCGCCGGTCCAGACCCAGATCCATCCGTCCTTCTCGTGCAGCTGGTAGCTGCGCACGCGGGCCCGCTCCGGGATGGTCGTCTGCGCGGGGACCTTGGTGCAGGCGCCGTCGGGCCCGTAGGTGAACCCGTGGTACCCGCACTCGATGGAGTCGTCGATGCAGCGGCCGGCCGAGAGCGGGAACGCGCGGTGCGCGCAGCGGTCCGCGAGCGCCACCGGCGCGCCGGCGCGGGTCCGGAACAGGACCATGGGCTGCTCGCAGACGACGCGGCGGACGGGTTGGCGCATGACCTCGTGCGACCAGGCCACCACGTACCAGGTATCGAGAACGTACATTTCGCTCCTTGTTCGGCACTTCCTCGGTGAAGTTGTATGCACCGTATACAGTGGATAATGTGGTGTCAATCACTCTGCGTTTCGGTCTCCTGAACGGGCCGCTTCACAATGGAGGCGGACGGCGCGGGCGAAGGGACCCTCGCCTGACGGGCAAGGACCGGACGAGGAAGGGAACGGCATGGAGGAACACGGGAGTCCGGGGCTGCCGCTGGCGGCCCGCGTCTACGCGGGGATCAGCGAGGACATCGTCGCGGGCAAGCTCGCCCCGGGCACGCCGCTGGTGCAGGAGCAGCTGGCGGTGCGCTTCGAGGTCTCCCGCACCCCCGTGCGGGACGCGCTGACGCAGCTGACCACGGACGGCCTGGTCAGGCTCGTGGCGAGCAAGGGCTACTTCGTCAACGACCTCTCGCGCGACGACGTCAGCGACGTGTTCGCGGTGCGCTACGTCCTGGAGTCACTGGCCCTGCGGGAGGCGTTCGGCCACCACACCCCGCGCCAACTGCACCAGCTGCGGATGCTCGCCACCGAGACGGAGCTGGCCAGCCCGGAGGACGGCGCCGAGGTCTTCGAGATCTCGTTGGGCTTCCACCGCGCCCTCATGGAGCCGTGCCCCAACGCGTACCTGCTGGAGGTCCTCGCCGGCGTGTGGGCCCACCCGATCCAGCGCCGCATCACCCTGACGTACCGGCCCGGGCCGGAGCACATCAAGCGCATCGCCTCGGACCACCTCGCCATCGTCGCGGCCCTCGAGGCCGGGGACCTCGACAAGGCGCTGGCCGTCCTGCGCGACTGCCACGACCCCGACGACCAGCGCGGGGCGCCGCTGGCGACGTAGCCGGTGCCGGCCGCGCCGCCGGCCGCGCGGTCGCCCACGGGCGGGCCCGCCTTCCCCGCGCCACCCGAAGAGCCCCGGGACCCCGGTCCCGCCGAGAGCAAAGGAGCTCCCGCATGTCAGAACAGTCCACCCTCGCCCCCGCCTCCGCCGTTCCCGCGGCCCCGGCCGGCCTGCTGGCCGACGCCGAAGCGCTGGCCCCGGAGCTGGTCGGGCTGCGCCGCGAGGTGCACCGCCACCCGGAGCTCGGGCTCGACCTGCCCGTGACGCAGGCGGCCATCGTCCGCCGACTGGAGGCCCTGGAGGGCGTGGAGATCACGACGGGGACGCGGCAGTCCTCGGTCATCGGGGTCATCCGCGGCGGGGCCCCGCACGACGGCGAGCGCCCGGTCGTGCTCCTGCGCGGTGACATGGACGCCCTGCCGGTGGTGGAGGAGACCGGGCTGGAGTTCGCCTCGGAGGTCCCGGGACACATGCACGCCTGCGGCCACGACCTGCATGTCGCCGGACTCTACGGGGCGGCCCGGCTCCTGCACGCGCGCCGGGCCGAGCTGGCCGCCGACGTCGTCCTCATGTTCCAGGCGGGCGAGGAGGCGTACCACGGGGCGCGCTACATGGTGGAGGACGGCGTCCTGGACGCGGCCGGGCGCCGCGTCGACGCCGCGTACGGCCTGCACGTCTTCTCGGCCACGTACGAGTCCGGCGTGTTCTACTCCCGTCCCGGCGCGCTGATGGCCGGGTGCGAGGAGTTTTTCGTGACCGTGCACGGAGCGGGCGGGCACGGGTCGGTCCCGCACCTGGCCCAGGACCCGGTCCCGGTGGCCGCGGAGATGATCGTCGCCCTGCAGACGCTGGTCACGCGCGGGTACAACGTCTTCGACCCGGTGGTCGCGACGGTCGGGCGCCTGGAGTCGGGCACGGCGGGGAACATCATCCCGGACACGGCGACGTTCGACGTGAGCCTGCGGCTGTTCTCGCCCGAGAACAAGCGCAAGCTGCTCGCCGACGTCGCGCGGCTGGTCGAGGGCATCGCGGCGGCGCACGGGCTGCGCGCCGAGTACACGCTGGCTCCGGACTACCCGGTGACGGTCAACGACGACGCCGAGCACCGCTTCGCCCGCGACACGGTCACCGGCCTGCTCGGCCCCGAGTCGTTCCGGGAGCTCGAGTTCCCGATGACCGGCTCCGAGGACTTCTCCCACGTGCTCAACGAGGTCCCGGGCGCGTTCCTGACGCTCGGGGCGCGGATCGGGGACTCCACGGAGACGAACCACTCCCCGCGCGCGGACTTCGACGAGGCGGTGCTGCCGCGCGCCGCCGCCGTGCTCGCCGCGCTGGCGCTGGGCCGGCCGGCCTGGCGGGACGCGGAGTAGCCGGCCGGCTCGAGTCCGGCGGGGGCGGTGGCAGCCAGCCGTGGCAGATTGTTCGTAGTTCACGCCCAGCGCGCCGAATCGTTCTTGGTTGCGGCCGCCATCGCCGAATCGTTCTTAGATAGAGCCCGCAAATGTCCCCATTCCCGGCAATATCTACGATCGATTCGTCAATCACGGCATGAGCTAAGAACGATTCGAGCGCCGGCGGCACGAGCTAGGAACGATCCGGGCGCCGCGGCATGACCTGAGAACGATCTGTCCCGGGTCGGGCCGGAACAGCGGCCGGCGGCGACGTGATGCCCGTCCCGGGCCGGTCCTCGACGCGCCTCCGGGGACGCGGTCCGCCGCCCCAGCGGTTCAGGCCGACGGCGGCGCCAACGCCGGCCAGACCGGCCGCGGCAGCAGGGCCTCCATGGCGGCCCCGATGCGGAAGACCATGGCCTCGTCGAAGGGGTGCCCCACGACCTGCACGCCGGTGGGCACCCCGTTGCCGGCGGTCCCGCTGGGAACGGCCAGGACCGGGCACCGGTTGGCGACGTTGAACGGACTGGTCAGGTGCGCCTCCCAGTAGTGGCCCAGGTGGCGCCCGTCGGCGTCGATGCCGTCCAGGTAGTCGCCGTCGGCGTCGAGCATGGTCACGGCCGACGTCGGGCAGATGAGGGCGTCCAGCCCGCGCATGGCCTCGGCCAGTTCGGCCTGCAGCCGGGCGTCGAGGGCGAGCGAGTCCGGCAACGGATGCCGGGCGGCGGCCGCCTCGGCGTCCCGCATGAACCGCAGCGTGTAGGCGGCCAGGTGCTCCTCGGTGCCGGCGGTCTCCGCCCGCATGGCAGGGCCCAGGAGGTTCCCGAAGTGCGCGAAGATCGTCTCCGCGATCCGCTCCGTCGTCCACGGCAGCTCCACGGGGACGACGGCGGCGCCCGCGTCCTCGAGCGCCGCCACGACGGCCATCGTGTTCGCGGCGACCTCGGGGGCGACCGGGTAGTCCCCGAGCGTGACCGAGTACCCGATCCTCAGGCCGGCCAGCCCGACGCCGGGCTCCCCCGACCGGGCGGGGCCGGCCCCCGGCACGGTCGGCCCGGCCAGCGGCGGCGTCGCCGTCGGGCCCCACGAGGTGTGGTCCGCGGCGTGGCGCCCGGACATCACGGACGCGAGCAGCGCGGCGTCAGCGACGCTGCGGCCCATCGGCCCGTCGCCGCGGTACCAGTCGCCGGAGAGCGGCGGCAGCCCGGGGATCCGGCCGTAGGGCGCCTTGTACCCGACCGTCCCGGTGAATCCGGCGGGGATGCGGGTGGAGCCCGCGATGTCGCTCGCGGTGGCCAGGGTCGCCATGCCGGCCGCCAGTGCCGCACCGGCCCCGCCCGAAGACCCGCCCGGCGACGCCGCGGGGTTCCACGGGTTCCGGGTGGTGCCCCACATCGGCGAGTGCGTCACGGTGGCGCAGCTGAACTCCGGGGACGTGGTGCGGGCGTGGACGATCCCGCCGGCGGCGAGGATCCGCTCGACCACGGGGTGGTCTGCCGCCGCGATCCGCCCGCGGTGGGCGTGCAGCCCCTGTTCGATCCGGCGCCCGGCCAGCGCGTGCTTTTCCTTCGTCGCTACCGGCAGCCCGAGCAGCGCCGGCGGCTCCTCCCCCGTCCGGACGCACCGCGCGTAGCGGTCCGCGGCGGCGCGGGCGGCGGCCAGCGCCTCGTCGAACAGCGTCTCGGTGAACGCGTTGATCCCCGTCTCCCGGTCCCCGTTGACCGCCTCGGCCCGGCGGACGACGGCGCCGACGAGCTCCACCGGGGAGAGGTCCAGGGAACGGAACCGCGCCAGCGCCTCCGCGGCCCCGAGGTAGGCCAGCCCCGCGTCGCCGTCTGGCGAGCCGGCGGCCACGGTCGGGGCGGGAACCGTCCGGGGCTTGCCCGCCGCGCGGTCGCCGCCGGCGCGGGCCGTCGGGGCGGCGGGTTCCGGCGCGGCGACGTTGCCGGCGGTGGCGGTCATGCCGGCGCCTGGGTCGCGAGGGGTGCCTTCCCGGCCGCGGTGCCGCCGCCGGCCCGGCCGGCCGTGGCCGCGGCGCCGCCGTCGTCGTCCGCCAGCGCCCCGTTCACCAGCTCCCACACGACGCCCGCCAGGGCGTCCACCCCCGCGACCATGTCCTCATCCGTGGTGAACTCCCGCTCGCAGTGCGAGACCCCGTCGATGGAGGGGATGAACATCATGACCGTGGGGACGATCCGGTTCATGGCGACCGAGTCGTGCCCGGCCATGGTCCGCAGGCGCCGGACCCCGAGTCCCAGGTTCGCCCCGATCTTCTCCGTCAACTCGAGCCCGGCCTCCGGGTAGTACTGGTTGTCGCGGACGTCGAAGTCCTGGACGTTGATCCGGATGTCGTGCTCGCGGGCCACTGCGGCGATGTCCTCCAGCAGCGACGCGCGGGCCGCCTTGACGGTCTCCGGGGACGCCGAGCGCAGGTCGGCCACGAGGTGGACTCGCCGGGCGACGACGATCGGCGAGTTCGGCTCGAGCGTCAGGCGGCCGACGGAGGAGACCAGCGCCTCCTCCTCGAACTTCCGCACCACCTCGTGCACGAGCAGCACGACCTTGGACGCGGCGACGAGCGCGTCGTGCCGGTCGGCCATCGCCGTCGCGCCGGTGTGGGACTGCTCCCCCAGCACCTCGATGTCCAGCTTCTGCGTGTACCAGCTGAAGTCGACGGCCCCCAGGGGGTAGCCCTCCCGCTCGAGGATGCGGCCCTGCTCGATGTGGATCTCCGCGTACCCGGCGGCCTCGGGCCGCGGGTCGGTCCCCCGGTAGCCGATGGCGTCCAGGGCGTCGGCGACGCTCGTGCCATCCAGGTCGGTGACGGCGAGCATCTGCCCCTCGTCCATGAGCCCGGCGAACACGGAGCTGCCCATGATCGAGGGGGCGAAGCGGCCGCCCTCCTCGTTGAACCAGTTGACGACGGCGAGGTTGTGGCGCGGCGCGGCCCCGCCGTCGGCCCGCTCCGCCGCGACCCGCTCGTCCAGCCGGGCCGCCGCGTGCAGCGCGGCGACGACGCCGTAGGCGCCGTCGAACCGGCCGCCGAGGGGCTGGCTGTCCAGGTGCGACCCGGCCAGGACGTACGGGGCGCCCGGCGTCCACTCGAGCAGCGCGAACATGTTCCCGATCCCGTCCACGCGCACCTGCCAGCCGCGCCCGCGGGCGAAGTCGGCGAACCAGTCGCGGGTGCGCCGGTCCTCCTCGGTGGCGGCCTGGCGGTCCACCCCGTGGGCGGGCGTGGCGCCGATCGCGGCGACGTGGTGGAAGTCGGTCAGGAAGTCCTGGGCGTCCATGGGGCGGCTCCTTGGGCTAGTGGATGGCGTGGCGGGTCTCGGGGACCCGGGTGAGCGTGAGCAGGGCGAGGACGACGGCGGCGGCCGCGGCCATGTAGTACCCCGGCGCGGCCGGGACCGACGTCTGCGCGACCAGCGCCGTCCCGATGAACGGCGCCGTCCCGCCGAAGACCGCGTAGGCGACGTTGTAGCTGACGGCCGCGGAGGTGAAGCGGGTGCGGGTCGTGAAGATCTCGACGAAGAACGTGTAGCAGCCGCCGCCGTACACGCAGAGCGGGACGACGAAGAGCAGCTGCCCGAGGATCGCCAGCCCGAGCGAGCCGCTGGTGACGAGCGTGAAGCACGGGACGGCCAGGACGGCGATGGCCAGGGACCCGGCGATGAGCATGGGCTTGCGGCCGAACCGGTCGCCGAGGATGCCGCCGATCGGCAGCAGCAGGGCGTAGAGGGCCATGGCGGCGGCGTTGGCCAGCAGCGACTGCTCGCGGCCGAGGTTGCCCGTGGTCTGCACGTAGGAGACGAAGTAGCCGGAGAGGAAGTAGAAGCCCATGGCCGTCAGGCCCATGACGAAGATGACCTGGAGCATCCGGACCTTGTTCTCGCGGAAGGCCTCCGAGATCGGGCTGTATTCCTTGGCGGACTCCTTGGCCAGGACCTGCTTGAACGCCTCGGACTCCTCGGTGCGGCTGCGGATCCACAGGCCGAAGAACGCCAGCGGCAGGGCCAGGAGGAACGGCAGGCGCCAGCCCCAGGCCTCGAAGGCCTCCGCCGACATGGACTGCGAGAGGACCAGGATCAGCGTGCCGCCGAAGACGGAGGGCAGCGCGGTGGCGGCGAGCGTGATGTTGAGCCAGAAGCCGCGGCGGTGCAGGGGCGCGTGCTCGAACACGAACGCGGGGGCGCCCACGGACTCGCCGCCGGCCGAGAAGCCCTGGACCATGCGGCACAGCACCAGCAGGGCCGGGGCCGCCGCGCCGATGGCGGCGTGGGTCGGCAGGACGCCGATCAGGGCGGTGGCGGTGCCGATGGACAGCAGGGTGATGTAGAGGACGCGGCGGCGGCCGATCTTGTCGCCCAGGGCGCCGAAGAACAGGCCGCCGAGCGGGCGGACGAGGAACGCGACGCCGAACGTCGCGAACGTGGCGAGCAGGCCGGCCAGCGGGCTGGAGCCGGGGAAGAACAGCTCGGACAGGACGACGGCGGAGAGGCCGTAGAGGGTGAAGTCGTAGAACTCGATGAACTGGCCGACGCTGCCGCCGGCCAGCACGCGTTTCTGCATGCCGTTGGCGTGGCGGTGGCTCTCGACGGAGGCCGCGGTGGCCTCGGTGCTCTGGCTCATGGGTGCTCCCTGGTCACGCGCGGCCGGGGCGGCCGCTGCGGGTGGGCGGGCGGTGGGTGGTCCGGGGCCGGGGCCTCCGGGCTCCTTCCATGGTTGTGGCTCAAGTCACTCGAGTCCAATGAAGATGTCCACTGGTTCCCATCGGAAAAAACGATGGGAACGAGGCTGCGCGGCCTGCCTCCCGGTCCCGGCCGTCCCGGCGGGCCCGGCCGTCGGTCAGCCGGCTTGCCGCCGCTTCCGGCGGGGCCCGCCGTCGGCCAGCTCAGTCCGCGGTGCCGTAGAGCGCCTGCACCGTCGCCGCGAAGGCCCGCGCCTTGGCGCTGGACCGGGCATCCGGCGGGTATGCCAGGAGCGCGCGGATCGCGGGCAGGTCGTCCGTGAGGGCCAGCGGAACGACGCCGCCGCCGGTGTACGTCGCCTGGTGGGAGATCCACTGGTTGAGGATGGAGTAGCCGTGGCCGCGGCCGACGAAGGAGCGGACCGTCTCGTAGCCGGACGCCCGGTGGCGGATGCGCGGGTGGATCCCGGCCAGCTGGAACAGGCTCAGGAAGTACTCGCGGGTGTGGGGCAGATCGAGCAGAATCAGCGGCTCGTCGGCGAGATCGGCCAGGGCGACCGCTCCCCCGGGCACGCCGGCGAGGCGGTGGCCCTCCGGCACGATCACGTGGGGCGGGATGAGCTCGACGAGCTCGCGCTCCAGTTCGGGGTCGAGCCCGATGTCGTACATCAGGGCCAACTCGCACCGCCCCTCAAGCAATGCGCGGCGCAGCGTCTCCTGGTCCCCCTCGAGGAACGTGACCTGCACGTGGGGGTGTTCGCGCTCGAACTCCTGCAGGATCACGGGCGCGCGGAACGGGGCCAGCGGCGAGAAGATCCCGACGACGAGCGGCCCGGACAGCCGCCCCTCCTCCTCCCGCACGGCCTGCTGGAGCAGGTCCGCACCTTCGAGGAGCTCGGTGCAGCCGCGCAGCAGGCGGCGGCCGGCCGGGGTCAGGGCGAGCCCGCGCCGGGGCAGCCGCGTGAACAGCCGCACGCCCAGCTCCCGCTCGAGCTGGGCGATGGCGGCCGAAAGCGTCGACTGCGTGACGCTCAGCGCCTGCGCCGCGGCCGTCATGTGCTCCAGGCGCGCGACGGCCTCGAAGTAGCGCAGCTGGACCAGGGTGAAGTTCTTGCCCATCGCCCCATCCTGCCAGCCACGGCGGCATCAGCCTCCCAGGACAGCGGCGGCCAGCCGCCGACCCGGGCATCAGCCGCCCGGCCCCGGCCACCACCCGCTGCCGGGGCCCGCTGCTGAATCGTCCGTCGTTAGTTCCCTATTCCGGGAATCGTGTGGAGGTAATCCACGAAGCCGGGAATCGTTCTGAGGTCATGAGGGAATATGGCCGGATCCGCCCGAATAGCTGCGAACGATCGCCGGATTTGCCGAACAACTACGAACGATTCCGAGACGGGCGGCCCCGCGGGACGCCCTCGCGCCAAGCGCGCCCTCGGGGCCCCTCGAGCAGGGCGCCGCCGTCGTCGTCCAGCGGCATGCCCGCGCCGCCCGCCACGGCCCGCCCGCCTAGAACGGGTACGGCGCGATGTCCGGCCGCACGGTCAGCCACTGCACCTCGGTGAAGGACTCCATGTTGGCCGCCGCGCCGCCGACGCGCCCGCCGTTGCCGGAGTCCCGGACCCCGCCGAACGGCGAGTTGGCCTCGTCGGAGACGGTCTGCTCGTTGATGTGCACCTTCCCGGACTCGACCCGGTCCGCGACCTTCATCGCCAGCCCGACGTCCCCGAGGATCGCCAGGGACAGCCCGTAGCTGGAGTCGTTGGCCAGGGCCACGGCCTCGTCGACGCTGCCGACAGGGCGGACCGGGGCCACGGGCCCGAAGATCTCCTCGCGCCAGGCCTCGTGCTCGTCGGCGAGGTCGGTGAGGACGGTCGGGTGGTAGAACAGGCCGTCGCGCACGGACCCGCCGGCGGCGACCTTCGCCCCGGCGGCGACGGAGGACTGGACCATCCCGTCGATGCGGGCCAGCTGCCGCCCGTCGATGATCGGCCCGATGGCCACGGTCCCGGACTTCGGGTCGCCCATGGGCAGGTTCCGCGCCTTCTGGGCGAGCGCGTCCACGTAGTCCCCGTACACGTCGCGGTGCACGATGTGCCGGCCGGTCGCCATGCAGATCTGGCCCTGGTGCATGAAGGAGCCGAACGCCGCCGCGGACGCCGCCTTGGCCACGTCGGCCCCGGGCAGCACGATCATCGCGCTGTTCCCGCCCAGCTCCAGGTGGGCGCGCTTGAGCAGCCGCCCGCACGTCTCGCCGATCTTCCGGCCGGCCGCCGTCGACCCCGTGAACGCGACGACGCGCACCTCGGGCGCCTCGACGACGGCGGCGCCGGTCTCCGCGCCGCCCGGCACCAGGTGCAGCAGCCCCTCGGGCAGCCCGGCCTCCTCGAAGATCCGCACGATGCTCACGCCGGCGCACACTGTGGTGCGCGGGTCCGGCTTCAGCAGCACCGCGTTCCCCAGGGCCAGCGCGGGCGCGACGGCGCGGATCGCCAGGATCAGCGGGAAGTTGAACGGCGCGATCACGGACACGACGCCCACCGGCCGGCGGCGCGCGAAGGACCACCGCTCCTCGTTGGTGGTCAGGACCTCGCCGGCGGGCAGGCCGGGCAGGGCGGAGGCCTCGAAGCACTCGTTGGCGGCGGTGTGCGTCTCGAGGCTTGCCTTGGCGGGGATCCCTCCGCCCTCGCGGACGATCCAGTCGCCGATCTCCTCGGCGTGCTCCTCCCAGAGCAGGCCGGCCCGGCGCAGCACGGCCGCGCGCTCCTCGGGTTTGCGCGCGGCCCAGTCCTTCTGGGCGCGGGCCGCCGAGGAGGCGGCGCGGGCGACGTCGTCGGCCGACGCCACGCCGAACCGGCCGAGCGTCTCGCCGGTGGCCGGCTCGACGGCGTCGTGGGTGCCGCCGGAGCCGGCGGTCCAGCCGTCGAGGAAGATCTTGCCGTCCCAGATCGACGGGTCGAGCAGCGCCATGGTGGGTCCCTTCACTGGTGGGGTGGGTCTGGTGCCGAGGCTACCCGGCGCCCGCGGCGCCGTACACGGGTCGGGCGGTGGCGGGGCTCGAACGACGGCGGCGCCGGGCCGGCCCCTACACGGCGGGCGAGGCCAGCACGGCCCGGGCGAATTCGGCCTCGACCCGGTCCTGCCACGGGTGCGTGCGCCGCCCGCCGGCTCGCTCGACGTCCAGCCCGCACCGCAGCCCGAGCCACCGCTCCGGGACGGCCCGGGAATCGTCGGCGCGGATCGGCTCCCCGTCCGGGTACTCGTAGCCGATCAGGTCCAGGCCCTCGTTGATGGCGCGCTTCGTGCGTTCCCAGTTCGGGCGCTCCTGGGCCGCCGCGGCCAGGACGAGGAGCATGTGGACGTCCCGCACGTAGTCGGTCCGCAGGCCGGACAGGGCCCGCCCGGCCAGGTGCGCCCAGAGGTCGGCGTCGGAGCGGACCGCCTTCCGGCCCGCGGCGGTGGCCACGAGGCGCTTGCCCGCGCGCCGGACCAGCCCCGCCCCGGCGGCGGCCCTGCGGAACACGAGGACGCTGCGCACGTCGCGCTCGCGCTTGCCGCCGAACGCGACGGTCTGTTCGTCCTGCCACCCGAGTGCCTCGATAAGCGTGCGCAGCGCGGCGGGCGTGAGGTACGCGGCGTCGGTCATCGGCAGGCCGTCGCCGTCGCACGCCTCCACGAGCCGCCGGAACGGCTCGACGGCGGGGCCGAACCCGTCCGGGGGCGCGGGGGCCGCGCCGGGGGCGAGCGGGTCGACACCGGCGCGGTGGAGGGCGGCCGCGAAGAGCGCCGCGGGGTACGGAGGCAGGCCCGCCAGCCAGTCCGCGGCGACCGACGGGGACGTTCCCCGGGGGAACAGCGAGCGCGCGGGACGGCCGCCGGCGTCGGGACGGGCGGAGACGACGGCGGCGCGCGGGTCGGGCCCGGAGACCTCGAACCGCACGGCGGCGTCGGCCTCCGCGGCGTCGAAGCGCTCCGGTTCGAACGGGGTCCAGGGCCCGTCGTGGTCCGCGAGCCATTCGGCCTTGAGGGCACGGTCGGGGTCGTCGGCCCCGCCGCCGCGGTGGATCTCGAGCATCCCGGCCCAGCCGTCGACGCCGCCGGAGTCCTCGAGCGGGCAGGCCCCGGCGCCGTCGAGGACGGCGGCCTCCGGCTCGCCCGGCGCGGCGGGGCGCGTGGAGACCTGCTGGAGCTCGTGCAGCCAGCCGTCCCCGAAGTCGTACTCGTACCAGAGCGTGCCGCCGGCGAGGGCGAGGGCCCCGGCCACGGTCTCGGACCGCTCGTCCCGGCCCTCCATGCCGTCGGCCAGACTGTCCTGCATCTGCCACGAGACGGCCTCGGCGAAGCCGTGGACGGAGGGGTCCCGGTCCAGGAACTGGTGCAGGTGGGAGTCGGTCCACCCCATGGCCGTCTGCAGGACGCGGTGGAAGCGGTCCAGCGGCAGGGCGCCGTCGACCTCCACCAGGCGCCAGACCTCCGGCTCGGCCCCGGTCAGGGAGACGTGGACGGTGTGCACGGTGCGCTCGGGAGCCATACCCCTATCCTGCGGGTTCCGGTGGCGCCCTGCCGAATCCGCGCCCGTGGGCCCGCACGGCAGCCCGGTCCCGGCCGCGCGCCGGGGACGGCCGGGACACCTTTGCGCGGCGGGCCGGGTCCGCAGCGGCGTGTCTGGCGGGGACACGCCGCGCGCGGGCCAGGTTCGGGCCGCGCGCGGCGGACCATGTGTCCCGGCCGTCCCCGGCAGGCGCGGGAGCTACCCCACGTGCCGGTCCGCGGCCTCCAGAGCCGCGTCGATGACCTCCAGCCCCCGCCGCGCATCCTCCTCGGAGACGTTCAGCGGCGGGCACACGTGGATCCGGTTGAAGTTGGCGAACGGCAGGACGCCGCCGGCCTTGATCGCAGCCAGGGTCTCCCCCATCGCGGGCGACGAGCCGCCGTACGGGGCCAGCGGCTCGCGCGTGGCACGGTCCTTGACCAGCTCGATGGCCCAGAACGCGCCCAGGCCGCGCACGTCGCCGACGGACGGGTGCCTGGCGGCGATTTCCGCGAGCCCCGGCCCGAACACGTTCTCGCCCAGCCAGGCCGCGTGCTCGACCATCCCCTCGTCCTCCATCGCGTTGATGGTCGCGACGGCGGCGGCGCACGCCAGCGGGTGGCCGGAGTAGGTGAGCCCGCCGGGGTAGGCGCGCTTCCCGAACGTCTCGCGGATGGGGCCGCTGATGACGACGCCGCCCAGCGGCACGTACCCGGAGTTCACGCCCTTGGCGAAGGTAATCAGGTCCGGGGTGACGCCGAAGTGGTCGACGGCGAACCAGCGCCCGGTCCGCCCGAACCCGGCCATGACCTCGTCGGCGATGTACACGATCCCGTACTTGCGGGTCAGCTCCCGCACGCCGGCCAGGTAGCCGGGCGGCGGCACGTAGATCCCGGCGGTCCCGGGGACGGACTCGAGGATCACGGCCGCGATGTTGTCCGGCCCCTCGAGCACGATCGTGTCCTCCAGGTGCCTCAGCGCGCGCTCGGTCTCCTCCTCGGGCGTGGCCGAGTGGAAGTAGGAGCGGTACGGGTAGGCGGGCAGGAAGTGCACGACGCCGCTGGTCGCGTCGTCGATCGGGAAGCGGCGCGTGTCGCCGCTCGTGTTGACCGCCAGGTTCGTGCCGCCGTGGTAGCTGCGGTAGGCGGAGAGCACCTTCTTCCGGCCCGTGTGCAGGCGGGCCATGCGGATGGCATGCTCGACGGCGTCGGCGCCGCCGTTGGTGAAGAACACGTGGTCCAGGCCCTCCGGGGCGAGCCCGGCGATGAGCCGGGCCGCCTCGGAGCGCGCGTCGTTGACGTGCGCCGGCGCGACCGTGCACAGCTTCGCGGCCTGCTCCTGGATGGCGGCCACGACGCGCGGGTGCTGGTGGCCGATGTTGGTGTTGACCATCTGGGAGGAGAAGTCCAGCAGCCGCCGGCCCTCGCCGTCCCAGACGTGGGAGCCTTGTGCCCCGACCACGGTCATCGGGTCCAGATCGTCCTGCGCGGACCAGGAGTGGAAGACGTGGGCGCGGTCCAGCTCGCGGGCGCGGCGCCCGGCGGCCAGGTCCTCCTCGGTGGGGGCCCAGGCCCCGGTGATGGTCTCGGTCATGGTGGTCCTCCTAGGCGTTGGTCGGGAAGCCGAGGTTGATGCCCCCGTGGCTGGGGTCCTGCCAGCGCGTGGTGACGACCTTGCCACGGGTGAAGAAGTGCACGCCCTCGGTGCCGTGGGCGTGGGTGTCCCCAAACAGCGAATTCTTCCAGCCGCCGAACGAGTAGTACGCCATCGGCACGGGGATCGGCACGTTGATGCCGACCATGCCGACCTGGATCTCGTTCTCGAAGCGGCGGGCGGCGCCGCCGTCGTTCGTGAAGATCGCGGTGCCGTTGCCGTACGGGTTCGCGTTGATCAGGTCCACGCCCTCGTCGTAGGAGGGGACGCGCACGACGGACAGGACCGGGCCGAAGATCTCGTCCGTGTAGATGGACATGTCCGGGGTGACGTCGTCGAACAGCGTGGGGTTGAGGAAGAACCCGTCGCCCTCGGCGTCCGGGGCCGTCTCGCGCCCGTCGAGGACCAGGGTCGCGCCGGCGGCCTCGCCGGCGTCGATGTAGCCGGCGACCTTGTCCCGGTGGGCGGCGGTGACCAGCGGGCCCATGTCGCAGCCGCGGGTGCCGTCCCCGACGCGCAGACCGCGCGTGCGCTCGGCGATCTTGGCGACCAGCTCGTCGGCGACCGAGTCGACGGCGACGACGGCGGAGATCGCCATGCAGCGCTCGCCCGCGGCGCCGAAGCCGGCGTTGACGGCGGCGTCGGCGGCCAGGTCGAGGTCGGCGTCGGGCAGGACCAGCATGTGGTTCTTGGCGCCGCCGAGGGCCTGGACCCGCTTGCCGGACGCGGTGCCGCGCTCGTAGACGTACTTCGCGATCGGGGTGGAGCCGACGAAGGACACGGAGTCCACATCCGGGCTGTCCAGCAGCGCATCGACGGCCTCCTTGTCGCCGTGGACGACGTTGAACACGCCGGCCGGCAGGCCGGCCTCGGCCCACAGCTCGGCCATCCAGTTCGCGGCGGTCGGGTCCTTCTCGCTGGGCTTGAGGACCACGGTGTTGCCGGAGGCGATGGCGACCGGGAAGAACCACATCGGGACCATGGCCGGGAAGTTGAACGGGGAGATGATCGCGGAGACGCCGAGGGGCTGGCGCACGGAGTGCACGTCGACCTTCGTGGACGCGTTCTCCGTGTAGCCGCCCTTGAGCAGGTGCGGGATGCCGCACGCGAACTCGACGACCTCCTGGCCGCGGCTGACCTCGCCGAGCGCGTCGTCGAGGACCTTGCCGTGCTCGGCGGTGATGATCTCGGCGAGCTCGCCCTTGCGGGCGTTGAGCAGCTCGCGGAACGCGAACATGACCTGGGTTCGGCGGGCGATCGAGGTGTCGCGCCAGGCGGGGAACGCGGCGGCGGCCGCCGCGACGGCCTCCTGGACGGTGGCGGCCGGGGCCAGCGCGACGCGGGAGGTGGTCTTGCCGGTGGCCGGGTTGGTGACGTCCGCGAAGCGGGAGCCGGTGCCGGGCTCGACGGGGGCGCCGTTGATCCAGTGGGTCACGGTCTGCATGCGTGGGGTCCTCTCGACGGGGGGTCTAGGCGTCCGGCCGTCCGGCCGCGCCGCTGCTCCCATCGTGGTGCCCCGCGCCACCCTCCGGTAGCGACACCCTGTATCACTTTCGCTCCCCCTGCTTACACTGTGACGGTGACCTCTGCCCCGAGCTCCCCCACCGTCACGGTGGGCGCCCTCCTCGCCCTGCCCGAGGTCGAGGCCGGCGCGCCCGAACTCGTCTCCGGCCTCGCGGGCTTGCACACCCCCGTGCGGTGGGTGCACATCGCCGACTCGGAGCGCGTCGCCCCGCTGCTGGAGGGCGGCGAGCTGGTGCTCAGCACGGGACTGTCCTTCCGCGGCTCCGCGGAGGCCACGGCCCGGTTCCTCGACGACCTCGAGGGCGCGGGCGCGGCCGGCGCCGTCGTCGAGCTGGTGGACGACGACGGCGCCCCGGACGCGGCGGCCCTCGCCGCGCTGCGCGCCGCGGCGGCGGGGCGCGACCTTCCGGTCGCGGCCCTGACCCGCACCGTCCGGTTCGTGCGGATCACCCAGGTGGCGCACCGGATGCTCGTCGGCGAGCAGCTGGCCCGCGTGGAGCGGGCCCGGCGCGTGCACGAGGTCTTCACGCAGCTGAGCCTGGAGTCCGCCACGGAGCGGCACATCGTCGCCGAGGCCGGCCGGATGCTTGCCGCGCCCGTGGTGCTGGAGGACGTCGCCCACCGGGTGCTGGCCTTCCACGCCCCGGGGGCGGACGCCCGCGCGCTGCTGGACGACTGGGCCGGGCGGGCCCGCCGGGTCGGCTACCAGGAGGCGACCGGACGGCGGGACGGCCCGGACGACTGGCTGCAGACGCCGGTCGGCGTGCGGGGCCGGCGGTGGGGGCGGCTCGTGGTCCCGTCGCCGCTGGACGACGACGCCGACGCCGCCCAGGTCCTCGAACGCGCCGGGCAGGCCCTGACGATCGCGCGCATGGCCTCCCGCGACGAGCGCGACCTGCTGCAGCAGGCGCAGGCGGGCCTGCTGCACGAGCTGCGCCCGCCGCACACGCTCACCGAGCCGGAGGCCCTGGCCCGCGCGGCCGCCGTCGGCCTCGAGGCCAGCCCGTTCTACGTCCCCGCCGTGGTGCGGCTCGACCGGCCGGAGGGCGGGGACCCGACGGCGCTGCAGCTGCGCGAGCGGGCCGTGCTCGAGGGGCTCGCGTCCGCGGCGCGCCAGGCGCGGCGGTCCGTGCTGGCCGCGGGACTGCACTCGGGGGCGCTGGGCGTGCTCGTCGGCGTCCCCGCCGTGCAGCTCGCCGACGGGGTGCTGGGCCGGCTGTTCGGCCAGCTCGCGGAGGACGCGGGCGGGGACGATCAGGCGGCGGGGGCTCCGGCGGCGCCGGGTACGGTGCCGGGCCCATCCGACGGCGCGCCTGCGGGCCGGGCCTCGGCGAACGCCGGCGTCCCCTGGACCATCGGGGTCAGCCCGGCGCGTCCCTCGCTGCTGGAGGCGGCGGCCGGCCTGGAGGAGGCCACCCAGGTCGCGGACATCGCGGCGACCCTGGCCGTGCGGCGCCGCCGGTTCCACCGCTTCGCGGACCTGCGCGTGCGCGGGCTGCTGTCCTCGCTGCGGGAGGACCCGCGGGTGCGGGCCTTCGCGCACGCGGAGCTCGGGCCGTTGCTGGAAGCCGGGGACAACGAGGGACTGCGCCTGCTCGAGGCGTTCCTGCGCCACTCCGGGAACAAGGCCTCGCTGGCGCGCGCGGCCCACCTGAGCCGCCCGGCCCTGTACGCCCGGCTGGCCCGGCTGGAAGCGCGGCTCGGGGTCTCGCTCGAGGACGCGGAGTCGCGCACCGCGCTGCACGTGGCCCTGCTGTGGCACCGACTCGGAACCAGCGGAGCGGCGGCCGGCGCGGCGCCCCGCGATGTACGGACCTGACGCGCGCCCGGAGCGGGCCAGCGCACCCCGCGTTCGCACGGACCCGCCGGCGCCATCTCGTGGCACCCCTCGGGGGCCCCGCCTGTCCACGTCCCACGGCGCGCCGCCGTCACCCTCTCCCGCCTACGAGAACACCGTCCGGTGCCACTTCTTGTCGGCCTCGCCCGTGATGTCGACCATCACGTGCTTGACGACCGTGTACTCGTCCAGGGAATACGTGGACATGTCCTTCCCGAACCCGGACTGCTTCAGCCCGCCGTGGGGCATCTCCGAGATGATTGGGATGTGGTCGTTGACCCACACGCAGCCGGAGCGGATCTCGCGCGTCGCCCGGTTGGCGCGGTACAGGTCGCGGGTCCACGCGGAGGCGGCCAGCCCGTACGGGGTGTCGTTGGCCAGGGCGATCGCCTCGTCGTCGGTGTCGAACGGCAGGACCGCCAGGACGGGGCCGAAGACCTCGTCGCGCACGATCTCGCTGTCCGCCGGGGCGTCCGCGACCAGGGTGGGCCGGTAGTAGGCCCCGGCGGCGGGCAGGCCCTCCGGGACGCCGCCCCCGATGACGCGGGCGTAGCCGCGGGCGCGGTCCACCATCCCGGCGACCTTCTCGCGGTGCTCCCGCGAGACCAGCGACCCCATGTCCGTGGCCGGGTCGGAGGTCCGCCCGATCCGCACCCCTTCGTACAGCTCCGCGACGCCCTCGATGAACCGCTCGTAGAGGGAGCGGTGCACGATCGCCCGGGTGGCCGCCGTGCAATCCTGGCCGGCGTTGATCAGGCTGCCGGCGACGGCCCCGCGCACGGCGGCCTCGAGGTCGGCGTCCTCGAACACCACGAACGGAGCCTTGCCGCCCAGCTCCAGGTGCACGCGCTTCGCCGTCGTCGCCGCCGCGTCCAGCACCATCCGGCCGACCGCGGTGGAGCCGGTGAAGGAGAGCATGTCGACGTCGTGGTGGCGCAGCAGGTGCGCGCCGACGGAACGGCCGCCGCCGCAGACGACGTTGACGACGCCGTCGGGCAGGCCCGCCTCCGTGGCGAGCTCGGCGAACAGCAGCGTGGTCAGCGGCGTGTTCTCGGCGGGCTTGAGGACGATCGCGTTGCCCGCGGCGATGGCGGGCAGGATCTTCCACGCGGCCATCTGCAGCGGGTAGTTCCAGGGGGCGATCGAACCGACGACGCCGACGGCCTCGCGGCGGATCGACGAGGTGTGCTCGGGCGAGTACTCCCCCGTGGCCTTGCCCTCGAGGTGCCGGGCCGCGCCGGCGAAGAACGCGATGTTGTCGATGCTGCCCGGTACGTCGAACTCGCGGGCGAGGCGGATCGCCTTGCCGCCCTGCCGGCTCTCGAGGATGGCGAACTCCTCGGCGTGCTCATCGAACAGGGCCGCCATCCGCTGCAGGACGGCGGAGCGTTCCGCGGGGGTGGCCCCGGACCAGCCCGGGAACGCGGCGCGGGCTGCCGCGACGGCATCGTCGACGTCCCGGGTGGAGGCGCCGGCGACGGTGGCGATGAGGTCCCCGTTGGAGGGGTCGCGGACCTCGGTCGGCTCCCCCGCGCCGGGACGCGTGGCACCGTTGATGTAGAGGCCGGCCGCGAACGGCGCGGCCGATTGGAAGGCGCCGCGGACGGGCCCGGGCGCGGTGGTCGTTTCGGTCATGGTCACTCCTAAGACGTCGGACTGAGCAGGCGTCGGTCGCGCTAACGCGCCGCCAGGGCCTTGCGCCGACGGTGGGCCAGCACCTGCCCGGCGACGACGACGGCGAGGGCCACGAGGAACATCGCCGAGCCGACGACGTTCGCCTCGGCCGGGATGCCGCGCGTCGCGGCGACGTACACGAACTTCGGGAACGTCGTGAGGTTGCCCGAGTTGAAGTTGGTGATGATGAAGTCGTCGAAGCTCATCGCGAAGCTCAGCAGCGCCGCGGCCAAGATGCCCGGGGCAAGCAGCGGCAGCGTCACCTTCCAGAACCGGGCGACGGGCCCGGCGTACAGGTCGGCGGCGGCCTCCTCCAGCCGGGGGTCCAGCGAGGACACCCGGGCCCGGACGGTGACGACGACGAACGCCATGCAGAACATCACGTGCGAAATGACCACGCTCCCGAACCCGAGCTCCCACCCGAGGTTGAGGAACTGGGCCAGCAGGGACGCGCCGAGCACGACCTCCGGCGTGGCCAGCGGCAGGATGATCAGCAGGTCCGCGGCGTTGCGGAACCGGAACCGGTAGCGCACCAGGCCCAGCGCCACGCACGTGCCGAGCACGGTGGCGGCCACCGTGGAGACCACGCCGATCTGCAGCGAATTGACCAGGGACGCGCAGACCTCGGGCGCCCCGCACGGATTGGCCCAGTTCTCCAGCGTGAACCCGCGCCACTGCAGGTTATTGCGCCCGGCGTCGTTGAACGAGAAGGCGAAGATGTAGGCGATCGGCACCAACAGGTACACGAAGGCCAGCCCGGCCACGGCGGGGACGATCCAGCGTCCGATGCTGCGTTTCATGCGCGGCCTCCTAGAAGAGTTCCCGGGTGCCGAAGCGCCGGATATACACGATGACGAGGACCAGGATCGCCACCATCAGCACGAAGCTCAGGGCGGACGCGGCGGGGTAGTCCACGACCCGGAAGAACTGCGAATCGATGACCTGGCCGATCATCGTGGTGTCGCGGTTGTTGCCCAGCAGCGCCGCATTGACGTAGTCGCCGGCGGCGGGGATGAAGGTCAGCAGGGTGCCGGCGAAGACGCCCGGGGCGCTCAGCGGCAGGGTGACCTTCAGGAACGTGGTCGCGGGGTTCGCGTAGAGGTCCCCGGATGCCTCGAGCAGGCGCGTGTCCAGCCGCTCCAGGTTGGCGTAGATGGGCAGCGTCATGAACGGCAGGAAGTTGTAGGTCAGGCCGCAGACGACGGCGAAGGCCGTGGCCGTCAGCGTCCCGTCCGGCGGCAGGATCGCGATGGCGCGCAGGACGCCCGCGACCGGCCCCTCGTCGGCGAGGATCTGCTTCCATGCCTGCGTGCGCAGGATGAAGCTGGAGAAGAACGGGGCGATGAGCAGCACCAGCAGGACGCCCTGCACCAGGGGCCGCCCGCGGAGCCGCACGGCGACGAGGTAGGCCATCGGGTAGCCGATCAGCAGCGCGGCCACCGTGGCGATGGCGGCGAACCCGAACGAGCGCAGGAACACGTCCCAGTACGCCCCGAGGACCCGCGCGTAGTTCTCCACCTGGAAGGCGGGGACGAACTGGCCGATCTCCCCGCCCGGTGGCCGCGCGTAGAGCGACATCGCGAGCAGGACCATGACTGGCGCGGCGAAGAACAGCGCCAGGTACGCCATGCCGGGCAGCACGAGCAGCAGGCCCATCCGGCCGCGCTTGCGCTCGGCGGCCTCCTCGACGGCGCTGCGCGGTTCCCGGCCGCCGCCGTCGCCCCGCCTCCGGCGCGGAGGCCGGCCGCGGCCCCCGCCTCCGCGGTCCCCGCCCCCGGGCGCGCCGCCGTCGGGCCCACCGGGCGGGGCGGGATCCGCGTGCTGCAGCTGCGCGGTCATACCGCGTCCACCCCCTCGGTGGCGGCCTCGGCCCCGTCGAGCCCGAACGCGTGGGCAGGGTCCCAGGCGACGCGCACCTGCTCCCCCGGCTCGGCGGGCGCCTGGCCCAGGTTGCGGGAGAAGGTGCCGACGGCGCCGACGCCGGGGACGTCGAGGACGTACTCGGTGGTGGTGCCGGTGAAGGAGGCGTCGCGGACGGTCCCGGTGAGCGTGTCCGCGCCGTCGGGGGCGGGGTCGCCGGGCCGGGTGATGGACATCTTCTCGGGGCGGACTCCCACGAGGACCCGCCCGTCGTGGGCGACGGCGCGGGCCTTGGGCACGACGAGGCGCCTGCCGGCGACGTCCACGCCGAGCGCGTCCCCCAGGTCCTCGGCCACGGTGCCGGGCATGAGGTTGGAACGGCCCAGGAAGTTCGCAACGAACGCGGTGCGCGGCAGGTCGTACAGGTCGCGCGGGGCGCCCATCTGCTCGATGCGGCCCTTGTTCATGACGGCGACCGTGTCCGCCATGGTCATGGCCTCCTCCTGGTCGTGCGTGACGTGCACGAACGTGAGGCCCACCTCCGTCTGGATGGCCTTGAGCTCCATCTGCATCTGCCGGCGGAGCTTCAGGTCCAGGGCGCCGAGCGGCTCGTCCAGCAACAGGACGGACGGGCGGTTGACCAGGGCCCGGGCCAGGGCGACGCGCTGCTGCTGGCCGCCGGAGAGCTGGGCCGGGCGGCGCGCGCCGAGGTGGCCCAGCTCGACCAACTCCAGCGCCCGCTTGGCCCGCTCCAGCGCGTCGGGCGCCTTCTTCCGCTTGAGCCCGAAGGCCACGTTGTCCAAGACGCTCAGGTGCGGGAACAGGGCGTAGGACTGGAAGACGGTGTTCACCGGCCGGCGGTGGCTAGGCAGGGCGGTGACGTCCTCGCCGCCGATCAACAGGGTGCCCTCGGTGGGCTGCTCGAGCCCGGCGACCATCCGCAGCGTCGTCGTCTTGCCGCACCCGGAGGGGCCGAGCAGGGCGAAGAACGTGCCGCTGGGAACGGTGAGCGAGAGGTCGTCGACGGCGGTGAAGTCCGTGAACCGCTTGGTCACGCGGTCCAGGCGGAGGTCCGCGCCGGACCCGGCGGGCGCCGGGGCGGGGGCGGGCAGGGTTTCGGTGCTGCTCATGCGGGGAACCACTCCTCGGGAACGGTGGGGCGGGAACGGCGCGGCCTCACGCGCCGATGGCGGTCTGGAAGCGGCCGTTGAACGCGGTCTCCTCCTCCGCGTCCAGCGCACGGAAGACGTGGGCCTTGGCCAGGTCCTCGTCGGAGGGGAAGATCAGCGGGTTGTCGACGAGGGACGGGTCGATCTTCTCCATGGCCTCGCGCGCGCCGACGACGGGCGAGATGTAGTTGACGTACGCGGCCACCTCGGCGGCGACCTCGGGCTCGTAGTAGTAGTCGATGAGCTTCTCGGCGTTGGTCTTGCGCGGCGAGGCGACGGGGACCATGAGGTTGTCGCTCCAGAGCGTGCCGCCGGCTTCGGGGAGGACGAACTCCCACTGGTCGTCGTTCTCGAAGTTCATCTGCGTGATGTCCCCGCTCCAGACGATGCCGGCCAGGGCGTTGCCGGAGATGAAGTCCTGCTTGTAGGAGTTGCCCTTGACCTGGCGGATCTGACCGCTGGCGATCTGCCGCTCGAGGGTCTCGACGGCGGCGTTGAACTCGCCCTCGCCCCAGTCCCCGGCCAGGTCCACGCCGTCCTGGAGCATGAGCAGGCCCATGGTGTCGCGCATCTCGTCCAGCACCGTGATCCGGCCCTTGAGCTCGGGGTTCCAGAGGTCCTCGACACTGCGCAGGCCCTGCGGGTACTTCTTCTTGTTCCACGCGATGCCGGCGTAGCCGGACTGCCAGGTCGCGGAGTGCTTCCGGCCCGGGTCGAAGTCGACCTCGCGCAGGTTCGGCAGCAGGTTGTCCAGGTTCGGGATGTTCCCGTGGTCCAGCTTCTGGGTGTAGCCCTGCCGGATGAGGCGGGCGGCCATCCAGTCGGTGAGCGTGACGAGGTCCTGGCCGATGTCCTGCCCGGCGGCGAGCTGGCCCTGGACCTTGCCGTAGTAGGTGTCGTTGCCGTCGATGTCCTCGGAGTAGTTGGCCTTGATGCCGGTGCGCTCCGTGAACCGCTCGAGGGTCGGGTACTTCCCGGCGGCGTCGTCGTAGTCCAGGTACAGCGTCCAGTTGGCCCAGTTCACGGTCTTGTCCTCGGCGGAGACGTCCTGGACGTCCGGGGCCGGGGCGGCGGCCGTGCCCGTGCCCCCGGTGCCGCACGCGGACAGCAGCCCGGCCAGGGCCAACCCGCCCGTGCCGGCGAGCATGCGCCGCCGGGTCAGGGTGGTCCGCTGCGCGGTGATGAGCGCGCGCACCGCGGGGTCCGCGGGCAGGGGCCTTTGCTGGGAATTCGGCATGGTCTAGTGCTCCCCTCGGCTGCGCCGGGCCGGGAGTCCCCCGCCCCTGCGCAGTGATCTGCGTCACCGTCGTTGGTGTGGTCAGGATCCTGCCAGCAATCCGCAGGAGGAACAAGGCATCGGCAACGGTTTTTTGTGCGACTTCGCAGAAAGACCCTCGGAACCGTATAAAAACGACTCTTCCGCAACTGATTCTGAAGCTGTAGGGTCGCCGCATCGGGGTGGCCCCACCGCGGCACCCCGGCCCCAACCCGAACTGGAGGTCGATAGATGACCCTTCCCGCATCCGCAGCCGGCCCGTCCATCGACGAGACCGCGAAGGCGATCATCGAGCAGCTGCAGGAAGACGGCCGCCGCTCGTACGCCGCGATCGGCAAGGCGGTCGGCCTGAGCGAGGCCGCGGTGCGGCAACGGGTCCAGAAACTTATCGAGAGCAGGGTCGTGCAGGTCGTCGCCGTGACCGACCCGATGCAGCTGGGCTTCAAGCGCCAGGCGCTGCTGGGGATCAAGTCCTCCGGGGACATCCTGGCCACCGCCGACCGCATCGCCGCGCTGCCGGAGGTCGACTACTGCGTCGCCGTCGCCGGCCCCTCCGACATCATCGCGGAGGTCGTCTGCGCCAACGACGAAGACCTGCTGCGCATCACCACCGAAATCAGAGCCATCGAGGGCGTACGCGAAACAGAGACGTTCATGTACCTCTCGCTGCGCAAACAGGAATACAACTGGGGTACCCGATGACCATTTCCAGCACCACGCCACCGAATCCGACGGCCGCCTCTCCCGCGGCCCCGCCGTCCCGGCCCGCCGCGGCGCCGCCGTCGTCGCCCACCACCGCGGCCGCCGGCACCACGCCGCGCGGCACCGACCGGCAGCAGGCCGCCCGCGACCACCTCTGGATGCACATGGCGCGCCACGCGCCGCTGGCCAACGGCGGAAACGTACCGGTGATCGTGCGGGGCGAGGGGCACCTGCTCTACGACGACGCCGGCCGCAGCTACATCGATGGGCTGGCCGGGCTCTTCGTCGTCAATGCAGGCCACGGCCGTGCCGAGCTCGCCGAGGCCGCCGCCCGGCAGGCGGAGAAGCTCGCGTTCATGCCGCTGTGGTCCTACGCGCACGAGCCGGCGATCGACCTGGCGGAGCGCCTGGCCGGCTACGCGCCGGGCGACCTGAACCGGGTGTTCTTCACGACCGGCGGCGGCGAGGCGGTCGAGTCCGCGTTCAAGCTCGCCAAGCAGTACTTCAAGCTCACGGGCAAGCCGGGCAAAACGAAGGTCATCTCCCGCGCGCTGGCCTACCACGGCACCCCGCAAGGCGCCCTGGCCATCACCAGCCTGCCGGGCATGAAGACCCCGTTCGAGCCGCTCGTCCCGGGCACGTTCCGGGTCCCGAACACAAACTTCTACCGCGCGCCGGAGCCGCTCGCGGACAGCGAGGAGGCGTTCGGGCTCTGGGCGGCGGAGCGGATCCGCGAGGCCATCGAGTTCGAGGGCCCGGAATCCGTCGCGGCGGTCTTCCTGGAGCCGGTCCAGAACTCCGGCGGGTGCTTCCCGCCGCCCCCGGGCTACTTCCAGCGGGTGCGGGAGATCTGCGACGAGTACGACGTGCTGCTGGTCTCCGACGAGGTGATCTGCGCGTTCGGGCGGATCGGGTCGATGTTCGCGTGCCAGGACTTCGGGTACACGCCGGACATCATCACGTGCGCCAAGGGCATCACCTCCGGGTACAGCCCGCTGGGCGCGATGATCGCCTCCGAGCGCCTGTTCGAGCCGTTCGCCCACGGGGACACGACGTTCTACCACGGGTACACGTTCGGCGGGCACCCGGTCTCGGCGGCCGTCGCGATGGCGAACCTGGACATCTTCGAGCGCGAGGGCCTGAACCAGCGTGTCAAGGACAACGCGCCTGCGTTCAAGGCCACGCTCGAGCGGCTCAAGGATCTGCCGATCGTCGGGGACGTGCGCGGCGCCGGGTACTTCTACGGGATCGAACTGGTCAAGGACCAGGCCACGAAGGAGACGTTCAGCGACGACGAGTGCGAGCGCCTGCTGCGCGGGTTCCTCTCCACCGCCCTGTTCGACGCGGGCCTGTACTGCCGCGCCGACGACCGCGGGGAGCCCGTGATCCAGCTGGCCCCGCCGCTGACCATCGGCCAGGGCGAGTTCGACCAGATCGAATCGATCCTGCGCCAGGTCCTCACCGAGGCGCAGAACCACCTGTAGCGGTGGCGACGCGCACGGGCACCCGCCGGCGGCCTCATGCCGGGCTCTCCTTCGACCGGCACGAGGCCGCGGCGGACCCGGCCGCGGTCTCCGCCGCGCTGGCCTCCGCCCGGCGCACGCCGTACTGGCTCGACTGTCCCGACCGGCCGGAGGCGCTGCCGCCGCTTGCCGGACCGACGACGTGCGGCCTGCTCGTGGTCGGCGGCGGCTACACCGGGCTATGGACCGCTCTGCAGGCTAAGGAGGCGGACCCGTCGCGGGACGTGGTCCTGGTCGAGGCAGACCGCGTCGCCTCCGCGGCGTCCGGGCGCAACGGCGGGTTCTGCGAAGCGTCCCTGGTCCACGGGGAGGCGAACGGTGCGCGGCACCTGCCGCGGGAAAACGCGCGCCTCACGGAGCTCGGGCGGCAGAACCTGGCCGCGATGGAGGCCGCGCTGGCCCGGCACGGGATCGACTGTCGGTTCGTCCGCGGCGGCTCCCTGGCGGTCGCCACCGAGCCGCACCAGGTGCCGGGGCTGGCGGCAGCGGACGACGGCGGCGCCGCCCGGTTCCTTGACTCCACCGCCGTGCGGGAGGTCGTGGATTCCCAGGCGTTCCTGGCCGGGCTGCTCGAACCCGGCGACACCGCCCTGGTGGATCCGGCCCGGCTCGCGTGGGGGCTGCGGCGGGCCTGCCTTGCCCTGGGCGTGCGGATCCACGAGCGCACCCCGGCCCTGTCCCTGTCAGGGGGCCGGGACGCCGTCACGGTGCGCACGCCCGCCGGCAGCGTCCGCGCGGACCGCGTGGCCCTGGCGACGAACGCCTTCCCGTCGCTGGTGCGCCGGCACCGCAAGTACACGCTGCCCGTGTACGACTACGCGCTGGTCACCGAGCCGCTCACGCCCGCGCAGCGTGCCGCGGTCGGTTGGGAGGCGCCGGTGGGGGTCGCGGACTCGACCAACCGCTTCCACTACGCCCGGCCGATCGTGGATACGGACGGCGGCTGGCGGATCCTCTACGGCGGGTACGACGCCGTCTACCACTTCGGGCGCAGGCTCTCCCCCGCTCTGGACGCCGACGAGGCCGTGTTCCGCAGGCTGGCCGCCCACTTCCTGGGCACGTTCCCCCAGCTGGAGGGGATCCGGTTCTCCCACGCGTGGGGCGGGGCGATCGACACGTGCTCGCGGTTCTTCGCGTTCTTCGACGTCTCCCACGGCGGGCGGGTCGCCTACTGCGCCGGGTTCACGGGGCTGGGCGTGGGCGCGACCCGGTTCGGGGCGCGCGTCATGCTGGACCTGCTCGACGGCGCGGACACGGAACTGACCCGGCTGGCCATGGTCCGGCGGAAGCCAATCCCCTTCCCGCCCGAGCCGGCCGCCTGGGTGGGCGTGCGGCTCATGGTCGCCGCGCTCGCCCGGGCGGACCGGCGCGGCGGGCGGCGCGGGCCGTTCCTGCGGCTGATGGACGCCCTCGGGATGGGGTTCGACTCGTAGCCCGGGACCGCGGACCCCGCGCGGGTCCGGGGCCCGGGACGCCGCGCTCCGTGACCGATCCGTGATCACGAGGCATTATCCATAACGTTTGGATTGAATCCCTCGTGGACGTGCTACAAACCCTCTAGGCTCACGTCTTGCGGGCGTCGCTGCCCGCGACGCAATCGGGGGAAGCTTGCGGGCCGTCCATGCCCGTGAAGCTGTTGGGGGAAGCGAAACATGACTATCGACTGGCGCGCACTGCGGCCGTCACCACGACGCGCCTTCCACAGTGTCAACGGCCAGTAGGAATTGCCCGTGGGCGGCCAGCGGTTCTGCCCGCTGGTGGCCAGGGAAAGTGCCCACTGGTGGCCGGCTGGTTTGCCCGCGGGACGGGTGGTTGGTGCCGGCCACTGGTGGTGTCTAGGTCAGTGGCATGACTCCCTTTCCGGCCAGGGCCTGGGTGAGTCGGACGGAGTCGCCGGTGGTTTGGCAGACGTGGGCGTGGTGGAGGAGCCGGTCCACGGTGGCGGTGGCCAGGGTCTTGGGCATGAGCTCGTCGAAGCCGGCGGGGTGCAGGTTCGAGGACACGGCCACGGAGCGTTTCTCGTAGGCGGCGTCCACGACCCGGTAGAGGCCCTCGGCGGCGTCGGTGGCCACTGCAAGCAGGCCGATGTCGTCGATCACGACGAGGTCGGCGCGCAGGATCCGGGCCACGGCCTTGGTCACGGTGTCGTCGGCCCGGTGGGCGCGGATGAGCGCGCCGAGGTCCTCGAGGGTGAACCAGGCGACCCGCTTGCCTTCCTCGACGGCCTGTTGGCCCAGGGCCTCGAGGAAGAAGGTCTTGCCGGTGCCGGAGGGTCCGCAGACGACGAGGTTCTCCTTGCGGTGGATCCATTCCAGGGTCCGCAGGGCCTGCTGGGTCGGGGCCGGGATCGAGGAGGCTGTCTCGTCCCAGAGGGCGAAGGTCTTGCCGGTGGGGAACCCGGCGGCCTTGCGCCGGGTGGCGAGCATGGAGCGGGCCCGGCCCGCGGTTTCCTCGGCCAGCAGGGCCTTGACGGTCTCGGCCGGTTCCCAGCGCTGGGCGCGGGCGGTGGCCAGCACCTCGGGGGCGACGGCGCGGGCGTGGGGCATCTTCAGCTGGCGCATCAGCGCCGCGAGGTCCTCGGGCAGGGCCGGGGCGGTGGTGTTCGGGGTGGCGATGCCCATCAGGGGTGCTCCTTCCCGGAGGTGGTGGCGCCCAGGCCCGCCCAGCCGGCGGTGCCCTGGGTCAGGGACGTCCCCTCGTCGGCGGTGCGCAGCCCGGGCCGGTGCCCGGCGGCGGTGAGCAGGGAGGCTAGGTCCCCGTGGGCGAAGCGGTGGTGGACCGCGGCGAGGCCGAGGGCCTTGTCGACCTCGTTGGTCCCGGCGATCTTGGCCAGGGCGACGGCCTCGGCCATCTTGGCGTTGATGCGGTGCGCGCCCGCGGCGGCGGCCTCGAGCAGCCAGGACCTCGCGCCCGCGCCGATGCCCAGGAACTCGGCCTCGGCCTTCGAGCGCGGCACCGGGGTGTGGTCCCCAGGGACCTTGGCCGGGTCGTGGTCGGGGAAGTGGGAGTCGTCGATCGCCGGGGACCCGGGCGCGGCCACCGGATGCCGGGCGACCTCGAGGGCACCGTCGGGGCCGGCGTGGACGATCACGACCCTCGCGTCGGCGCCGGTGCCGTGTTGGCGGATGAAGACCTCGGCGCCGAGCAGGTGGGCCGGGACGGAGTACTGGGCGTTCTCGTAGGAGACCATCGGCGTGTTCGGCGGCACCTTCCGGCCCGTCCCGTAGGCGATCGTGTGCGCGGCGTCGGGGACCCGGTGCAGGGCGGGGGCCTCGTCGGCGAGCATATCCACGGGCCGGCGGCGGGTGGTGCGGTGCTCGCGGGAGTTCACCAGGTCCATGAACGCCTGGCAGGCCGCCTCGAGCTCGGCGAACGAGGCGTAGGAGCCGCGCAGGTTGGTGTCCTTGGGCACGAGGTCGGCCTTGGAGACCTTGACCGCGTTCTCCACCCCGCCCTTCGACGCCGGGTCGGCAGGCTGGCAGGTGAGGACCTCGACCGAGTAGTGCTTCGCGAACGCGACGGTCGCCTCGTTGCGCACCGGCACCCCGGCCACGTGCATCGTGGTCACCGTCTTCTCGTTGTCCGTCAGCACGTACGTCGGGGCCCCGCCGATGATCCTGAAGGTGCGGTCCAGGGCGGCGAAGACGCTCGGGGCGGTCCGGTCGCGCAGCGCGAGCACGATCCGGTACCGCGACCATGCGAGCCAGGCCACGAACAGCACCGTCTTGACCCCGCCGATGACCGGTCCGTCGCCGAAGTCGTACTGCAGCCAGCCGCCGGGCTCGGTGATCCAGGGCCGGTGCACCCGCCGCCTCCCGCGGCGGTAGGCGTCCTTCGCGGTCGCCACGGCACGGCGGGTCGAGCGCTCCGAACCGGCGTAGCCCATCGACACGAGCTTGTCGTGCACGACGTCGGCGCGGATCCGGCCCCGGGACTTGTCGACCCATTCCTCGATCTTCGCGTCCCAGTCGTCGGTGACCTTGGGCCGTTCCGGACCCGCGCCGGGGGCACGGCCGGCATCGCGGGCCCTCACGAGCCGGTCGACGGTGTGGTGGGAGCACCCGTGGATCTCCGCGGTGCTGCGTAGGGACCTGGTGAGGTCGTAGGTGGCAAGAATATTCACGGTTTCTAGGGCATCCTTCATTCAGGGCCTCTTCCTGCTGCGGATTCGATTCGACACCGACATCCAACCGGGAAGAGGCCCCCGCCGTCCTCAGAACACGGCAGGGCTAACGAGCAATGCGGGCAAACCAGCCGGCCACAAATGGGCAGTTTCCGTGGCCATACGCGGGCAGTCCCCGTGGCCGTCAGCGGGCAATTCCCTGGCCACCTACGGGCAGTTTTCCATGGCCGCTAACA
>NZ_JBXAEW010000006.1:0-191754 GCF_056782315.1 Arthrobacter paludis
TCCTGGCCGACAAGGGGTACCCCTCGAAGTCCAACCGGGCCTGGCTGGCCGCCCGCGGGATCGCCGCGACGATCCCGGAAAAGGCCGACCAGGTGGCCAACCGCCGCAGGAAAGGATCCCGGGGCGGACGGCCGCCGGCCTTCGACGCGGAGACCTACCGGCGCCGCAACGTCGTCGAGCGCTGCTTCAACCAACTCAAACGCTGGCGCGGACTGGCGATGCGAACCGACAAAACTGCCCGCAACTTCCACGCCGCCATACAACTCGCCTCAGCCCTAGTCTGGCTCGGAACCAGCTTTAGCAACACTCCCTAGAGCCGATGGAGGTCGTCCACATGCTCCACCCCGAACACGCTAGGCCTCCATGCGAGCGGCCTCGGACGTGGCGGCCCCCGCCGTCGGCCTCGGCTCTTTCCCCGCCCGGTAGGCAGCCACCGACGGGGCGTACCCGACCGCCATGAGCACTGCGAACACGACCAGCGGCACTGGGTCCGTCAGCATGGCCACGATCCCGCCGTGGAGAAGGAGCCCCCCGAGGAACGCGAGTGGCCGCAGGTGCTGGATCCAGAGCGCAACCGCCAGGAAGAACTCCAGCGCGATGCTCGCGGCCGCCGCCCAGGGCAGGATCCGGTCGTCGAGCGGGAGCCGGAGGTTCAGCTGGATGACCTCCCCGGAGAGGTACTGGGGATTGAGCTTAGAGACCGCGGTCCAGAAGTAGACCGTCGTGATCTGGGCCAGGAGCAGGAACCCCGGCCACGACGGGACCAGCCACGGACCGCCGGACGTCCGGGCGCCTTCCGGAACAGCCCGCTGCCGGCGGCGGGCGCCCAAGGCCCACGCGTCCGCGCTGCGGGCTCCGGTCATCACCAACAGCAGGCAGATGGTCAGCACCAGGTGGTTGCTGTAGGCCTGCAAATCGATGCAAAGTATCGACACCGCGGCCAGCGCGGCCAGTGCCGCCATGAGGCGCGGGAACAGGCCAAGCACCAGGCAGACACCGGTGATCCCGAAGATGGCCAGGAGCACCATGGCGCCCGCATCCCCGGGATGGGGAAGCCACTCGAAGGGCCGCAGCGCGTAGCGTCCCGCGTCTTCACCGCGGGCGACGATCAGCGAGGCCTCGAACCCGACGGCGATGACCGCGACCCCGAGCAGGATCCGAGAGACGGCGAGGAATCTGGCGTCGATGGACGGGCCTAGCCAGCGCATGGCACCGTCCTTTCCAGGGGCGGCGTCGCGCGCTCCACGTGGACCGCAACGACCTCGGGATCGCGCCCGCAAATGAATCCGGGCAGGACGGCGGCGTAATCGACCTCGCCGCGGGCGTGTGTCACCAAGCGGTGGACCGGGATGCCTCTGACGCTGCCGTCGCTATAGGTCGCCCGAAACTCGGGCAAGGTCGACGCCCGGGCGTACATCTGCCACCCGAAACGGCTCATCTCCCCGGTGAACGCGTTAAAGGCCGGCAGGACCAGCATCGCTGCCGCGGCACACCAGACCAGGATCGTGGTTCTCCGTGAACCGAATGTTCCCCCCATGCCGAGATTGTCCCATGCGTCGTGCCAAGGTGTCGCGGGTGGACGCTTAAACGCCGGAGGGCCCGGCAGTGGGAATCCACTGCCGGGCCCTCGCGGGAGGAACGGTGAGGCGCGAGCCCCGCCGTCGTCCCCTGGCTTTAGCGCTTCGAGTACTGCGGGGCCTTGCGCGCCTTCTTGAGGCCGGCCTTCTTGCGCTCGATGATGCGGGCGTCGCGGGTCAGGAAGCCGGCCTTCTTCAGGGCCGGGCGGTTGTTCTCGCGATCGATCTCGTTCAGGGCGCGGGAGACGCCCAGGCGCAGGGCGCCGGACTGGCCGGAGGGGCCACCGCCGACGATGCGGGCGATGACGTCGTAGGCGCCCTCGAGCTCCAGCAGCTTGAAGGGGTCGTTGACCTCCTGCTGGTGCAGCTTGTTCGGGAAGTAGTCCTCGAGCGTGCGGCCGTTGATGGTCCAGTTGCCGGAGCCCGGGACCAGGCGCACGCGGGCGATGGCCTGCTTGCGGCGGCCGACGGCGGAGCCGCCGACGGTCAGGGCCGGACGCTCGGCCGCGACAGTCTCCTCGACCGGAGCGGACTCGGAGGTGTAGATGGATTCGGTGTTCTCAGTCATCTTGTCTCCTCCGGGCCCTACTGGGCGACCTGGGTGATCTCGAAGGTCTTGGGCTGCTGGGCCGCGTGCGGGTGCTCCGCACCGCGGTAGACCTTCAGCTTGGACAGCTGCTTGGCGGCGAGGGAGTTCTTCGGGAGCATGCCGCGGACGGCCTTCTCCACGGCCTGGACCGGGTTCTTCTCCAGGAGCTCCTCGTAGCTGACGGACTTGAGGCCGCCCGGGTAGCCGGAGTGGCGGTAGGCGCGCTTCTTCTCGAGCTTGGCGCCGGTCAGGGCGACCTTCTCCGCGTTGATGATGATGACGAAATCGCCCATGTCCATGTGGGGGGCGAAAGTCGCCTTGTGCTTGCCGCGCAGCAGGGTTGCGGTCTGGCTGGCGAGGCGGCCCAGGACGACGTCAGTGGCGTCGATGACGTGCCACTGGCGATCGGCGTCGCCGGGCTTCGGGGTGTACGTACGCACGGTAATGGCCTTCGTTTCCTTGGTTACTGGTCTAGCGCTCCTCCGGTGGCGGGCGTGAGATCCTCCGCCGGCGGTGCGCCGTGTTGTCGATGCGCGGGACCAGTTCGCCAGGTGAGGGCTGGACATCGACCGGTCGTCCCGTGTCGCCCGCAACCGCCACCGACCAGAGGCCCTGCAACTGGGCCGTTACCGTGGCGGAAGTAGTGTCCGGGCATGGGACATGCACAACAGCGTCTAAGTCTAGCCGATCGGCGGGCGTAGCGCCAAAGCGGTCCGGCTACTACTCCCACTAGGGCGCGACGGCGGGCCGCCGGCCCCGAATCGCCACCCGAGCGCGTGAATCGCCGAGGGAAAACGCAGGACAGGCGCAATACAATGCAAGTTTCAATGTCTTTCCGCAGGGGAATGTCAGGAGAGGCCAAGATCCGGGGCGAAAGCGTAACCCGGAGTCGAAACTGGATGAGGGCCGGGCGCCGTTGGGGAGCCCGGACTTCCACCCAAGTCAGTCCATCCCGACAGCATCCACCCCCAGGAGAAGAAAATGTTCAACCTGTACCTGCGTGCCCGCAACTACCTCGCCGAGAAGCAGGAGGGCGCCACCGCCGTCGAGTACGGCATCATGGTCGCCCTCATCGCCGTCGCCATCATCGTCGCCGTCACCCTGCTCGGCGGCAACCTCAGCAAGATGTTCAACGACGTTGCCGGAAAGGTTCCCGTCCCGGCGACGGCCATGGGCATCGTTGGCAGCTAGTCGGTCTTGATGACCGCGGGGCGCCCCGCAGAGGGGCGACCCGCGGTCAAGCGCCCCTCTCACCAAATCGAGTTCCCACCTCAGGAGCAAGCATGACCCGGTGTTCGGAACGAGGCGCAAGCGCCGTCGAGTTCGCGATCGTCCTGCCTGTCCTGCTGGCCCTGGTCTTCGGCATCATCGAGTTCGGGCGAGCCTACAACATCCAGATTAGCCTCACGCACGCCGCCCGCGAGGGCGTCCGCACGATGGCGATCACCAACAACGCGACTGCTGCCCGCGACCGCACGGTCGAGGCTGCCGTCGGCACGGGTCTCACCACCTCAAAGGTGCAAGTCACCACATCGAACGGCACGGGCTCCTGCGCCGCTGGGGCAACTGCAACAGTGAAGGCCCAACTGGACTACGCGACCCTCACGGGAATCGTCAGCCCCTTCACCCTCACGGGGCAGGGAGTCATGCGATGCGCCGGTTAGCCTTCCGCGACGCGGATGGCGAGCGCGGCGCCACCGCCGTCGTAGTCGCCCTCTGCATGGTCGTCCTCCTCGGCTTCGGGGCCTTGGCGATCGACGTCGGACGCATTTACTCGGAGCGTGCACAGTTGCAGAGCGGCGCCGACGCCGTCGCCGTCGCGGTCGCCCAGCAGTGTGCGCGCCAGGCGGCACTCGGCGCCTGCGCACCCGATACGGCCGCGGCGCAGGGGCTCGCCAACGGTAACGCCAACGACGCTGCCACCAATCTCCTCCCCCTGGAAATCAACCAATCGGCGCGCACAGTCCGTGCCACGACCGGGGCCAAAGAGGCCGGCAGCGCGACTAACCGCATCACGATGAAACTCGCGCAGGTTCTCGGCATCACGGACATCGAAGTCGGGGCCAGGTCGACGGCCGCATGGGGCAGTCCGATCCAGGGCACCACCGCATTTCCCGTCACCTTCTCCATCTGCCAGGTCCAGGGGATGGTCGACGGTTCGTACCAACTGCTGCAGGGCCACGGCGCGCATGCCAATGCCGACTGCAACTACGGTCCCTCGGGCGCCGCGGTGGAAGGCGGGTTCGGCTGGCTCGTGCAAGACGCCGGCAAGTGCGGCGGGTACATCGACCTCGCTGTGGCCGAGGGCGGAAGCGAGCCTGGCAACAGCGGGCCGCCCAACTGCAACAGCGTCTACCAGAAGTGGCAGGCCGACCTCGCCGCCGGCCGCACGCCCATCGTCCTGTTGCCCGTCTTCAACAAGGTCGAGGGCACGGGTAGCGGCGCCAAGTACAGCATGGTCTCTTTCGCTGCATTCGCGGTCGCCGGATGGCGCTTCACCGGAAGCGACCCGTACGCCGTCTACCGCTCGACCACACAGGGTGTCTCCTGCGAAGGCAGCTGCCGCGGGATCATCGGCAAGTTCGTCACCTACGTCTCCCTCGACGAGGGCTACACCCTGGGCCCCGTCCAACCCCACGGCGCCACCGCCGTCCAACTCACCAGCTAAGGAATCCCGATGAACCGACGCCTGCTCACCGGCCTCGCGGCCGCCGTGGCGGCCGTGATCGGGCTGGTGCTCGTCATCTCCTACGCCAACGGGGCCGACGCGCGCGCCCAGTCCGCCCTCGAGCCCGTCACCGTCCTCGTCGTCGCCGAATCGATCCCGGCCGGGACCCCCGTCGAGAACCTCGACGACGTCCTCGAGGCCCGGCCGCTGCCGACCTCCGCCGTCGCGCCCACCGCCCTGGGTTCGCTCGAAGGCAAGGCGGGCCTCGTCACCTCGACCGCTCTGGCCCCCGGCGAGCCCCTGCTCGCCGAGCGCCTCGTGGATCCGAAGACGCTCTCCGCGCCTGGCTCCGTGCCGGTGCCCAAGGGGCTGCAGGAAGTCACGTTCTCCGTGGATGCGGCACGCGTCGTCGGAGGAAAGATCGTCGCCGGCGACACGGTCGGCGTCTTCGCCTCCTTCACCAAGGACGAACCGGACGGCGACAAGGTCGACAAGTCCATGACCCAGCGCGTCTTCCACAAGGTGCTCGTGACCACCGTCCAGCGCGACGGCACCGCCGCCGCCGCGCAGGAGAACCCCGAGGCCCTACCCACGGGAGCATTCCTCGTGACCGTTGCCGTCGACGACGACGACGCGCACAAGGTCATCTACGCCGCCGAGTTCGGCCGCATCTGGCTCAGCAAGGAGCCGAAGGAAGCCACCGAGTCCGACCCCCACCGCATGACCATCGAGGAGCTGTACCCGTGAGCCGCTTCGCCGTCATCACGCCCGACGCCGGGTTCGAGGCGCGGCTCGCGCAGGCGGTCGCCGCAGTTCCGGGAGGCCTCCAGGCCTTCCGCACGGCCGCCCTGCCCGAGCAGCCCGAGGACCTGTTCCAGCACCTCGACGGGGAACCGCTCGAGGTCCTGGTCCTGGGTCCCGGCGTTCCACTCGACGCCGCGCTCCGCCTGGCCACCGTCGTGGACCTGCAGCACCCGGAGGTCAGCGTCCTCGTCGTGGCCCGCCCCTCCGTGGAGCTCGTGCTCCAGAGCCTGCGGGCCGGAGCCCGCGACGTCGTCGACCCCGCGTCGGAGCCCGCCGAGCTCACAGCCGCCGTGGAGCGCGCCACGCGGTCTTCGGAGAGCCGGCGCCGCGCCGCGGAGGCTGCCCAGGAGACGTCCGTGGAGCGCCGCGGCACCGTGGTGACCGTCGCCTCTCCGAAGGGCGGGGTGGGCAAGACGACCCTCGCCACCAACCTCGCTGTCGGCCTGGCGCAGAGCGCGCCCACCGGCGTCGTGATCGTCGACCTCGACCTGCAGTTCGGCGACGTCGCCTCCGCCCTCTACGCGACCCCCGAGCACACCATCACCGACGCCGTCTCACCGGCCGCGGCCCGCGACCCTCTCGTGCTCAAGACATTCCTGACCCCGCACCCCACGGGCCTCTACGCCGTGTGCGCGCCCGCCTCCCCGGTGGAGGGCGAATCGATCTCGCCCGCCCAGGTCGGGCACCTGATCGATCAATTGGCTCACGAGTTCCCCTACGTGGTCCTCGACACCCCCACCGGGATGCCCGAGACCGTCCTCACCGCCTTGGAGCGCTCGACCGATGTGCTGCTGGTCACCACGATGGACGTACCGGCCGTGCGTTCCCTGCGCCTGGCCCAGGACCTCTGGGGCGAGCTGGGACTGCTGCCGGCCCGGCAGCACCGCGCCCTGAACATGGCCGAGGCCAAGTCGGGCCTCGCCGTCGCGGACATCGAAGCCACGCTCGGGGCGCCTCTGGACGTCGCTGTGCCGCGCTCCCGCGCCATCGCCCACTCGACCAACAAGGGGGTCCCGTTGTTGCACAGTGCCCCGCGCGACCCCGCCGTGAAGGCCCTGCGCCAGGTGGTCCAGCGCTTCCTGCCGGCCGCGGATGAGCAGTCCCGTCGCCGCGCCCACCGCCGGGTGGTGGTCGCATGAGCCTCGCCGAGCGCCTGCGGGCCCGCAACGGTGCCACACACGCCGCCCCTGCGGACACGTGGCCCCCACGCCCGCAGACCGCGGCCCCGACGGCCACGATGGGGAATCCCGTGTCGCCGGTCGACTTGGGCGGGTCTTCTGGTCCCTCCGCCGCCTCGGCGGCGGACCTCGATTTCGACGCGCTGCTCGTCGGCGACGTGGAGGAGCCGGCGTTCCCGGCGCGGTCTCGCGGACGCCGCAGCGCGGAGCCCGAGCACCACGCAGAGTCCGAGGACTCCGCCCTCGCCGCGGCGGACGCGGCGGCACCGTTCGCCCTAGCCCCTGCGGAGACCCGTGTGCCCACGAAGGCACCCGCGCAATCCCGCCCGGCGGGTGACGCCCTCGCCTTCCTCAAGCAGCGTGCCGCCACGGCCCTCTACGCCCGGCTCGGCTCCCGCCTCGGCGACTCCAAGCAGACCGACGAACAGCTGCGCGCCCTGGCACGCGGCGAACTGGCCCAGATCATCGAAGGCGAGCGGGTACCCCTCACCGGAGACGAGCGCCAGCGCCTCATCGACGACGTGGCCGACGACGTGCTGGGCTACGGTCCGCTCCAGCGCCTGCTCGACGACGAGTCGATCACCGAGATCATGGTCAACCGTCGCGACCAGATCTACGTGGAGCGCCGCGGTTCCCTCACGCTGTCCGACACCGTGTTTACGTCGGAGGAACAGCTGCGGCGCGTCATCGACCGCATCGTGTCCCGCATCGGCCGGCGCGTGGACGAGTCGTCCCCGCTCGTCGACGCGCGGCTTGAGGACGGCTCCCGCGTCAATGCGGTGATCCCTCCCCTGGCCGTGGGCGGCTCCTCACTGACCATCCGCAAGTTCTCCAAGAAGCCGCTGACCGTGCAGAACCTCATCGACTTCGGCACGATGACACCGGACATGGCCAAGCTCCTCGACGCCTGCGTCAAGGCGAAGCTGAACATCCTCGTCTCCGGCGGCACGGGCACCGGTAAGACGACGCTGCTCAACGTCCTCTCGTCCTACATCCCGCACGATGAGCGCATCGTGACCATCGAGGATGCCGTGGAGCTGCAGATCCAGCAGGACCACGTCGTGCGCCTCGAGTCCCGGCCCCCGAACACCGAGGGCCGCGGCGAGATCACGATCCGCGACCTGCTTCGCAACTCCCTGCGTATGCGGCCCGACCGCATCGTCGTGGGCGAGGTCCGCTCCGGGGAGGCGCTGGACATGCTCCAGGCGATGAACACCGGACACGACGGGTCGCTGTCCACCGTGCACTCGAATTCCCCCCGCGACGCGATCTCACGTCTGGAGACGCTGGTGCTCATGGCCGGAATGGATCTGCCCCTTCGCGCCATCCGCGAGCAGATTGCCTCCGCGGTGCACCTCATCGTCCAGGTCTCCCGCCTGCGCGACGGTTCCCGCCGCATCACGCACGTGACGGAGGTCCAGGGCATGGAGGGCGAAACGGTGACGCTCCAGGACGCCTTCGTGTTCGACTTCGCTGCCGGCGTCGACGAGAACGGCCGGTTCCGCGGCACTCCCGTCACCACCGGCATCCGTCCGCGCTTCCTGGACCGCTTCGAGGACATGGGCATCCGGGTCCCGGCCCGGATCTTCCAGACCCCTCAGCCTGAGGGGGCACGGCGATGACGCTCGCGATCGGGCTCGGTCTCCTCATCGCCGTGGCAGCGACCTTCGTCGGCCGGCTCGTCCTCGTGCCCGACACGTCGCTTCCGGCCGACCGGCGGCGTCCCTTGGGCACCCCCTCGGACACGGCGATTTCCCGGATGGCCGGCTCCGCCTCGGATGGCCTGAACAGGTATCTGACGGCACACCCGCTGCGGCTCTACGCGCCGGAAGCGCTCGAGCTGGCCGGCCTGCGGATCAGCCAGGCGGACTTCATCATCCTGGTGCTGTCCGGTGCTTCAGCCCTGGCGGCCGTGGGCGTCATCGTCGCAGGCATCGCCTTGGGCGTGCTCCTGTTCGTCGCCGCGCCCGTGCTGGCCCACGTCCTCCTCGGGATCCTTCGGGACCGGCGGCGCGCCGCGTTCGACGCGCAGCTCGGCGACACCCTTCAGCTGCTGACGGGGAGCCTGCGCGCCGGACACTCGATCCTGCGCGCCATCGACGCCGCCGGCGAGGATTCCGCGAGCCCGACCGCGGAGGAAATGCGGCGTGTGGTCGCCGAGACCTCCCTGGGCAAGGACCTGCTCACGGCTCTCGACGGCACCTCGGAGCGCATGAAGAACGAGGACTTCACCTGGATCGCCCAAGCGATCCAGATCAACCGGGAGGTCGGTGGCAACTTGGCCGAGGTTCTGGACCAGGTGGGCGATACCATCCGCGAGCGCGCGGAGATCAAGGGCCACATCAAAGCCCTGGCCGCCGAGGGAAAGTTCAGCGCGTACATCCTCGTGGCCCTCCCGTTTGGCATCGTCGGCATGCTCGCTGTCGTCAGCCCCGGCTACGTGAACGTGCTGTTCACCCATCCGATCGGATGGGGAATGCTCGCGGCGTCGGCCATCCTGATGACCATCGGCTGCCTCTGGCTCCGCAAGATCATCGATCTGAAGTTCTGACCATGCTGACACCTCTCATCGGCGCCGTTCTCGTCGCTGCAGCCGTCGGCTGGGCGTTCTTCGCCCTCGGGACCTCGGACCGGGCCGCCCGCCGGGCCGAGCAATCGAACCTGCTCCGCGGGCTGCCGGCCGCCGACGGCAACGGCACGGCTCGCCCTTCCGTTTTCCTGCGGCTTGGGAGCGCCCTGACCCCGCCGTCGTATCTGGCCCGGCTCGAGCGTCTCCACGCCCTGTCCGGCCGTCCGTCCGATTGGTCCATGGAGCGCGTTCTGGCCGCCAAGCCCGTCTTTGCGGTCACCGGCGCGCTGCTGGGGCTGGTCCTCGGATCCAACGCGGAGCACCCGTTGCTGAAGCTCCTGGCCGTGGCCGTCGTCGTTTTCGGATACTTCATCCCCGACCTCATGCTCGTCAGCAAGGGCCAGGAGCGACAGAAGGCGCTGCGGCTCGAACTGCCCAACACCTTGGACCAAATGCTCATCGCCGTCGAGGCGGGGCTCGGCTTCGAAGCCGCGATGGCGCGCGCCGCGGCCAACGGCAAGGGGCCCATGGCCGAGGAGATGCTACGGACGCTCCAGGACATGCGGGTGGGCCGCTCCCGCCGCGAGTCCTACAAGGCCCTCGCGGAACGTTCCAACGTCCCCGAACTGCGGAGCTTCGTCCAGGCGGTCGTCCAGGCCGACGCCTACGGCATCGCGATCGGCTCGGTCCTGCGCGTCCAGGCGAAGGTCATGCGCGTCAAGCGTCGCCAGCGGGCGGAGGAGAAGGCGATGAAGCTCCCGGTCGCTGTGCTCTTTCCACTGCTGTTCTTCATCTTCCCGGTCCTGTTCATTGCGATCCTGGGGCCGGCGGTCATCAACTCGCTCGCGTCCTTCTCGGGAGCGTGAGCAGCGTGGTCACCATGGACTCGACCCCGACCAAGCTCAGGAATGCGGGACGTTTTACGCAGGATCGCAGGGGTTGGGGCGTCTGGGTCGCCGACCGGGCATACGGTGGCATCATGCAAGCCCCGTCCCCGGATCCAGGCGTCGCCGACGCGAACTCCGGCGCGCCCCGGGACGACTGGCCGACCACCGGCCCTTCCAGCTACGGCGGACTCGTCCTGCTGGACCCCAGCACGCTGGGCGACCTGTCCTCCCAGATCGGCGAGGCGGCCGCGCGCCGATTCGTCGTCGATTTCCGTGCGGCCTGGCCCGCGCGGGCCGCGCGGATCCGGTCCATCGTCGACCGCCGGGAACGCGCGGACGGGATCGAAGCCGTCCTCAGCCTCCGCAGCTCCGCCGGCATGATCGGGGCCGTCCGGCTGGCAGAACAGGCCGCATGGCTGCACCGGCAGGTCCGCGCATCCCGCTGGGACATCGCCGCACAAGGCCTCCCCGACGTCCTCGATTGCGGGGACGCCACGGTGGCCGAGCTGCGACGCTACCTCTAGGCAGAGGCGCCAGCCCGCCCTACTCGTCGACGACCAAGCGGTAGCCGACGCCCCGGACGGTCTGGATCCAGCGCGGCCGGCGGGTGTCCTCGCCGAGCTTGCGGCGGATATTCCCGATATGGACCTCGACGGCGCGCTCGTCCGCCTGGCTGACGTAGGACTCGGAGCGCAGGTGGTCGCCGCGGGCCACGCGCACCAGATCCCGCTTCGTGCGGACGGCGCCGGACGACTGGAGGAGATCGCGCAGCAGGTCGAACTCGCTGCGCGTGAGTTCCAGCGGCGCCCCGTTCAATCGGCTCGAGCGGGTGCGGGGATCCAGCTCCAGTCCGTCGTGGACCAACGGCGAGGCCGCCAGCGCCGGACCAGCGGGAGGCACGGCCGGCACGTCCCGGGGCGGCGGGCTCGGCTGTTTGCCCCGGTAGGTGTATCCGGGCCCCTGAACGCGGGGGGGCTGGGGAGTCCCGGAGGCCGGCGCGAAGCCCGTCTCTCCCCCCTCGCCCGCCCGCGGCCGGCGCAGCATGGCGGCGATCCGGGCCCGCAACTCGCGCGGGCGGAAGGGCTTGGACACGTAGTCGTCGGCGCCTGCCTGCAGCGCCAGAAGCGTGTCGGGCTCGTCCGTGTGGCCGGTCAGCATGACCACGTAGCAGTCACTGAGCGCGCGGATCCTCCGCAGCACCTCGAAGCCGTCGATGTCCGGAAGGCCGATGTCCAGGGTGACGATCGTGGGGCGGTGGCTCTCGACCGCGCGCACGCCATCGCGGCCCGTCGACGTGGCCACCACGTCGAAGCCGGCCTGCCCGAGCACGGCCTCCACGACGTTGCGGACGTCGTCGTCGTCTTCGATGACGACCGCCGCTCCGAACTCATTCATCCCTATCCCCCCGGTCATTGACGGTGTACTCCGGCGGATACCATGGAGCCGGGGGAACGATCCGCGGCGGTTGCGCGCACCTTTCTCGCCCTGTTTGGATGGCTCCAAGCTATCCGCAAGATATGTGACAAGGGTACAGAAGGCCAGAGACCGGGCCTTGAGCAGCACGAGGAGCCGACGGCCCATGCGACACAGAATGACGGCGTCGTCATTGGCGTCGCTGCTCCGGGGCCTCGCCCCGCAGGCGCGAATCGCCCTCTACCAGCTGCCGCTGCTGTTCTTCATCGGCGTCCTGGCGCTGGTCGCACCCTTCGCATGGCCCGCCGCGTCCGGGTCCCCCGTGTTCGCCAGCGGCGTGGCCCTGGTCCTCGCCCTCTTGCTGGCCTGCTTCGCGGTCCCGTGGAACAGGCTCCCACCCGCGGCCCCCCTTCTCGTGCCCGCCGCGGACTTCGCGGGGATCGCGCTCATGGTGCTCGGGGCCGGCGGCGAGGTCGCGGGGCTGGTCCTGCTGGCGGTCTTCCCCGTCATCTGGCTGTCCGGCGACGGGCTGCGCCTGTGGCAGGCGGCGACCGCCGCCTTCGTGGGCACCTGGGTGGTCGAGGCCCTCCCCGCCCTGATGGCCACGATCGACGGCGACGCCGCCGGCGCGCCGGGGCCGGGATGGCTCGCCGCCAGCCTGTTGCGTCCCGCGCTGCTGGCCACCGTGTCCCTGGCCATCGGATACGCCGCGGCGAATGCCCGCAACGACCACCGGTCGCTGGTGAGGAAGGACGCGGAGCTGCGGGCCCTGCTCGCGAAGACCGCGGCCAAGGAGGAGCTGCTGAACTCGGTGCTGGGCACCATCGACGTCGGCGTCTGCGCGATCGACGGCCACGGCCGGCTAATCCTGGCCAACCAGGCGATGGAGGACCTCTGGCGCCGGACCGGCGGCGGCGTGGACGACGACGGCGCGCCCACGCCCCCGTCCCTGTGGCGCGCGGACCGCACCACGCCCCTGGACCCGGACGAAAGCCCGTTGAGCCGAGCGTCCCGCGGCGAGGTGTTCGGCGGCTACCTGATCTGGGCCGGGACCGAAGACGCCCAGGTCGCACTCGTGACCTCCTCGCGGCCCCTGGCCGCCCCGGCCGCGGGAGCCCTCGTCGTCTACCAGGACGTCACCGGCCTGGTCGAGGCCCTCCGCGCCAAGGACGAGTTCGTCGCGGCCGCGTCCCACGACTTCCGCGCCCCGCTCACCGCCGTCGTCGGGAACCTCGAGCTCGTGATCGACGGCGAGGCCGACCTGCCGGAGACCGACCGAAGGCGCCTGGACGCCGCGCTGCGCAGCACCGACCGGTTGCTCACGCTGGTCGAGGACCTGCTCGTCACGACCTCGGGTGCCGCGACGATGCTGCGCCGCCCCTCGGACCTCGGTTCGATCGCCGATACGGCCCTGGCCATGGCGACCGTGGCGGCGGAACGGGCCGGCGTCGAACTCCGGCTGGAAGCGGACGACACCGCGTGGGCCGACGTCGATCCCCTGCGCATCTCAAGGGTCTTCGACAACCTCATCGGCAACGCCATCAAGTACTCCCCCGACGGCGGGACCGTGACGGTGTCCGTGTTCCCGGCCGGGTCATCCACCCGAATCCAGGTGGCCGACCAAGGCCAAGGCATGGCGCCGGACGAGTGCGCGCAGGTCTTCCGCCGCTTCTACCGCACGGGCAAGGCCCGGGGTTCGGGGGTCCGCGGCATGGGGCTCGGCCTGGCCATCTGCAAGTCCATCGTCGAAGCCCACGACGGATCGATCCGCTGCACCAGCGAGCCCGGCCAGGGCTCCGTCTTCACCGTGGACGTCCCGCGGTGCGACGTTCCCGCAGAACTGGGGGCCGGCGGATAGTTCGCGCCAGCCGCCGTTCTTTTAACACCAGTTTCCGACGCCGGCCCCGTCGCGCGTCGACCGCGCCAACCTGTGCGTCAATCCGAAAGCCTCGCTCATCCTGCGGACCGTCAACCTACCGAAGGTGAAGTCCCGGGGGTTGCTTGAGGCTTGAAGCGCCGCTGGAATCCCGCGGATTCCACACTCGCTGTCATGCGCCCTTCCAGTCCATTGAACGTGAAGTGGTCATCGTGAAGAAGGCCTCCTCCCACCCCACGCGGGGCGCGGAACGACCCAACGTCGGAGCCGGCGACCGCCGTCGTACCCCTTGCGGCCCCCAATCTGGGGGGTCTAGCTTTCAGGGCAGATGCCAGCGGTTGGGGAACCGCCTGGGGGGCAGGGCCGGAAACGGACCTGGGGCATCGAGTTGGGGGACCCGTTATGGCTTGGGGCCATCTTTCGCATTCCCAGGAATTCTCCGCCATTCAAAAGTTGGTTTGGAGGCGGCGGCATCGCCGCACCATCTAGTGAACTGGGGATATTCCATGAACACGCTGTTCGCAAACATCTACCTGGCCCTCGAGACCGTCGCCGGCAAGCTGCGCCGCGAGGAGAAGGGCGCCACGGCCGTCGAGTACGGCCTCATGGTCGCGCTCATCGCCGTCGCCATCATCGTGGCGGTCACCCTCATCGGCACGAACCTGGACTCGATGTTCACCGACGTGGCCAACAAGATCAAGGCGCCTGCCACCGCCTAGTCGGGCAAGCTCACGGTGGCGGGCGCCGGCTACCGCCGGCGCCCGCCACCGGGCACCATTTCCAGACTTCACGAGGGGGACGTGATGAGGGGCCAGACCAATCGGGAACGCGGGGCATCGGCGGTCGAATTCGCTCTGGTGCTGCCCGTCCTCGTCGCCCTGTTGATGGGGATCATGGAGTTCGGCTGGGTCTTCCACCAGCAGATCTCCCTCACCAATGCGGCCCGCGAAGCAGCGCGCCACTACGCGATCCACGAAGACGAGGCCGCCCTGGCCGCCGTCGCCCAGGACGCGGCGCCGACCGTGGACGGCATCTACATCCAGTCCCTGGCCTTCAGCTCCGGGGCCGAGTGCGGTCCCCAGATCGAGGTCCGCGTGACGGCGGCCGTGGACGATCCGGCCCTCAGCGGGTTCTTCCCGTTCATGCCCGCCTCCCTCACGGCCGCCAGCGGCCGGCAGTGCGGAGGCTAGGCACCATGCGCATCTCCACCGTCTTCCGCAGGTCCGGAACCACACACCCGGTCGCCGGCGAGCGCGGCGCCTCCGCCATCATGGTGGCGCTCTCGATGGTCGCCCTGCTCGGTTTCGCGGCCCTGTCCATCGACGTCGGCAAGCTCTACTGGGAGCGCGCCCAGCTGCAGAACGCGGCGGACGCCGTCGCCGTCGCCGCCGCCCAGGAATGCGCACCGCCGTCGACGGTCGACGAGCACTGCCTGGATGCGGAGACGCACTTCGCACCGTTGGCCGACAGCAATTCGCACGACGGCGCATCCCGCATCGCGAGTGTCGCGCCCGTTTCCACGAACTCCGTCCGCGCCACCACCGACGCCAGCGAGGCGGGGGCGACCCTCGGGAGCGTCAGCCTCTGGTTCGCCGACGCCCTCTCGCAGCTCAGCGGCAATGGGCCCCAAGCGGAGACCGAAGTCGGGGCGACCGCCGTCGCCTCCTGGGAGGCCATCGGCGAGGGCCCGTCGCAGTTCCCCGTCATCTTCAACGAGTGCGTCTTCGACACCGCGGCAGCGTCGCCGGACACGTGGTTCGTGTTCGAGACCCACAAGGACAACAGCTCCGGCGACGCCACCGCGGACCCGACGGACTGCACCGGCAGCCAGCCCTGGCAGTTCCCGGGAGCGTTCGGTTGGCTCAGCCCCAACGGCGAGGAGGACTGCACGACGCTGACGAGCGAGGTCGACGGCGAAGCGACCGCCGACGGCTCCAACGGCAACGCCATCCCGGGCGCCGGCGAGTGCGCCCAGCTCCTCCAGGAGTGGAAAGAGGCCATCCAGAAGGCCGAGGGCCCGGGCGGGACGGACGAGGACTACCCGACCGTGATCGTCTTCGCCTACGACGACGACGGCTACGACGGCTCCACCTACACGATTTCGCGGTACGTCGCCCTGCAGGTCAAGGGCTGGCACTTCACCGGCGAGCACTCGACCTTCACCTACAACAACACCGGAACACCTGGATGCAAGGGGGACTGCTTCGGCCTGATCGGCCGCTTCGTCGAATACACGACGCCCGACTCCGACTTCGGGGGCGGAGGCTCGTCGCCGGACGGCCCCTTCGTCGTCCGGCTCACCGAATAGTCCGCCGCAGGGGGCTGCGGAGGTTCACACACCGATTCATCGATTGCTTGGGGGCAACAAATGAACACAAGGCTGCTTGGGGGCATAGCGGCCCTGGTGCTGGCTATCGTCGGCGCCGTGCTGTTGGTCAATTACGTGGGCGCCGCCGACGCGCGGGCCCAGGCCGACCTGGAACCACGGAAGGTCCTGGTCGCCACCGAGGACATCCCGGCCGGCACGCCGGTCGCGGAACTCGGCGACAAGCTGGGGACGGAGTCCCTGCCGGGCTCCGCGCTCGGCCCCGGGGCCGTCGAGTCCCTGGCCGAGCACCCGGACACCGTCACGGCGCAGGACCTCGTCGCCGGCGAGCAGCTCCTCGCCGCGAAGCTGGTCGGCGCCGACTCGCTGCTGACGCCCGGATCCGTCGCGGTCCCCGCGGGACTTCAGGAGATGACGGTCGTGCTGGAGCCCGCCCGCGTGGTGGGCGGCAAGCTGCGCGCCGGCGACACGGTGGGGGTCTTCGGCAACTACGAGATCGAACTGATCGACGGCGACAAGAACACGGAGAACCAGAAGCGCAAGGTCACCAAGCTGCTGCTGGAGAAGGTCCTCGTCACCTCCATCCAGATCGCGCCGCCGGAGGAGACCGGCGGCGAGCGGCCCAAGGGCCAGGCCGCCCTCCCGAACGGGTCGGCCTACGTCAGCTTCGGGGTCGCGTCCGAAGACGCCGTGAAGATCATCCACAGCCAGGAGTTCGGGACCCTCTGGCTGTCCAAGCAGGACGAGGACACCAAGCCGGGCACGCAGAAGCTCTGGGACATCGCGGAGGTCCTGAAATGAGCCGCTTCCTACTCCTCACGGACTCCCAGGAGCTCGACCGCCGCGTGCGCACCGCCGCGCACGGCGCGATCTCCGGCAACGTCCAGCGCGTCGCGGCCGAGGCCGCCAAGCTCCCGCCGGCGGACCTGCTCAACCGCAGTCTGGGCGAGCCGACCGACGTCGTGCTCCTTGGACCCGACGTCGACCTCGAGGCCGCGTTCCGGCTCACGGCAGCGATGGGGCTGCAGCACCCGGACGTCTCCGTCGTCCTCGCCGCGGTCCCCGCACCGGAGACCGTCGTCGACGCCATGCGCGCCGGCATCCGCGACATCACCGACCCGGACGCCGACCCGGCGCAACTGCGCCAGATCCTCGAGCGGGCCTGCCTGACCACGGAGGGCCGCCGGCGCCAAGGCACGGAGGTCGGCGAGCGCCCCCGCGGGCGCGTCCTCGCGGTGATGTCGCCCAAGGGCGGGGTCGGCAAGACCACGGTCTCCACCAACCTGGCCGTGGCCATGGCCAAGACGGCGCCCGCCGGAGTCGTCCTGCTGGACCTGGACCTGCAGTTCGGCGACGTGGCCTCGGCCCTGAACCTCGAACCCGAGCACACCATCACGGACGCCGTGTTCGGCGCGGCGGCCCAGGACTCCATGGTGTTGAAGTCCTTCCTGACGCTCTCCGACACGGGCGTCTACGTGCTCTGCGGGCCCCGGAACCCCGCGGACGCGGACCTCATCTCGCCGGAGCAGGTCGCGGTCCTGGTCAACCAGCTCGCAGCCGAGTTCCCGTACGTCATCCTGGACACCGCGCCCGGTCTCGGCGAGCACCTGCTCGCCGCGCTCGAGCAGGCCACCGACGCCGTCTGGGTGTGCGGGATGGACATCCCCAGCATCCGCGGCCTGAACACCGGGCTCAACGTGCTGCGCGAACTGCAGCTGGTCCCCCAGGGCCGGCACGTCGTGCTCAACTTCGCGGACCGCCGCTCGGGCCTGACCGTGGGCGACGTCGAGGCCTCGATCGGCGTGCCGGTCGACGCCGTCGTGCCCCGCTCCAAGGCCATCCCACTGAGCACGAACAAGGGACTGCCGCTGCTGGCGGACCGCTCTCGCGACGCCGCCGCCAAGGGGCTCGCGAAGCTGGCCGCCCGCGTCGCGGGTTCGGGCGCCGCGCGCCAGGCCCACCGGCGGGAGGTCGTGGCATGAACCTCCACGACCGCCTCCAGGCCGCCCGCGGGGACGACCACCCGGCCGCCGCCGATCCGGGACCGGATTCCGTCCCGGCGACCCCGGCCGCCGCGGGCCCCGCCGTCGTCCTCCCCGAGCCGCCCGCCGCACCCGCCGCGGGCCCCGGGGAGACGACGACGGCGGCGCACCTTCCGTCCTGGGACACGCCGGACGCCCCCGAAGCAGCGCCCGACGGGGCGGCCCGCGGCCGGATCGGGACCGCGTTCGGTTCCGCCCCGGCGGCCAGCGCGCCCATGGATCCACTCGCCGGGCTGAAGGCCCGCGCCGCGGACGCGCTGTTCGAGCGCCTCGGCGCGCGGATCTCCGACCCGTCGATGTCCGAGGACGCCCTGCGCAAGCTGGCCCGCGACGAGCTCGCCCAGATCATCGACGCCGAACAGGTGCCCCTCTCCCCCGAGGAGCGGCGGCGCCTGATCCGGGACATCGGCGACGAGGTCCTGGGCCTGGGCCCGCTCCAGCGACTGCTGGACGACCCCGCGGTCACGGAGATCATGGTGAACCACCACCAGCAGATCTTCGTCGAGCGCGGCGGCCGGCTCAGCGACGCCCACACCGCGTTCAGCTCGGAGGCGCACCTGCGCCGGGTGATCGACCGGATCGTCAGCCGCGTGGGCCGGCGCGTCGACGAGTCGTCGCCGCTCGTGGACGCCCGGCTCGAGGACGGGTCCCGCGTCAACGCGATCATCCCGCCGCTCGCGGTCAACGGGCCCAGCCTCACGATCCGCAAGTTCGCGGCCGACCCGCTCACGGTGCGGAACCTGATCGAGTTCGGCACGCTCAGCCCGGAGATGGCGCACCTGCTGGACGCGTGCGTGCGGGCCCGGCTGAACATCATCATCTCGGGCGGCACCGGCACCGGAAAGACGACGCTGCTGAACGTCATGTCCGGGTTCATCCCGAACGACGAGCGGATCGTCACCATCGAGGACGCGGTCGAGCTGCAGCTGCAGCAGGAGCACGTGGTCCGTCTCGAGTCCCGCCCGGCGAACATCGAGGGCGCCGGGGCGATCACGATCCGCGACCTGGTCCGCAACTCGCTGCGCATGCGGCCCGACCGGATCGTGGTCGGCGAGGTCCGCGGCGGCGAGACGCTGGACATGCTCCAGGCCATGAACACCGGCCACGACGGGTCGATCTCCACCGTGCACGCGAACTCGCCGCGCGACGCGATCGCCCGCCTCGAGACCCTGATCCTCATGGCCGGCATGGACCTGCCGCTGCGGGCGATCCGCGAGCAGATCGCCTCCGCCGTCGACCTCATCGTCCACCTCACGCGACTTCGCGACGGCACCCGCCGCGTCACCCACGTGACGGAGGTCCAGGGCATGGAGGGCGAGGTCGTCACGCTGCAGGACGCGTTCCTGTTCGACTACTCCGCCGGCGTCGACGCGCACGGCCGCTTCCTCGGCCGACCCGTCGCCACGGGGGTCCGGCCCCGGTTCGTGGAGCGCTTCCACGACGTCGGCGTCACCCTGCCGCCGGGACTGTTCAACACGCCGGCACCGGCCGGCCCGTCCGGGGGGAGGTAGCCGTGGTCCCCATCATGACGTTCGCGGCGGGGTTCGCCGCGGTGCTGGCCGCCGCGGGGCTGCTGCTGTTCGTGGCCTTCCGGCCGGCGACGGCGGAGGTCCCCCGCGACCGCCGCCGGCCCGGGACGGAGGAGGAGTCCGCGCTCGAGCGGTTCAGCGGCGTCACCATCAAGGTCGTCGAGCGCGGCCTGGCCGGGCGCAAGCTCCGCTGGCTCAACGCGGAGACGCTGGGGCAGGCGGGGATCCGCATGGCCCCGGCGGAGGTGCTGGTGCTGGTCGGCGTCGGGGCCTTCGTGTCCGGCCTCCTGGGGTTCGCGCTCGGGGGCTGGCGGCCCGCGCTGGCCATGGCCGGCCTGGCCCCCGTGGCGGGCGGGCTCCTCGTCAAGGCGCTGACCGGGCGGCGGCGCGGGCGGTTCGAGGCCCAGCTGCCGGACCTGGTCGCGACCCTGTCGGGGAGCCTCCGCGCGGGGCACTCGGTGCAGCGGGCGTTGGATTCGGCGGCCAAGGAGTTCGAGGCCCCGATGTCCGAGGAGATCGGGCGCATCGTCAATGAGGCCCGCGTGGGGCGCGGCCTGGACGCGACCATGCTGGAGGCCGGGCAGCGCATGGGCTCGGAGGACTTCTCCTGGGTGGCGGAGGCGATCCGCATCAACCGGGAGGTCGGCGGCGACCTGGCCGGCGTCCTGGACCGGGTGGGCGAAACCCTGCGGGAACGCGAACAGATCAAGGGACAGGTGCGGGCGCTCTCGGCGGAGGGGAAGTTCTCCGCGTACATCCTGCTCGCCCTGCCGTTCGCCATCTCCGGCCTGCTCGCGGTCCTGAACCCGAGCTACCTCGGCACGCTGTTCGGGCACCCGATCGGTCTGCTCATGCTCACCGTGGGCGGCGTCATGCTCGTCGTCGGCGGGGTCTGGATGAGCCGCATGGTACGGATCAGGTTCTAGGGGGAGAACATGGGAATCGACATGATCGCATGGTTGGCCATCGGGTTGCTGGTGGTTCCGGTGGCGGCGCTGGTCTTCGGACTCGCCTCCGTGGACCGGAACCAGCTGGTCCTGATCCAAAGCAACCTCTCCCGGGCCGGCCAGGCGCCGGGCGAGGAGACGAAGCAGGGCGACCGGGAATTCGCGGCGCTGGCCCGCCGGCTCGTGCCGGGCAGCTACCAGGCCCGCATCGACCGCTGGCTCTCGCAGGCCGGACGGCCCGCGGCATGGCCCTTGGACCGGGTCATCGTCGTCAAGCCGCTCGCCGCGCTGACCGGGTTCGGCATCGGCGGCCTGCTGCTGGTGCTGAACTCCGGCTGGCAGCTGGTGGCCCTGACCGCTTTCCTCACGCTGCTCGGGTTCTTCCTGCCTGACCTGCTGCTGTGGAACACGGCGATCAAGCGCCAGGCCGACCTGCGGATCGAGCTGCCGAACGTCCTGGACCAGCTGCTGATCTCCGTGGAGGCCGGGCTCGGGCTCGAGGCGGCCATGGCGCGCATCGCGGCCACCGGCAAGGGGCCCATGGCCGGCGAGATGGCGCGCACCCTGCAGGAGATGCAGGTCGGCCGGTCCCGGGCGGAGGCGTACGAGGCCATGGCCAAGCGGTCCACCGTCCCGGAGCTGAAGTCGTTCGTGCGGGCCGTGGTGCAGGCGGACCGGTACGGCATCGGAGTCGGCCGGGTCCTGCACGCGCAGGCCGGGCAGATGCGGGTTCGCCGGCGCCAGCGGGCCGAGGAGCAGGCGATGAAGCTGCCGGTGAAGATCCTCTTCCCGCTGCTCGTGTTCATCTTCCCGACCCTGTTCATCGTGATCCTCGGGCCGGCCGCCATCAACATCATCGACAGCGGCGTGTTCGGCTAGCGCCCTCCAGACCGCGGGCGGCGGTGCCCGCTTCCGACCCGTGCGACCGCCTTGGGGGCGGCCGCACGGACACCCCCCGGCCGCGCGGCCACCGCCTCCAACGCGCGGCCGGAGAACCAGGCGGCCCCGGACCATGCCCCTTTGAGTCCGGGGCCGCTTGCGTGTGCCGGCGCCCTGCCGACCCGCCGGTGCCCCGCTGCCCTGCTACCCCCGCGGCTCGACGTCGTGGGCGGCGCGCCGGGCCCGCGTCTGTTCCGCCCGGGCCGCCAGGTCCCCGTTGTCCGGGTACGCGACCTCCTCCAGCACCAGCGGGTGCGGCGCGGCGAGCTTGGTCTTCGCATCCCGCACCCGCTCCCCCAGCCGGCGCTCCACCCAGCCGGGCTCCTCGCTGCCGTCGCCGACCCTGAGCGTCGCCCCCACCAGGGCGCGGACCATGTTGTGGCAGAACGCGTCCGCCCGCAGGTGCGCGGTGACGATCCCGTCCAGGCCCCGCTCGAACCTGAAGTCGTGCAGCGTGCGGATCGTGGTGGCGTGCTCGCGGGGCTTGCAGAAGCTCAGGAAGTCGTGGCGCCCACACAGGGGGGCCGCCTCCGCATTGAGGGCCGCGACGTCCAGCGGCTGCCCGTGCCAGAGCGTGAAGGACCGGCCGAGCGGGTCCCAGTGCGCCGGGCCGTCGGCGATCCGGTAGGAGTAGCGGCGCCACAGCGCCGAGAAGCGCGCGTCGAACCCCTCCGGCGCCACGCCCGCCGCATGGACGACGACGGCGCCGCCCAGCCGCGAGAGCACCCCGGTCAGCCGGCGGACCAGGGCGGTGTCCGGGTGCAGCTCCTTCCCGCGGGGCAGCCCCTCGTACTCCCCCGGCGTCAGGTCGAAATGCACCACCTGGCCGCGGGCGTGCACCCCGGCGTCCGTCCGCCCGGCGACGACCGTCCGGACCGGACGGCGGATGACCATCTGGAGGGCCTCCTCGAGGGAGCCCTGCACGGTCGCCTTGCCGGGCTGGGTGGCCCAGCCGGAGAACGCCGCGCCGTCGTACGCCAGCTCCAACCGGATCCGCACTGTCGCCGGTTCGGTCAGGGGAGAATCGACGGCCAGGACGGAATCACGCATGAATCCGAGTCTAATCGGGCGGCCCGATCGGGACTTGACGCGGGCGCCGCCGTCGTCGTCCCCCAACCCCATTAATGGCGGAAGGCCCGCCTCCCCCGAAGGGGCGGCGGGCCTTCCGCGAAAACCGGGACGACCTACTTCTCGTCCTTCTCCTCGGCCGGGGCCTCGGTGGTGGTCTCCTCGGCCGGGGCCTCGGTGGCCGCGGTCTCCTCGGCCTTCGGCTCCTCGGCCGGCGCGGCGGTCTCGGTGGCCTTCTCGGCCTCCTTGACGACGGCCTGCTTCGGGGAAACCGGCTCCATCACGAGCTCGATGACGGCCATGGGGGCGTTGTCGCCCTTGCGGTTGCCGATCTTCGTGATGCGGGTGTAGCCGCCCTCGCGGTTCGCCATCACCGGGGCGATGTTCTCGAACAGCTCGTAGACGATGCCCTTGTTGGTGCGCGAGCGGGACGCGATCGCGGCCTGGACGCGGCGGCGCGAGGACAGGTCGCCGCGCTTGGCGAACGTCACGAGGCGCTCGGCGTACGGGCGCAGGCGCTTGGCCTTGTGCACCGTGGTGGTGATCTGCTTGTGCTCGAACAGCTGGGCGGCCAGGTTGGCGAGCATCAGGCGCTCGTGGGCGGCGCCGCCTCCGAGACGCGGGCCCTTCGGGGGGGTAGGCATGGTTGGTTTCTCCTCGGGTGGTATCCGCCGCGGCCGGCGCGGTCCGGCGGACTACGAAATGGTGGTGAAGTGGGCCCTAGGCCTCTTCGTCGCTGTACGCGGCCTCGTCCTCGTCGAGGGCGGCGGCGCGGGCAGCGAGATCGAAGCCTGGAGGGGAGTCCTTCAGGGACAGGCCCAGCTCGACCAGCTTGGCCTTGACCTCGTCGATGGACTTCGCGCCGAAGTTGCGGATGTCCATCAGGTCGGCTTCGGAGCGCGCCACGAGTTCACCCACGGTGTGGATGCCCTCGCGCTTGAGGCAGTTGTAGGAGCGGACGGTCAGCTCCAGGTCCTCGATCGGCAGCGCCATGTCGGCGGCGAGGGCGGCGTCCGTCGGGGACGGGCCGATCTCGATGCCCTCCGCGGCGGTGTTCAGCTCGCGGGCGAGGCCGAACAGCTCCACCAGGGTGGTGCCGGCGGACGCGACGGCGTCGCGCGGGGTGATCGATTCCTTGGTCTCGACATCGACGATCAGCTTGTCGAAGTCGGTGCGCTGCTCGACGCGGGTGGCCTCCACGCGGAAGGTCACCTTCAGGACCGGCGAGTAGATGGAGTCAACCGGAATCCGGCCGATCTCCGCGTCGACGGACTTGTTCTGCGCCGCCGAGACGTAGCCGCGGCCACGCTCGATGGTCAGCTCCATGTCGAACTTGCCGTTCGCGTTCAGCGTCGCGATGTGCAGCTCCGGGTTGTGGAACTCCACGCCGGCCGGCGGCGTGATGTCCGCGGCCGTCACGACGCCGGGGCCCTGCTTGCGCAGGTAGGCGACGACGGGCTCGTCGTGCTCGGAGGACACAGCGAGGTTCTTGATGTTCAGGACAAGCTCGGTGACGTCTTCCTTGACGCCCTGGACGGTCGTGAACTCGTGCAGCACGCCGTCGATCCGGACGCTGGTGACAGCGGCTCCGGGGATCGAGGACAGGAGCGTGCGACGCAGGGAGTTGCCCAGGGTGTAGCCGAAGCCCGGCTCCAGCGGCTCGATGACGAAGCGGGAGCGGTTCTCGGAGACGACTTCTTCAGTCAGGGTGGGGCGCTGTGCAATGAGCACTTACATTTCCTTTCAGCGAGCGTCCGCTATATGACGCAACACATGGGGGTGGAAACGACGTCTGCCCAGGAGGCGTTCGTCTGGATCGGCCTTCGGTTTGACCCGATCCGGTGGGCGCCGCCGTCGCCGGCTTCCCGAAGGAGGCCGACGACGGCGGTGCCCGGCGGATTGAACCGACTAGACGCGGCGACGCTTGGGCGGACGGCAGCCGTTGTGCGCGCTCGGGGACACGTCCTGGATGGAACCGACCTCGAGGCCAGCGGCCTGCAGTGCGCGGATGGCGGTCTCGCGGCCCGAGCCCGGGCCCTTGACGAAGACGTCGACCTTCTTCATCCCGTGGTCCTGCGCGCGCTTGGCGGCGGACTCGGCGGCCTGCTGGGCGGCGTACGGGGTGGACTTGCGGGAGCCCTTGAACCCGACCTCGCCGGCCGAGGCCCAGGAGATCACGGCACCGGTCGGGTCCGTGATGGACACGATGGTGTTGTTGAAGGTGGACTTGATGTGGGCCTGGCCCACGGCGATGTTCTTCTTATCCTTGCGGCGGGGCTTACGCACCGCTCCACGAGTCTTTGGGGGCATTTTGTTCTCCTACGAAGTTCCTGCTGCTGGATGCCGCTAGTTCTAGCGGGCCTTCTTCTTACCGGCGACGGTCCGCTTCGGGCCCTTGCGGGTGCGGGCGTTGGTCTTGGTGCGCTGGCCGCGGACCGGCAGGCCCTTGCGGTGGCGGAGGCCCTCGTAGGAGCCGATCTCCACCTTGCGGCGGATGTCGGCAGCCACTTCACGGCGGAGGTCACCCTCGACCTTGAAGTTGCCCTCGATGTAGTCACGCAGCTGGACCAGCTGGTCGTCGCTGAGGTCCTTCACGCGAGTGTTCGGGTCGATCCCGGTCTCGGCGATGGTCTGCTCTGCACGGGTCTTGCCCACGCCGTAGATGTAGGTAAGCGCAATGACAACGCGCTTTTCGCGCGGGATGTCTACGCCTGCGAGACGAGCCATAACGGTTGTCTTCCTTCGTGTTTCATTCGGAGGTTTGGAGCAGCGCATTCCCTCTTGCGAGGTCCCCGGCCTCCGGGCCCGGGGGTATGCGTCCCGCGTAGTGGTGGACGCTGCGCTGCCTGGTGTTCAACTACGCGCAGGCTGGTTCCCGTGCGGGAACTTAGCCCTGGCGCTGCTTGTGACGCGGATTGCTGCAGATCACCAGGACCCGGCCCTTACGGCGGACCACCTGGCAGTTGTCGCAGATCGGCTTCACGCTAGGGTTGACCTTCAAGGCTCTATCCTTTTGCGGTTGCTGGATTCGTTGGGAGTAGCCGCCGTCGTCGCCCACCCGTCCCGGCAGCGTGGCCCGCGCTCGCGCGCGGCAGCGGTCGGTCCAAGGCGGACGTCTGGTTGGCTACTTGTAGCGGTAGACGATGCGGCCGCGGTTCAGGTCGTACGGGCTGAGTTCCACCACCACGCGGTCCTCCGGGAGGATCCTGATGTAGTGCTGTCGCATCTTGCCCGAGATCGTGGCAAGCACCACGTGTCCGTTCGGCAGCTCAACGCGGAACATCGCGTTGGGCAGAGCCTCGGACACCGTGCCCTCGACCTCGATGACACCCTCTTTCTTGGCCATATCCTCCGCTAACGTCATGGCCGTCCGCTTGCGCTCGCGGCCTGTGTGTTCTTTGATTGTTCCCGCGCCAGATCCCCACGCGTCAGACGCAATTGGGCACAGGCATAGAGACAACCAACGCTCAAGCCTACCGCCCCGGACGCGAATCGTGAAATCGCGCCGACGAGATCCTCCACACGGCGCGCCCCGCGGGGTAGCATTCCCCGCCGCCCGCCCCGGTGCAGGACCGGCCTCCCGCCACAGCATGAAGTTCTCGGGCCACTATGCACCCCATCCCCGCCGGATGTCACCGGTGGACGTTGGCCCGGTCGCGGATCGCCCGCCTCCCGCGCCAGGCTGGCCGCGCGGCCGCCATCGTCCGCCTCCCCCGGCCGCGAGGTCGTCCGCGTCCCCCGGCCGCGACGTCCCTCCACCGCTCAGCCGCTGCGGGGAGTTACCCACAATCGGCGATTTAGGAGTCCCCTGCCCTGCTCCAGCGCGCAGCCTGTCCGCATGCGACCCGCAGCTCCCCTGCCACCTTCCCTCGCCCTGAGGACCTTCACGCTGGCGGATGCGAAGGCCGCGGGCATCTCCACCGGCCGGTTGCGGTCCAGCGACGTCACCCAGCTCGGCAGGGGAATCTTCCGGCACGGCCCGGGCCCGACCGACGAGCTACAGCTTCTGGCCGCCCTTTGCGCCACTCATCGGTCCCACGCTGTGGCCGGCCCGACCATGGCGCGCATCCTTCAACTTCCCGTCCCGCCCGCGATGCAGAGGGACCCCCGGATCCATCTCGTGGCCAACCACGGGATGTGCGGGCGCGCACCGCGGCCGGTGGATGGCCGCACGGTCACTGTTCGGCGCACAGTGCTCCTCCCCGGAGATCTCGACACAAGACGCGGCATCACCTTCACGACACGTCCGCGGCTCTGGCTTGATCTGGCGTCTTTCATGAGCCGGGATGAACTCGTGGCAGTCGGGGACCACCTCGTTCGGCAGCCGCGCCCACACCAGGAGGGCCGGAACAAGCCGTGGTGCAGTCTGGACGACCTGAGGCAGACGGTCGACACCCACAGCGGGGTGCGCGGAGTCGCTCAAGCGCGCCGCGCCCTCGCCCACGTGCGCGTCGGGGCGGACTCCCCCGCCGAAACCAAGCTCCGGCTCGCTCTCATCGCCGCGGGGCTGCCGGAGCCCGAACTGCAGGTGCCCCTGGACCCGGCGTCGCCGGTGACAGACCATGCCGACCTCGGCTATCGGGAGCACCGGATCGCCATGAACTACGACGGCAGGGTCCACGACAACTACGAGTCGAAGCGGAGCGACCGGGAGCGAGACCGCCGATGGACCCGGGCGGGATGGATCCATGTGGTGTTTCATGAGGTCGATCTGCGGGAGGGATTCCGCGAGGGCACGGCACGCATCCGCCGCCTTTTGTCGCGAGCGGCCTAGGACGTAGCCCTCGCATGGTCCGGAGGTTCCGGAGGAGGTAAGAAATTTCGGAGCGAACATGCAGCCATCCGGGCCGAATGGCTGCAGGTTCGCTCCGAAATCTTGGCGTTCCTACGTTTTCGCTACGATCTGCGTCGATACCGGCGTCTTCGCTACGAAAGTTCGAGCGGATACGCCCGAACTCCCGCCCGGCCCGCGGGCTAGGCCTGGATCGGGGACGGCGTGACGCCGAAGGGGGCCAGGCCGGCCGCGCCGCCGTCGGGGGCCGTGAGCACCCAGATGCCGCCGAGGTGCACGGCGACGGTGTGCTCCCACTGCGAGGCGCGCTGGCCGTCCGTGGTCACGACCGTCCAGTCGTCGTCGAGGACCTTCGTCTCGATGGAGCCGCGCACCAGCATCGGCTCGATCGCCAGGCACATGCCGGGCTTCACGCGGGCTCCGCGGTGGGAGGTGCGGTAGTTCAGCACGTCCGGGGCCTGGTGCATCTCGGACCCGATCCCGTGCCCGACGTAGTCCTCGAGGATGCCGAGCGGCTCGCCGTCCTGCGCGGAGACGAAGTCGTCGATGGCCTCGCCGATCTGGCCCGTGAACCGCGCGCCGTCCAGGGCCGCGATCCCCCGCCACATGGCCTCCTGCGTGACGTCGGACAGGCGCTGGTCGGCCGGGTCCGCGGTGCCGACGATGACCGTGCGCGCGGAGTCGGCGTGCCAGCCCTCGATGATCGCGCCGCCGTCGATCTTCAGCACGTCCCCGTCGGCGAGCTTGTAGTCGGACGGGAAGCCGTGGACGACCTCGTGGTTGACCGACGCGCAGATGGTGGCCGGGAAGCCGTGGTAGCCCTTGAAGTTGCTCTTGGCCCCGTGCTTGTCCAGGACGGAGGAGAAGATCGCGTCGAGCTCGGCCGTGGTCGTCCCGACCTGGGCGGCGGCCACCGCGGCGTCCAGGGCCTCGGCGAGGACCAGGCCGGCCTCCCGCATCTTGAGGATCTGGGGGTTGGACTTGTACTCGATCTTTCGCTGGCCGAACGCCATGGTGCTGCCTTTCCTGCGGCGGGGGTGGGGGTGCGGGGTGGGGGCCGCTCCGCGGAGAGCGCGCCGGGTGCGGACGGGGCCTGTCCGCGTGGGCGTCTCCGGAGCGAGGCCGCCTGTGGTGCGGGGCACTCCCCCGCGGCCCCAACGGGAAAGCCCCCGCGCGGTGGCGGAGGCTCTCCTCGGGGCGGCGCCGTGGCCCGCGGTTGCGGGTCGGCGGCGCCGGCTGGCTACTTGACGGGCTCCAGCGCGGCCAGGACGCGGTCGGTGACCTCGTCGATGGCGCCGATGCCGTCCACGCGGCGGACGATGCCGCGCTCGAGGTAGCGGTCGACGACGACGGCGGTCTGCTCCTCGTAGAGCGCCAGGCGGTGGCGGATGACGTCCTCGGTGTCGTCGGCGCGGCCCTCGATCTCGGCGCGCTTGAGCAGGCGGGAGACGAGCTCCTCGCTGTCGGCGGTCAGCTGGATGACCCCGTCCAGGCTCGAGCCCTGCTCGGCGAGGATCGCGTCCAGCTCGTCGACCTGCGCGGACGTGCGCGGGTAGCCGTCCAGCAGGAAGCCGTCCTTGACGTCGTCCTGGTCCAGGCGGTCGCGGACCATGTTGTTCGTGACGGAGTCCGGCACGAAGTCCCCGTTGTCGATGTACTTCTTCGCCTCGAGCCCGAGCGGGGTCCCGCCCTTGACGTTCGCGCGGAAGATGTCGCCGGTGGAGATGGCGACCACGCCGAGCTTCTCGGAGATGCGCTCGGCCTGGGTGCCCTTGCCGGCGCCGGGGGGACCAATGATCAGCAGTCGGGTCATCGCAGAAGTCCTTCGTAGTGTCGTTGCTGCATTTGGGCGTTGATCTGTTTCACCGTCTCGAGGCCGACGCCCACCATGATGAGCACGGAGACGCCGCCGAACGGGAAGTTCTGGTCCGCGTTGATCAGCACGAATGCGATCAGCGGGGTGAGCGCCATCAGGCCCAGGTAGATGGAGCCCGGGAACGTGATGCGCGTCAGGACGTACTGGAGGTACTCGGCCGTGGGCCGCCCGGCGCGGATGCCGGGGATGAACCCGCCGTACTTCTTCATGTTGTCCGCGACCTCGGTCGGGTTGAACGTGATGGCCACGTAGAAGTACGTGAAGAAGATCGTCAGCAGCAGGTACACGGCCATGTACGCCGGCGAGGAGGAGCTGAAGTTCGTCTGCACCCACAGCGCCCACTCCGGCAGCGTCCCGTCCGGGCGGACGTTGAACTGCACCAGCATGGCGGGCAGGGCGAGGATCGAGGACGAGAAGATCACGGGGATCACGCCGGCCATGTTGACCTTGATCGGGATGTACGTGCTGGTCCCGCCGACCGTGCGGCGGCCGATCATGCGCTTGGCGTACTGCACGGGCACGCGCCGCTGGCTCAGCTCGACGAACACGACGAGTGCGACCACGACCAGGCCGATCGCGATGACGCCGGCGAACACGCCCCAGCCCTGCGAGGACGCGATGGCGCCCATGGAGGCGGGGAAGCCGGAGGCGATCGCCACGAAGATCAGCAGGGACATGCCGTTGCCGATGCCCCGCTCCGTGATCCGCTCGCCCAGCCACATGATCAGGCCGGTGCCCGCCGTGAGGGCGACGATCATCAGGATGATGTTGATCAGGCTGTCGTCCGGGATCACGGGGACCGGGCACCCGGGGAACACCTGCCCGGAGCGGGCGAGGGAGACCAGGGTCGTCGCCTGCAGCAGGCCGAGCGCGATCGTCAGGTAGCGCGTGTACTGCGTCAGCTTGGACTGGCCGGCCTGGCCCTCCTTGTGCAGCTCCTCGAAGCGCGGGATGACCACGCGCAGCAGCTGCACGATGATGGAGGCCGTGATGTACGGCATGATGCCGAGCGCGAAGATCGACACCTGCAGCAGCGCGCCGCCGCTGAACAGGTTGACGAACTGGTAGAGGCCGCCTTGGGTGGTGCCGAGCGCGAGGCACTGCTGGACGTTGCCGTAGTGCACGCCGGGGGCGGGGATGAAGACGCCGAGGCGGTAGACCGCGATGATCGCGATCGTGAACAGCAGCTTGTTTCGCAGGTCGGGGGTCCGGAAGACCCGGGCGATGGCGCTGAGCAAGCGTCCTCCTGGAAAACGTGGGTCCGGCCGATCGGCCGGCAATGACTTCCCGAGTCTACCGCCTGTGGCTGGGGACCCGGTGAACGGATGACGACGGCGGCGGCGCCGCCGTCGTCATCCGTCCCGGAAACGCGGAAGGCCCCCGCCGGACCGGGGCGACCCGGTCCGGGGGGACCTTCAGCTGGACTTCACGCGGCCTAGCGCTCCGAGGTGGAGCCGCCCGCGGCGGCGATCTTCTCGGCGGCGGAGGACGAGAAGGCGTCGGCCTTCACGTCGACCTTCACCGAGATCTCGCCGGTGCCGAGCACCTTGACCGGCTGGTTCTTGCGAACCGCGCCCTTGGCGACCAGGTCCTCGACGGTGATCTGGCCACCCTCGGGGAACAGCTCCTGGATCTTGTCCAGGTTCACGACCTGGAACTCGACCCGGAAGGGGTTCTTGAAGCCGCGCAGCTTCGGCAGGCGCATGTGCAGCGGCAGCTGCCCGCCCGCGAAGCCGGCCTTCACCTGGTAGCGGGCCTTGGTGCCCTTGGTGCCGCGGCCAGCGGTCTTGCCCTTGGAGCCCTCACCGCGACCCACGCGGGTCTTCGCGGTCTTGGACCCCTCGGCCGGACGCAGGTGGTGCACCTTGAGTGCGGATTCCTTCGCCATGTCTACTTCGCCTCCTCAACCTTCACGAGGTGCGGAACCGTGTTGATCATGCCCACGGTGACGGCGTCGGCGTTCCGGACCACGGTGTGGCCGATGCGCTTCAGACCGAGCGACCGCAGGGTGTCGCGCTGGTTCTGCTTGCCACCAATGGTGGACTTGATCTGGGTAATAGCGAGCTTCGCGTCGCTGGGGACAAGGTTCTTGGCCATGGCCTAGGCACCTGCCTTCTGCTCGTTGAGCGTGCGCAGCATCTGGGCCGGAACAACCTCGTCCATGGCGAGGCCACGACGGCCCGCCACGGAGGCCGGCTCCTCGAGCGCCTTCAGCGCCGCGATGGTGCCCTGCACGATGTTGATCTGGTTCGACGAGCCCATCGACTTGGACAGGACGTCGTGGATGCCGGCGCACTCGAGGACGGCGCGGACCGGACCACCGGCGATCACGCCGGTACCCGGGGCGGCCGGACGCAGCAGGACGACGCCTGCGGCGGCCTCACCCTGCACCAGGTGCGGGATGGTGGAGCCGACGCGCGGGACGCGGAAGAAGGACTTCTTGGCCTCTTCGACGCCCTTGGCGATCGCTGCGGGGACCTCCTTGGCCTTGCCGTAGCCAACACCGACGAGTCCGTTGCCGTCGCCGACCACCACGAGGGCGGTGAAGCTGAAGCGGCGGCCGCCCTTGACGACCTTGGAGACGCGGTTGATGGCGACGACGCGCTCGAGGAAGCGGTCCTTGTCCTCGTTGCGGTTGTCGCGCCCGTCGCGGCCACGGCCACGGCCCTCGCCGCGGCCACGGCCGTCGCCGCGTCCGCGGCCCTCGCCGCGGTTGTCGCGGCGGCCGCCGGCCTGCTGGCCTGCGGCGTCGGCGCCAGTGGTCTGGGTACCTTCAGACACCTGGGTATCCTTCTCGTTCGTAGCTTCGCTCACAGTGCCAGTCCACCTTCCCGGGCGCCGTCGGCGACCGCGGCCACGCGGCCGTGGTACTTGTTGCCGCCGCGGTCGAAGACCACGGCCTCAATGCCAGCGGCCTTGGCGCGCTCGGCGATCAGCTCGCCAATGCGCTTGGCCTTGGCGGTCTTGTCGCCGTCGAACGCACGCAGGTCGGCCTCCATGGTGGTGGCGGACGCCAGGGTGATGCCCTTGGCGTCGTCGACGACCTGGGCGACCATGTGGCGGGCCGACCGGTTCACGACCAGGCGCGGACGCGCGGCGGTGCCGGTGACGCGCTTGCGGACGCGCAGGTGGCGCCGGCCGCGGGCAGCGGCCTTGCTCTTGCCCCTCTTGACAATCAGAGCCATGGTTACTTACCAGCCTTTCCGACCTTGCGGCGGATCTGTTCGCCTTCGTAACGGATGCCCTTGCCCTTGTAGGGATCCGGGCGGCGCAGCTTGCGGATGTTGGCGGCGGTCTCGCCGACCCGCTGCTTGTCGATGCCGGAGACGACGACCTTGTTGTTGCCCTCGGCCGCGAGGGTGATCCCCTCGGGGGCCTCGATGAGGACGGGGTGCGAGTAGCCCAGGGCGAACTCGAGGTTCGCGCCCTTGGCCAGCACGCGGTAGCCGGTGCCGTGGATTTCCAGGCGCTTGGTGTAGCCGTCGGTCACGCCCACGATCATGTTGCTGATCAGGGTGCGGGTCAGGCCGTGCAGCGAACGCGACTCGCGCTCGTCGTTCGGGCGGGACACCGTGAGGGTGTTCTCCTCGAGCGCCACGGTGATCGGGCTGGCCACGGTGTGGCTCAGCTCGCCCTTGGAGCCCTTGACGGAAACGACGTTGCCGTCGATCTTCACGTCGACACCCGCGGGAACGGTGATGGGAAGACGTCCAATACGAGACATGGTTTTACTCTCCCTTCCCGTTACCAGACGTAGGCGAGGACTTCCCCACCCACGCCCTTCTTCGCGGCCTGGCGGTCCGTCAGCAGACCGGAGGAGGTGGACAGGATAGCGATGCCGAGGCCGCCCAGCACGTGCGGGAGGTTGGTCGACTTCGCGTAGACGCGCAGGCCCGGCTTGGAGATGCGGCGGACGCCGGCGATCGAGCGCTCACGGCTCTGGCCGAACTTCAGCGTGATGGTCAGCGTCTTGCCGACCTCGGCTGCCTCCTCCTTGAAGTCCGCGATGTAGCCCTCGCGCTTCAGGATCTCCGCAATGCGCACCTTCAGCTTGGACGAGGGCATGGAGACCTCGTCGTGGTATGCCGAGTTGGCGTTGCGCAGACGGGTCAGCATGTCTGCGACAGGATCTGTCATGGTCATGTGGGCTTCAGCCCTTCCTCGTTGCGGTTTCCGTCAGTGCGGACCTGCAACGTAGTGGTTTTAGTCTTCGGTCTTGAACGGGAAGCCGAGCGCCTTGAGCAGGGCGCGGCCTTCGTCGTCGTTCTTGGCGGTGGTCACCACGGTGATGTCCATGCCGCGGACGCGGTCGATGCCGTCCTGGTCGATCTCGTGGAACATCGACTGCTCCGTGAGGCCGAACGTGTAGTTGCCGTTGCCGTCGAACTGCTTGCCGGACAGGCCGCGGAAGTCGCGGATACGGGGCAGCGCGAGCGTGACGAGGCGGTCGACGAACTCCCACATGCGGTCGCCGCGCAGCGTGGCGTGGGCGCCGATCGGCATGCCCTCGCGCAGCTTGAACTGGGCGATCGACTTGCGGGCCCGCGTGACGACCGGCTTCTGGCCGGTGATCGCGGTGAGGTCGCGCACGGCGCCCTCGATGAGCTTCGAGTCCTTGGCGGCCTCGCCGACGCCCATGTTCACGACGACCTTCACCAGGCCGGGGACCTGCATGGTGTTCGCGTAGTTGAACTGGTCCTGCAGGGAGCCACGGATCTCGGAGAGGTACTTGGCCTTCAGGCGCGGCTGGATCTTCACAGCTGCTTCAGTCATTAGAGTGCCTTTCCGGAAGCCTTGGCGTAGCGCACGCGCACGGTCTTCTTGACGCCGTCCTTCTCGACCTCTTCGAGGCGGAAACCGACGCGGGTCGGCTTCTTGGTCTCGGGGTCGACGACAGCGACGTTGGACGCGTGGATCGGGGCCTCAACGACCTCGAGGCCGCCCGTGTTGGCGCCGGACGCGTTCTGGCCCGCCTTGCGGTGCTTGGTGACGCGGTTGATGCCCTCGACGAGAACGCGGTTGCGCTCCGGGAAGACCTTCAGGACCTTGCCCTGCTTGCCGCGGTCGCCGCCGCGCTCCTGCGTGGCGCCGGTGATGACCTGGACGAGATCGCCCTTCTTGATCTTTGCACCCATGGGTTACAGCACCTCCGGAGCCAGGGAAACGATCTTCATGAACCGCTTGTCACGCAGCTCGCGGCCGACGGGGCCGAAGATACGGGTACCGCGGGGCTCTCCGTCGTTCTTGAGGATGACGGCGGCGTTCTCGTCGAAGCGGATGTACGAGCCATCCGGACGGCGGCGCTCCTTCTTGGTGCGGACGATGACGGCCTTGACGACGTCGCCCTTCTTCACGTTGCCGCCAGGGATCGCGTCCTTGACGGTGGCGACGATGGTGTCGCCGATGCCTGCGTAGCGACGTCCGGAACCGCCCAGCACGCGGATGGCAAGGATTTCCTTGGCACCGGTGTTGTCGGCAACCTTGAGTCGCGACTCCTGCTGAATCACTCTTCACTCCTGTCGTCTCGCTGGTTCTCACCAGGTGAGCCTTGCGGAACGGGTTGATGGACTCCCCCCGGCGATCGCTTACCCCCACCTCCGACGGTCCGAAGGATTCCGTCTGGTTGGAAGCAGGGCCGAGGCGTCATGCCGGGGAGCCGTGCCGCGCGCCGTCGGCCAGGGCCGATGGCGTGCAAATGCCCGCGGCGGAGGTGGATAGTCCCCGCACGCGAAAGCGCACAGACTTCAAGTCTACGCGACGCTGTGCGCAAACCGAAATCGCATGGTATATGCTCTTCCGCCGCCCGCGCGCCCCGGGTAGCGTCGGCCGCGTCCGCCGAGCGGCGGGCACCCCCGCGAACCGGAGGCCGCCGTGACGCCCGACCCCTGGCCCACCGTCCACGCCGAGCGCCACGCCCTCGTCCGGGACCTCGCCGGGCTGCCGGCCGCCGCGTGGGCGACGCCGTCGCTGTGCCCGGGGTGGGACCACGACGTGCTCGCCCACCTGGTCAACGACGCCAAGACGACGCGCTGGGGCTTCCTCCGCGGCCTCGTGGGCGCCGGCTTCGACTTCGACCGGCTCAACGCGCGCGGCGTCGCGCGCGAGCGCTCCGCCGACCCGGGACGCACGCTGGCGGCGTTCGCCGCCGTCGCCCCGGGCGGCCCGTCCGCCCCGGCGAGCTGTCGGGCGACGCCGCGGCGCGCTTTCCGGTCCGGGACCGCTAGCGGGCGGCGTGCCGGAACCGGCCCGCACCGGGCGCCCCGCCGGTTAAACGCCGGCGCCGGCGCCTCCCGCTGGGGGAAGCGCCGGCGCCGGTCGGGGTGCCTGTCGGGGCGATTCGGCTACTTGGCCTTCTCGATGATCTCGACGAGGCGGAACCGCTTGTCCGCGGACAGCGGGCGGGTCTCGGCGATCAGGACGAGGTCGCCGATGCCGGCGGTGTTGTTCTCGTCGTGGGCCTTGACCTTCTTGTTGCGGCGCAGGACCTTGCCGTAGAGCGAGTGCTTCACGCGGTCCTCGACATCCACAACGATGGTCTTCTGCATCTTGTCGGAAACCACGTACCCGCGAAGGGTCTTGCGGTAACCGCGGGCCTCTGCCTGCTCAGCCACTGCGTTCTCCTTCTCGTTCATTACTTGGTTTCCTCAGCCGGAGCGTCCTTGGCGGCCTTCTTGCCCTTGGCCTCCTCGACCGGGACAACGACCTCCTCGCGGATGCCCAGCTCGCGCTCGCGCAGCACCGTGTAGATGCGCGCGATGTCGCGCTTGACCGACTTGAGCCGGCCGTGCGACTCGAGCTGGCCGGTGGCGGACTGGAAGCGCAGGTTGAACAGCTCCTCCTTGGCCTTCTTCAGTTCCTCGACCAGGCGGGCGTTGTCATACCCGTCGAGCTTCTCGACGGCAAGATCCTTGGATCCGATCGCCATTCCTATTCACCACCCTCACGACGCACGATGCGTGCCTTCACCGGCAGCTTGTGGATCGCCAGGCGCAGGGCCTCGCGAGCTACCTCTTCATTGACGCCGGCGAGCTCGAACATGACCCGTCCCGGCTTGACGTTCGCGACCCACCACTCCGGCGAACCCTTACCGGAACCCATGCGGGTTTCGGCCGGCTTCTTGGTCAGCGGGCGGTCCGGATAGATGTTGATCCAGACCTTGCCGCCACGCTTGATGTGGCGGGTCATCGCGATACGGGCGGCCTCGATCTGGCGGTTCGTGACGTAACCCGGGGTCAGGGCCTGGATGCCGTACTCGCCGAAGGACACCGTGGTGCCCCCGGAGGCAGCGCCCGAACGCTTCGGGTGGTGCTGCTTACGGTACTTGACTCGACGTGGGATCAGCATTTAAGCCTGTCCTCCTTCTGCGGCCGGGGCGGCAGCCTCGGCCGGGGCCTGGGCCTGCTGGCCCTGGCCGCCGGTGTTGCGGTCGTTGCGACGACGGCGCTCGCCGCCGCCCGCCCCCGGACGGCCGCGGTCGCCACGGCCGCGCGCCGGAGCGGCGGCGGCCTGGGCGGCCAGTTCCTTGGAGGTCAGGTCGCCCTTGTAGATCCAGACCTTCACGCCGATGCGGCCGAAGGTGGTCTTCGCCTCGAACTTGCCGTAGTCGATGTTCGCGCGCAGGGTGTGCAGCGGCACACGGCCCTCGCGGTAGAACTCCTTGCGGCTCATCTCGGCGCCGCCGAGGCGGCCGGAGCACTGGACACGGATGCCCTTGGCGCCGGCGCGCATCGCGGACTGCATGGCCTTCTTCATCGCGCGGCGGAACGCCACGCGGGAAGCAAGCTGCTCCGCGACGCCCTGGGCGACCAGCTGGGCCTCGATCTCGGGGTTCTTGACCTCGAGGATGTTCAGCTGGACCTGCTTGCTGGTGAGCTTCTCGAGCTCGCCGCGGATGCGGTCGGCCTCGGCGCCGCGGCGGCCGATGACGATGCCCGGGCGCGCCGTGTGGATGTCCACGCGGACGCGGTCACGGGTGCGCTCGATCTCGACCTTGGCGATGCCGGCGCGGTCCATTCCGGTGGAGAGCAGCTCGCGGATCTTGACGTCCTCGCGGACGAAGTCCTTGTAGCGCTGGCCGGGCTTGTTGCTGTCGGCGTACCAGTGCGAAATGTGGTCCGTGGTGATGCCGAGACGGAACCCGTTCGGGTTGATCTTCTGGCCCATTTACTTCTCCCCACCCTTCTCCGGGGTCGAAACAACCACGGTGATGTGGCTGGTGCGCTTGTTGATGCGGAACGCGCGGCCCTGGGCACGCGGGCGGAACCGCTTCATGGTGGCACCCTCGTCGACGAAGGCCTCGCTGATGATCAGCTCGTCCTCGTTGAACGCGACGCCGTCGCGGTCCGCGGCGACACGGGCGTTCGCCACTGCCGACGCAACAACCTTGGACACCGGCTCCGAAGCCGCCTGGGGGGCGAACTTCAGAATCGCCAGGGCCTCGTTCGTCTGCTTACCACGAACAAGGTCGACGACGCGCCGGGCCTTCATAGGCGTTACGCGAAGATGGCGCGCAATTGCCTTGGCTTCCATTGCTTTCCTTCTCTCGTCTTCTCGAAAAAGCGCGAGCGCTGGGCTAACCCCGGGGGGTTAGCGGCGCTTGCCCTTCTTGTCGTCCTTCACGTGGCTGCGGAACGTCCGCGTCTGGGCGAATTCGCCGAGCTTGTGCCCGACCATCGACTCGGTGACAAACACCGGAATGTGCTTGCGGCCGTCGTGAACGGCGATCGTGTGGCCGAGCATGTCGGGCACGATCATCGAACGGCGGGACCACGTCTTGATGACGTTCTTGGTGCCCTTTTCGTTCTGAGCAGCGACCTTCACGAAGAGGTGCTGATCGACGAAGGGGCCTTTCTTCAGGCTGCGTGGCATGTCTCCAGGCTCCTATCGCTTGTTCTTGCCGGTGCGACGACGGCGGACAATGAGCTTGTCGCTGTCCTTGTTGGGGCGGCGGGTACGGCCCTCGGGCTTGCCGTTCGGGTTGACCGGGTGGCGACCACCGGAGGTCTTGCCCTCGCCACCACCGTGCGGGTGGTCGACCGGGTTCATGACGACACCACGCACGGTCGGGCGGACGCCCTTCCAGCGCATGCGGCCGGCCTTGCCCCAGTTGATGTTCGACTGCTCGGCGTTGCCGACCTCGCCGATCGTGGCGCGGCAGCGCACGTCGACGTTGCGGATTTCGCCGGAGGGCAGGCGCAGCTGGGCGTACTTGCCCTCGCGGGCCACCAGCTGGATGGACGCACCGGCGGAGCGGGCCATCTTGGCCCCGCCGCCCGGGCGCAGCTCCACGGCGTGCACCGTGGTGCCGACCGGGATGTTGCGCAGCGGCAGGTTGTTGCCCGGCTTGATGTCGGCGCCGGCGCCGGCCTCGACCGGGTCGCCCTGCTTCAGGTTGACCGGCGCGATGATGTAGCGCTTGGTGCCGTCGGCGTAGTGCAGGAGCGCGATGCGGGCGGTGCGGTTCGGGTCGTACTCGATGTGCGCGACCTTCGCCGGCACGCCGTCCTTGTCATGGCGACGGAAGTCGATGACGCGGTAGGCGCGCTTGTGCCCGCCACCCTTGTGCCGGGTGGTGATCTTGCCGGAGTTGTTGCGGCCGCCGGTCTTGCTCAGCGGGCGGACCAGCGACTTCTCCGGAGTCGTCCTGGTGATTTCTGCGAAGTCGGCGACGGACGAGCCACGCAGGCCCGGCGTCGTCGGCTTGTACTTGCGGATAGCCATGTGTCAGTTCCTCGTTAAAGTGGTCTCCGCTACGAGAGCGGACCGCCGAAGATGTCGATCGTGCCTTCCTTCAGGGAGACGATCGCGCGCTTGGTCGCAACGCGCTCGCCCCACCCGAAGCGGGTGCGCTTGCGCTTCCCGGCACGGTTGATGGTGTTCACCGAGGCCACCTTGACGCCGAAGATGGACTCCACGGCGTACTTGATCTCGGACTTGTTCGAGCGCGGGTCGACCAGGAAGGTGTACTTGCCTTCGTCGATCAGGCCGTAGCTCTTTTCCGACACGACGGGAGCGATGATCACGTCGTGCGGGGACTTGTGGGTCGCGGCGCTCACTTGGCGGCCTCCTTGTTGACCAGGGCATCGAACGCGGCCTTGGTGAACACGACGTCGTCGGCAACCAGCACATCGTAGGTGTTGAGCTGGTCGACGTAGATGGCGTGCACGTCGGCGAGGTTGCGCACGGACAGCGCGGCAACGTCGTTCTCGCGGTCGATGACAACGAGCAGGTTCTTGCGCTCGGTGAGAGCGCGCAGGGTCGCCAGGGCGTCCTTGGTCGACGGCTTCTCGCCGGCCACCAGGGCCTCGATCACGTGGATGCGGTCGTGGCGAGCGCGGTCGGAGAGGGCGCCACGCAGGGCGGCGGCCTTCATCTTCTTGGGCGTCCGCTGGCTGTAGTCGCGCGGCACCGGGCCGTGGACGACGCCGCCGCCGGTCATGTGCGGGGCGCGGATCGAACCCTGGCGGGCGCGGCCGGTGCCCTTCTGCTTGAACGGCTTGCGGCCGGCACCGGAGACCTCGGCGCGGGTCTTGGCCTTGTGCGTGCCCTGGCGGGCAGCGGCCAGCTGGGCCACGACGACCTGGTGCAGCAGCGGGACGTTGGTCTGGACGTCGAAGATCTCGGCGGGAAGCTCGACCTTCAGAGCGTTGTTAGCCATTTACTTAAGCTCCCTTCACGGCGGTGCGTACGAGGACGACCTGGCCGCGGGCACCGGGGATGGCGCCCTTGATCAACAGGAGGTTCTTCTCGGCGTCCACAGCGTGGACGGTGAGGTTCTGCGTCGTCTGGCGCACGTTACCCATGCGGCCGGCCATGCGCAGGCCCTTGAAGACGCGGCCCGGGGTGGACGCGCCACCGATGGAACCCGGCTTGCGGTGGTTCTTGTGCGCACCGTGCGAGGCGCCGACGCCGGAGAAGCCGTGGCGCTTCATGACACCGGCGAAGCCCTTGCCCTTGGTCTTGCCGATGACGTCGACCTTCTGGCCGGCCTCGAACAGCCCAACGGACAGCTCCTGGCCCAGCGCGTAGTCGGCGGCGTCTGCGGTGCGCAGCTCGACGACGTGGCGGCGCGGGGTCACGCCCGCGGCGTCGAAGTGGCCGGCGAGGGGCTTGGTGACCTTGCGGGGGTCGATCTGGCCGTAGGCGATCTGGACGGCGGCGTAGCCGTCGCGCTCGGCGTCGCGCAGCTGGGTGACGACGTTGGAATCGGCCTGGACAACGGTGACCGGGATGAGCTTGTTGTTCTCGTCCCAGACCTGGGTCATGCCGAGCTTCGTGCCCAGCAGGCCCTTGAGGTTACGGGTTGCGGTCATAGTCTCTCAGCACCTCCCCTTAAAGCTTGATCTCGATGTTGACGTCCGCGGGCAGGTCGAGGCGCATGAGCGAATCGACGGCCTTCGGAGTCGGATCGATGATGTCGATCAGGCGCTTGTGGGTGCGCATCTCGAAGTGCTCGCGGCTGTCCTTGTACTTGTGGGGCGAACGGATAACGCAGTACACGTTCTTCTCCGTCGGCAGCGGCACGGGGCCGACTACGGTTGCGCCTGCGCGCGTGACCGTCTCAACGATCTTCCGGGCAGAAACGTCAATGACCTCGTGGTCATACGACTTCAGCCGGATGCGGATTTTCTGTCCCGCCATGGCGTCATGCCTCTTTCTCGAGTAGCACTCTCTGTACAGTTGCTGTGCCCTACGGGTCCTTGCGGACTGGCACGCCCGCACGGACTGAATCCGGATAGGATCCGGGTTCCTCACCCCGTCGGGCCTCCGACCCCCGCGGTCGGGCGTGTCGCGTTAGATCCGCGACGCCGCCCCGGAGAATGGGGGTGGATTCTGTTGGCCTTCCCACCGGTTCCCGTCGGATCCGTCCCCGCCCCGGGCATTATCCCGGGCGGGACGCGATCCCGGTCGGAACCGTCCTAGTCCGCGGATCGGGGGCCGACCACCGGACTCAAGACACGGAAAAGCGCTTGAACAACTTGTCCAGTCTCCCACAGCGACGCCGAATTCTCAAAAGGGCGGCCCAGTGGTGGCCCCCGCCACAGCGTGTCCCGCTAGGCGCACGCTCCCCATTGCCCGGCACCGAGGCCGCGGGCCTCCGCCTCGGCGTCCAGGAGCGCGGGCACGTACGTCGTGTTCGGCTCGTAGTACTCGACCTCGGCGGCCCCGGACGCGACGAGAATCCCCTGCACGAACCGCCCGTCCGCGGTCCACAGGTGCAGCAGGACCCGCCCGTACTGGTCGAAGTGCTCCCGGTCCGGGGCGGCCCACACGGACGAGCCCGGAACGGCCAGCCGGCGCAGCGCGGCGGTGGCCCGGTCGCCGAAGCATTCGGCCCGGTCCCCGGTCTCCGGGGCGTCGATGCCGAGCAGCCTCGTGCTTTCGCGCCCCGCCGCCGCCACCCAGGCCGCTCCCCCGCCCTCGGGGCGCAGGCGCAGCGTGTCCCCGTCGTGGACGGAGACGACGGCGAAGCGCACCGCGCTCTGGGGCCGCGGCGGGCGCGGGGCCGCCGCCGGGGGCGCGGCCGAACCCCCCGAAGCCGCGGTCGAACCCGGCGGGCCCGCCGGGCCCGCGGCCTGGTCCGCCGTCTCCGTGGCCGAGTCCGCCGTTTCCGCGGCCGCGTTGCCGAGTGGCAGGTCGAGGTCCCCTCGCTCGGCGGCGAGCCAGAGCCCGATGCCGATCAGCAGCAGCGCGACGAGCAGCTTCGGCCAGAGCCTGCGGCGGCCCTGCCGTCCGAATAGTCTCCAGGGCCCGGCGCCGCGGCCCGCGCCGATCCTGCGCGGCACGGCTAGCGTCCCCGGCGCGACCGGCGGATCCGTCGGGCCCGGTCGATCTCGTGCCGGAAGTACCGACGCCCCCAGAGCACGGCCGAGGCCACGGCGACGACGATGCCCACGACGATCCAGAACAGGAGCCACTCCATGGTTCCGAGCCTAACGCCCGGGCATCCCGCCCGCCCGGCTCGCCCCCGGTTCCGGTTCCGGCGGGGCCTGCGGCGCGGGACGTGTCGGATGCGGCAGCCCCAGTGCTGTCCCCGGGGGCACCGGCGGGTCCTGCGGCGCCACGACAGGCGGCGCCTGCAGGCCCAGCGGGCCCTGCCGGGGAGCCGGCACGGTCGGAGGGCCGCCGGACGGGACGCCCGGTTCGGCCGGCACCCCGCCCTCGCGCGGGCGCCCGAGGCGGGACAGCCGCCACACCGCCAGCCCGATGATCAGCAGCGCGAGCAGCGCGAGGAGCAGGAAGGTCAGGGACCGCAGGTACCACAGCACGGCCACGAGGATCCCGGCCGCGCCCCACAGGACGAACAGCCTCCGGTTGGACAGCAGGCCGAAGGCCAGGAGCGCCGCGAACCCGAGCAGCACCCACACCTGCCCCGCGGGCAGGGAACCGAACACCGCCCAGGGGCCGCTCAGCGTGAGCAGGCCGGCGGACACCGCCAGGATCGGGGTGCCCCGCTGCGGGCGGCGTCGCCAGTATTCGTAGCCGGCCAGCGCCGCGACCACGAGGACCCAGTACTGCACCATCCAGAACGCCTCGTGCGGCCCGTCCACGACCCACCACGCGCGCTGGGCCAGCGCCGCGAGGGCGAGCGCCGCGACCTCCGCCGCGACCTCCCGGCGCCGGCGCGGCCATTCGAAGACCGCGGCGACGGCGACCACCGCCAGGAACAGGCATCCCGTGAGGGCGACGGCGTCCCGCGCGCTGCCGGCCGCGGCCAGCCCCGCGACCGCCAGCGCCAGCAGGGACCCCGCGAAGACGTAGCGGGCGTGAAGCCAGGTCCATCCCGGGCGCCCGCGGCCGAGGGACCCGTCGCGGACCATCGCCCAGGTCGGGCTCGCCGGGCCGTCGCCGTCGTCGAAACCGAAGCGGCCGCCCGCGACGGCCCCCGCGAACAGGACGACCGCCGCGCCCGCCTGCCCAAGCGGGAACAGCCACGGGCTGGAGGTCCCGGCCGGGCCGGAGACGGCGTCCACCAGCTGGAGCGCCCCGAGGTGCGCGGCGACCTGGACGGCGACGACGGTGCCCGCGAGCAGGACGGCCGCGGCGGTCCCGGCCGCGAACACCGCGAGGGCGGCCGCAGCGAGCCCGGCGACGAGGGCCGCCCAGCCGTTCCCGGCGGGCGCCGTCGAGGCGGCCAGCGCCACCACGGTGGCGACCGCCGCCGCGCGCGTTTTCCGCTGGAAGTGGACCCGGTCCGTGGGCCCACCGACGGCCGCCCTTGCGGTCGTGGCGCCCTCCAGCAGGAGCAGGGCCCCCGTCGCGAGGGCCAGGACCGCGACGGCGGCGGCCGCGGACCACAGGGGTCCGGGCAGCCAGCCTCCGGAGCGGGCGGCGACGGCGTCGGAGGGGACGACGGCGAGCAGTCCCGCGGCGAGCACCGCCGGAAGGACGACGAGGTCCCGGCCCCACCGGCCGTCGCGCGTCTCCCGCCACCAGAGGGCCGCGTAGGTCCCGGCGGCGACAAGTTGGACCACGAGGGACGCGCGGTCCACCACACCGCCCGCCGCGTACGCGAGGAACCCCAGCGGCAGCAGCACGTAGGCGGCCCATCCGGTCGTCCGGGACAGGCCGATCCCCCGGCCGCGGGGAACGCGGCGGACGAGTGCGGCGCGGCCGACCTGGCCGAGCGCCACCGTCACGGCGAACAGGGCGGCCCTGGCATGGTCGTCGGCACCCAGCCGGTCGGCGGCGTGCAGGAGGCCGCCCACGAGGAACACGTGGGCCGCCAGGGCGTAGGCGCCGCGGACCGTGTGGCCGTCCGGGGACAGGGCCCGCACGATGAAGTACGCCGCCCCCACCGCAAGCACGGCCTCGGGGGCCCACTCCCCCGCGAAGGACCCGGAGAAGGCCAACACGACGAGCAGGGTGCCGGCGCCGGCTGCGTGGGCGAGGAAGCGCGCGGTTCCCGGCCCGTGGCCGCCCCGGGCGCCCTCGCCGCCCTCGATGCGGGCCACCCGGTGGAGGATGACCCCGGCCCCCAGGACGCCGACCGCCAGCAGCGCCCAGGCGCAGGCCTCGCCCCAGCGCGGCGTGCCCCCGCCGTTGGCCCCGTCTCGCAGGTCGAGCCCGCGGGCCGACAGAGTCCCCCACACGACAGCGACCAGCGACAGGGCGAAGAACAGCGCGTGGCCGGTCGGCCGGGCCGGACCCCGCCCGTGCCGGCGCCCTCTCCCGGCCAGCCAGGCCGAGGCCCCCGCATTGGCGAGCCACGCCCCGGTGAAGGCCAGCGTGGCGGCCCGCTGCCCGCCCCCTGCCGGTCCGCCGGCCGCAGGGCCGAGGCCCACCGCGAATCCGTGGGCCGCCCACGCGGCCCAGGCGGCGGCCAGCAGCGGTGCCACGCAGCGCATCGCGACGACGGCGTGCCGGCGCCACCGCCCCGGTTCCCGGCGTCCCGCGGCCGCCACCACCGCCAGGGCCAGCAGTCCGCCGACGGCCTGCCGCCACGGGGCCGGCTCGAACGGCTCGAAGGCCAACAGGAGCCCTCCCGCCACGGGGAGCCAGAACATCCCCTGCCGGCGGCGCCAGGCCACGAAGCCCACGGCCGCGAGGGCCGCCGCGAGCGCCCAGTTCAGGTCGTGCAGCCGGGGCGGCGCGGCCCCCCGGGCGAGGGCGGCCAGCGTCTCCGACCCCAGCATCGCCAGCAGCAGGGCCGCGGAGCCCAGGAGCCACTGCTCCACCCGGACCGCGGGCGCGGCACGGCGGCCGCCGGCGGCCAGCAGCCGTTCGTAGCCGGGACGCAGGAGTTCGATGCCGACCAGCTGCGCCACGACGACCAGCGCCATGGCGCGGACGGTGCCGGTCGGTCCCCAGGCCAGCGCGACGCCCAGCGGAGCGACGAGGAGCGTGGCCGTCGCGCGCCCCGCCCAGAGGTTCAGCCGGCGGTCGGCGGCAGGCCCCAGCGCGAAGCCCGCACCGTAGTAGCCGGTCGAGACGAGCAGCAGCAGGATGAAGTCATGGGCGCTCAGCATCCACGCCACCGTGAGCGACGCGGCCAGGACCGCGGGCACCAGGTACCGGTGCGAGGCCCGGAACGCCGCCGCGTAGGTGTGGCCGAGCCAGCGCGGACGGGCGTACACCGCGAGGGTGGCGAGGGCAGCGAGCAGGATCGAGAAGATGAAGTACCAGACCAGGCCCCGGTTCAGCACGGCACCGCCGGACCACGTCGTCGACACCAGGAACGTCAACGCCAGGGCCGCGAGAACGCGGCTCTGCAGCCGGGCCGCCGCGTGGACGAAGGCCGCGAGCCCGACCGTGGAGGTGACGAACCAGGCCAGGGCGGCGTGGTCCAGGACGAGCAGGTGCAGCGCGAGGCCGGTGACGGGCACCAGGGCCAGCCCCGTGCCCGTGAACGCGGTCGCGGCCGGCCGCAGCGTCTCGCTGCGCGCATGCACCAGGAGGCCGCCGCCGTAGAAGAGCGCCGTCAGCAGGACGAGCCCGCCGAACTTCCAGCCCGCCGGGAGGGCGATCCCGATGAACAGGGACGCGGCGGCGACCAGCAGCAGGGCCCCGGCGTACAGGGCCACGTTGATGTTGCGCAGGGTGCGGGCCCGGGGGTCGGCGGGCGGCGCCCACGCGACGACCGGGTCGGCACCGAACGGGCGGGGCTGCGGGTGTTCCGCTGGCGGAACCTCGCCGCGGAAGCCCGGGCCCGGCGCGGGGCCGGCGGTGCCGGACGAGGGGGCGGCGTGTGCGGGCGCGGGGCCGCCGTGGGCCGTCGGCGCGGACGCCAGGTCGGCTGGCGCCCCTGTCCCGGCGCCGGCGTCGTACCCCTCCTGCCAGGCCCGGGCCATGGCGGCACGCAGGGCCGGGTCCCACCCGGCGCGCGTCGACGGACGCCCCCGCGTCCTGCCGCGGACGAACCACCCCGCCGCGAATCCGAGTCCGACCAGAACCACCACCGCCAGTTCCATGACCCGCCCCCTTGATTACTCACCAGTATAGTTCGCGCCGCCCCGCCCGAAACGGCCCCTCCGCGACTTGTGGACAACCGTTAAACGCAGGAACCCCGCTGCCGAAGCAGCGGGGTTCCTGGCGACCGTTCGGTCAGACCATCAAGCAGTGGCTACTTGGTGATCTTGGTGACGCGGCCGGAGCCGACCGTGCGGCCACCCTCGCGGATGGCGAAGCCGAGGCCCTCTTCCATGGCGATCGGCTGGATGAGCTCGACGGCCATCTCGGTGTTGTCGCCGGGCATGACCATCTCGGTGCCCTCGGGCAGCGTGATGACGCCGGTGACGTCCGTGGTGCGGAAGTAGAACTGCGGGCGGTAGTTCGAGTAGAACGGGTTGTGGCGCCCACCCTCGTCCTTGGACAGGATGTACACGTTCGCGTCGAAGTTCGTGTGCGGGGTGATGGAACCCGGCTTCACGACGACCTGGCCGCGCTCGACGTCCTCGCGCTTGATGCCGCGGAGCAGCAGGCCACAGTTCTCGCCGGCCCAAGCCTCGTCGAGCTGCTTGTGGAACATCTCGATGCCGGTGACCGTGGTCTTCTGGATCGGGCGGATGCCGACGATCTCGACCTCGGAGTTGATCGGCAGGGTGCCACGCTCGGCGCGGCCCGTGACGACGGTGCCGCGGCCGGTGATCGTGAAGACGTCCTCGATCGGCATCAGGAACGGCTTGTCGCGGTCGCGGACCGGGTCCGGGATGTACTCGTCGACGGCCTCCATGAGGTCCTCAACGGCCTTGACCCACTGGGCGTCGCCCTCGAGGGCCTTCAGGCCGGAGACGCGCACCACGGGGGCGTCGTCGCCATCGAAGCCCTGCGAGGACAGCAGCTCGCGGACCTCCATCTCGACGAGGTCCAGCAGCTCCTCGTCCTCGACCATGTCGGACTTGTTCAGGGCGACCAGCAGCGTCGGAACGCCGACCTGGCGGGCCAGCAGAACGTGCTCGCGGGTCTGGGCCATCGGACCGTCGGTGGCGGCCACGACCAGGATCGCGCCGTCCATCTGGGCAGCGCCGGTGATCATGTTCTTGACATAGTCGGCGTGGCCGGGGGCGTCAACGTGGGCGTAGTGGCGCTTCTCGGTCTGGTACTCGATGTGCGAGATGTTGATGGTGATGCCGCGCTGGCGCTCCTCCGGGGCGGAGTCGATCGCGGAGAAGTCCCGGGACTCGTTGAGGTCCGGGTACTTCTCAGCCAGCACCTTCGAGATGGCGGCGGTCAGCGTGGTCTTGCCGTGGTCAACGTGGCCGATGGTGCCGATGTTGACGTGCGGCTTAGTCCGCTCGAACTTTGCCTTCGCCACAGGTTCCTCCTAGAACGTTGTCAGAAGACTTACCCCGCCCACGCGGTTCGTGGACGAAACTCATGCAAGTCTACTGTGGGCTTGTTACTTTTTTGAAATTGTGCGGTGTCCGCCAGGCCGCTCGCCCGCGGGCTTCGGGTCCGCCCCGTGGGGCCGGCCACGAGGGCCGGCCCCACGGTTCCGCCGGCCCCGGGGGCCGGGTCCGGCGGATGGTGTTCCTTGGCTACTCGCCGCGGGACTTCTGGATGATCTCGTCGGCGACGGCCTTCGGGACCTCGGCGTAGGAGTTGAACTCCATCGAGTACACGGCGCGGCCCTGCGTCTTGGAACGCAGGTCGCCGATGTAGCCGAACATCTCGGAGAGCGGCACCAGGGCCTTGACGACCTTGACGCCGGCGGCGTCCTCCATGGACTGGATCTGCCCACGGCGGGAGTTGATGTCGCCGATCACGTCGCCCATGTACTCCTCGGGCGTACGGACCTCGACGCTCATCATCGGCTCGAGGATGATCGGGTTGGCGCGGCGCACGCCCTCCTTGAACACCTGGGAACCGGCGATCTTGAACGCCATTTCCGAGGAGTCGACGTCGTGGTAGGCGCCGTCGATGAGGGTCGCCTTCACGCCCACCATCGGGTAGCCGGCGAGGACACCGAACTGCATGGCGTCCTGGATGCCCGCGTCGACGGACGGGATGTACTCGCGCGGGATGCGGCCACCGGTGACGGCGTTCTTGAACTCGTAGAACGTGCCCTCGGTGGTGTCCAGCGGCTCGAACGAGACCTGGACCTTCGCGAACTGGCCGGAGCCACCCGTCTGCTTCTTGTGGGTGAAGTCGACCTTCTCGACGGCCTTCTTGATGGTCTCGCGGTACGCGACCTGCGGCTTGCCGACGTTGGCCTCGACCTTGAACTCGCGCTTCATGCGGTCCACCAGGATGTCCAGGTGGAGCTCGCCCATGCCGCCGATCTCGGTCTGGCCGGTCTCCTCGTTGAGGGAGACGGTGAACGTCGGGTCCTCGGCGGAGAGCTTCTGGATGGCCGTGGAGAGCTTCTCCTGGTCGCCCTTGGTCTTCGGCTCGATGGCCACGAAGATCACCGGCTCCGGGAAGGACATCGACTCGAGGACGATCGGCGCGTCCGTGGCGCACAGGGTGTCGCCGGTGGTGGTGTCCTTGAGGCCGATCACCGCGTAGATGTGGCCCGCGTGCACCTCCTCCACCGGGTTCTCCTTGTTGGCGTGCATCTGGAACAGCTTGCCGATGCGCTCCTTCTTGCCCTTCGTGGAGTTGAGCACCTGCATGCCGGAGGTGGCCTTGCCGGAGTACACGCGCACGAAGGTCAGCTGACCGAAGAACGGGTGGGCCGCGATCTTGAACGCCAGCGCGGAGAACGGCTCCTCCTCGTTGGGCTCGCGCTTGAGCTCCTTCTCCTCGTCCTTGGGGTCATGGCCGATCATGTCGGGCACGTCCAGCGGGGAGGGCAGGAAGTCGATGACCGCGTCCAGCATCGGCTGCACGCCGCGGTTCTTGAACGCCGAGCCGCAGAGGACCGGGTAGGCCGCGTTGTCGATGACGAGCTTGCGGATGCCGCCCTTGAGCTCCTCGAGGGTGAGCTCCTCGCCCTCGAAGAACTTCTCCATCAGGGCCTCGTCGGCCTCGGCGACCTGCTCGACGAGCTTCGCGCGGTACTCCTCGGCGCGCTCCTTGAGCTCCTCCGGGATCTCGCGGGTCTCGTACTGGGCGCCCATGGTGACGTCGCCCTTGGAGTCGCCCGGCCACACCAGGGCCTTCATGGTCAGCAGGTCGACGACGCCGATGAAGTCGGACTCGGCGCCGATCGGCAGCTGCATGACCAGCGGGGTCGCGCCGAGGCGCTTGATGATGGTGTCGACCGTGAAGTAGAAGTCGGCGCCCATCTTGTCCATCTTGTTGACGAAGCAGATGCGCGGGACGCCGTACTTGTCGGCCTGGCGCCAGACGGTCTCGGACTGCGGCTCGACGCCCTCCTTGCCGTCGAAGACGGCGACGGCGCCGTCGAGCACGCGCAGGGAGCGCTCCACCTCGACCGTGAAGTCCACGTGGCCCGGGGTGTCGATGATGTTGATCTGGTTCTGGTTCCAGAAGCAGGTCACGGCGGCGGACGTGATGGTGATGCCGCGCTCCTTCTCCTGCTCCATCCAGTCGGTCGTCGAAGCACCGTCGTGCGTCTCGCCGAGCTTGTGGTTCACACCCGTGTAGAACAGGATGCGTTCCGTCGTAGTGGTCTTACCGGCATCGATGTGCGCCATGATGCCGATGTTGCGGACCTTCTTGAGGTCGGTGAGCACGTCCAGTGCCACGGTGTCTCCCTATGTGTTGGTGCGGGGGACGGCGGCGGGGCCGGTTCCTTTCGGGCCGGCCCCGCCGCCATCTCCCCCCACCAGTTGCCAACGGTAGTGGGCGAAGGCCTTGTTGGACTCGGCCATCTTGTGCGTGTCTTCGCGGCGCTTCACAGCGGCACCGAGACCGTTCGACGCGTCGAGGATCTCGTTCTGGAGACGGTCGATCATCGTCTTCTCGCGGCGGGCCTTGGAGTAGCCCACCAGCCAGCGCAGGGCCAGCGCGGTGGCGCGGCCGGGCTTGACCTCGACCGGGACCTGGTAGGTGGCGCCACCGACGCGGCGGGACTTGACCTCGAGGGCCGGGCGGACGTTGTCCATGGCCTTCTTCAGGGTCTGGACCGGGTCGGAGCCGGTCTTCGCCTGGGCGCCGGCGAGGGCGCCGTAGACGATGCGCTCGGCCGTGGACTTCTTGCCGTCGACCAGGACCTTGTTGATCAGCTGGGTGACGAGCGGCGACCCGTAGACGGGGTCGGAGACGAGGGGGCGCTTCGGCGCGGGACCCTTACGAGGCATTACTTCTTCTCCTTCTTGGCGCCGTAGCGGGAGCGGGCCTGGCCACGGTTCTTCACGCCCTGGGTATCGAGGGCGCCACGGACGATCTTGTAGCGAACGCCCGGCAGGTCCTTCACTCGGCCGCCGCGCACGAGCACGATGGAGTGCTCCTGCAGGTTGTGGCCGACGCCCGGGATGTAGGCCGTGACCTCGACGCCGCCGGCGAGGCGCACGCGGGCGACCTTGCGGAGGGCGGAGTTCGGCTTCTTCGGGGTGGTGGTGTACACGCGGGTGCACACGCCACGGCGCATGGGGTTGCCCTGCAGGGCGGGGGCCTTGGTCTTGTTGACCTTCGGCGAGCGGCCCTTGCGGACCAGCTGCTGAATAGTAGGCACTATCGTGTCCTCCGGTTTCTGGGTTCTGCCTCGACTCGGTTCCGCTCACCGCGGGGCCGGGACGCTGCCTTGCTCGTTTCTCGCAGCGTCCGCGGCAAAAGTCCGTAGGCGTGCAAAAGTGTGGCATACGTTGCGCAACTTCCCCGCAACCCGGACCGTGTCCCTATTGCCACACACAAAACAATTGATCCTAGGGTATCACGCGCGGCCCGGCTCCTCCGATTCCGCGGAGCCCCAGGCCCCTCCCCCGGCGCCGGGGCGCGCCCGGCGCGCCGCTGACTAGGCGGGGGACGACGGCGGCGGCGCCGGTCCGTGTCCGACCCCACAGGGGGAACCCCGCGGGCCCACGGCCGGGACCCCGCGGGGCCCGCAGCCGGGAACGCCGCGGGGCGGCACCGGATCGGTGCCGCCCCGCGGGTGGTGTGACGTTCCGGGGCTACCGGAAGTCGTTGCCCAGGTCGTAGTCGTCCATCGAGATGGCCTGGAACTCCGGCGCGCTGCCGGGCTCCATGCCCTCGTAGTCGAACCCGGTGAAGGCGCTCGGGCCGGTGAAGAGGTTCGCCTTGGCGTCTTCCGTCGGCTCGACCGTGACCTGCGTGTAGCGGTCCAGGCCGGTGCCGGCCGGGATCAGCTTACCGATGATCACGTTCTCCTTCAGGCCCAGCAGCGCATCGGACTTGCCCTCCATGGCCGCCTGCGTCAGGACGCGGGTGGTCTCCTGGAAGGACGCGGCCGACAGCCACGAGTCCGTGGCCAGCGAGGCCTTCGTGATGCCCATGAGCTCGTCGCGGCCGGACGCCGGCTTCTTGCCCTCGGAGACCGCGCGGCGGTTCTCCTGGGTGAAGCGGGACCGGTCGGCCAGCTCGCCCGGCAGCAGGTCGGTTTCGCCCGACTCGATGACCGTGATGCGGCGCAGCATCTGGCGGACGATGACCTCCACGTGCTTGTCGTGGATGCCCACGCCCTGCGACTGGTAGACGTCCTGGACCTCGCGGACCAGGAACTTCTGGGCCTCGCGGGGGCCGAGCACGCGCAGCACCTGCTTCGGGTCGATCGCACCCGCGACCAGCTGCTGGCCGACGCCCACGTGGTCGCCGTCGGCGACGAGCAGGCGCGCACGGCGCAGCACCGGGTACGCGATGTCCTCGGAGCCGTCGTCCGGGGTCACCACGACGCGCAGCTGCTTCTCCGCGTCCTCGATGGTGATGCGGCCGGCGACCTCGGAGATCGGGGCCACGCCCTTCGGGGTGCGGGCCTCGAAGAGCTCCTGGATACGGGGCAGACCCTGCGTGATGTCCTCGGCCGAGGCGACGCCGCCGGTGTGGAACGTACGCATGGTCAGCTGCGTGCCGGGCTCGCCGATCGACTGGGCCGCGATGATGCCGACGGCCTCGCCGATGTCCACCAGCTTGCCGGTGGCCAGGGAGCGGCCGTAGCACAGCGCGCAGGTGCCGACGGCGGACTCGCAGGTCAGCACGGAGCGGACCTTGATCTCCGTGACGCCCGCGTTGTACAGCTCGTCGATCAGCACGTCGCCGACGTCGGCGCCGCCCTGGGCCAGCACGTTGCCCTCGGCGTCGGTGACGTCGGTGGCGAGCGTGCGGGTGTAGGCGGAGTTCTCGACGGTCTCGTGCTTGCGCACGGTGCCGATCTCGTCCACGGACGCGATCGGGACGGTCAGGCCCCGCTCGGTGCCGCAGTCGGCCTCGCGCACGATCACGTCCTGCGACACGTCCACCAGACGACGGGTCAGGTAGCCCGAGTTGGCGGTCTTCAGCGCGGTGTCCGCGAGGCCCTTACGGGCACCGTGGGTCGCGATGAAGTACTCCAGCACCGACAGGCCCTCGCGGTAGGAGGACTTGATCGGGCGCGGGATGATCTCGCCCTTCGGGTTGGACACCAGGCCACGGATACCGGCGATCTGGCGCAGCTGCAGCCAGTTACCACGGGCCTTGGAGGTCACCATGCGGTTGATGGTGTTCAGGCTCTCCATGCCCTCGCGCATCGCCGCGGCCACCTCGTCGGTCGCCTTGGTCCAGATGTCGATCAGCTCGGCGCGGCGCTCGTCGTCGGCGATCAGGCCCTTGTCGTACTGGGCCTGGACCTTCAGCGCCTGCTCCTCGTAGGGGGCCAGGATGGCGGTCTTGTCCATGTTCGACGTGATGTCGGAGATGGCCACGGTCACGCCCGAGCGGGTCGCCCAGCGGAAGCCGGCGTCCTTCAGGTTGTCCAGCGTCGCCGCGGTGACCGTCTTCGGGTAGCGCTCCGCGAGGTCGTTGACGATCTCGGACAGCGCGTCCTTGCCGGCCACGTGCTCCACCCACGGGTAGTCCGCGGGCAGCGTCTCGTTGAACATCACCTGGCCGAGCGAGGTCTCGAGCAGGGCCGGCTGGCCCTCCTCCCAGCCCTCGGGCGCGGGCTGCTCGTCCGAGGGGACGAACCCGGAGACGCGGATCTTCGCGACCGCGTTCAGGTGCAGCTCGCCGGCGTCCAGGGCCATGATGGCCTCGGCGGCGGAGGAGAACTCGCGGCCCTCGCCCAGCGCGCCCGGACGCTTCGTGGTCAGGTGGTGCAGCCCGATGATCATGTCCTGCGAGGGCAGGGTCACGGGACGGCCGTCGGAGGGCTTCAGGATGTTGTGCGAGGACAGCATCAGGATGCGGGCCTCGGCCTGGGCCTCCGGCGACAGCGGCAGGTGCACGGCCATCTGGTCGCCGTCGAAGTCGGCGTTGAACGCGGCACACACGAGCGGGTGCAGCTGCAGGGCCTTGCCCTCGACCAGCTGCGGCTCGAACGCCTGGATGCCCAGGCGGTGCAGCGTCGGCGCGCGGTTCAGCAGCACCGGGTGCTCGGTGATGATCTCCTCGAGCACGTCCCAGACCTGCGGGCGGTAGCGCTCGACCATCCGCTTGGCGCTCTTGATGTTCTGCGCGTGGTTCAGGTCCACGAGCCGCTTCATCACGAACGGCTTGAACAGCTCCAGCGCCATCTGCTTGGGCAGGCCGCACTGGTGCAGCTTCAGCTGCGGGCCGACGACGATGACCGAACGGCCGGAGTAGTCGACGCGCTTGCCGAGCAGGTTCTGGCGGAAGCGGCCCTGCTTGCCCTTGAGCATGTCGGAGAGCGACTTCAGCGGGCGGTTGCCCGGGCCGGTGACCGGGCGGCCGCGGCGGCCGTTGTCGAACAGCGAGTCGACGGCCTCCTGGAGCATGCGCTTCTCGTTGTTCACGATGATCTCGGGGGCCCCGAGATCGAGCAGGCGCTTCAGGCGGTTGTTGCGGTTGATCACGCGGCGGTACAGGTCGTTCAGGTCGGAGGTCGCGAAGCGGCCGCCGTCCAGCTGCACCATCGGGCGCAGCTCCGGCGGGATCACCGGAACGGCGTCCAGGACCATGCCCAGCGGCGAGTTCTCCGTCGTGAGGAACGCGTTGACGACCTTGAGGCGCTTCAGGGCGCGGGTCTTGCGCTGGCCCTTGCCGTTGGCGATCGTGTCGCGCAGCATCTCGGCCTCGGCGTCGAGGTCGAAGGTCTCCAGGCGCTTCTGGATGGCCTCGGCGCCCATGGAGCCCTCGAAGTACAGGCCGTACTTCTCGCGCAGCTGGCGGTAGAGGCCCTCGTCGCCCTCGAGGTCGGCGACCTTGAGGTTCTTGAAGCGGTCCCAGACCTGCTCGAGGCGGTCGAGCTCGGCGTCGGAGCGCTTGCGGATCTGCGCCATCGTCTTGTCGGCGAGGTCGCGGGCCTTCTTCTTGTCCGCGGCCTTGGCGCCGTCGGCCTCGAGCTGCTCGAGCTCCTTCTCGAGGTCGCGGGCGACCGCGGCGATGTCGGCGTCGCGCTCGTCGCCGAGGCGCTTCTTCTCCAGGTCGTGCTGGGCCTGCAGGTTCGGCAGCTCCGCGTGGCGGCGCTCCTCGTCGACCGACGTGATCATGTAGGCCGCGAAGTAGATGATCTTCTCGAGGTCCTTCGGCGCCAGGTCGAGCAGGTAGCCGAGGCGCGAGGGCACGCCCTTGAAGTACCAGATGTGCGTGACGGGGGCGGCGAGCTCGATGTGGCCCATCCGCTCGCGGCGCACCTTGGCGCGGGTCACCTCGACGCCGCAGCGCTCACAGATGATGCCCTTGAAGCGCACGCGCTTGTACTTGCCGCAGTAGCACTCCCAGTCGCGGGACGGGCCGAAGATCTTCTCGCAGAAGAGCCCGTCCTTCTCCGGCTTGAGGGTGCGGTAGTTGATGGTTTCCGGCTTCTTGACCTCGCCGTAGCTCCAACCGCGGATCTCTTCCGCGGTCGCGAGGCCGATGCGCATGTGGCCGAAGGAGGAATCGCTGGACATGTGGTCCCTGTCTCTCTCTCGTGGAATCTCAGAAGTCTTGTCGCGGGCCGGTGGCCCGCTGGGGCTGTGGAGGATGGGGGACGACGGCGGGGCCCGGCGACTGGCCGGGCCCGCCGTCGCGGCTAGACCTCCTCGACGGAGCTCGGCTCGGCCCGCGAGAGGTCGATGCCGAGTTCCTCGGCGGCCCGGAAGACTTCCTCGTCCGAGTCACGCATTTCAATCGCGCTGCCGTCCGTGGAGAGGACCTCCACGTTCAGGCACAGCGACTGCATTTCCTTGATGAGCACCTTGAAGGACTCGGGGACGCCCGGCTCGGGGATGTTCTCGCCCTTGACGATCGCCTCGTAGACCTTCACGCGGCCGTGGATGTCGTCCGACTTGATGGTCAGCAGCTCCTGGAGGGTGTAGGCCGCGCCGTACGCCTCCAGGGCCCACACCTCCATCTCGCCGAAGCGCTGGCCGCCGAACTGCGCCTTACCGCCCAGCGGCTGCTGGGTGATCATCGAGTACGGGCCGGTGGAGCGCGCGTGGATCTTGTCGTCGACCAGGTGGTGCAGCTTCAGGATGTACATGTAGCCGACCGAGACCGGGTCCGGGAACGGCTCGCCGGAGCGGCCGTCGAACAGGCGGGCCTTGCCGGAGTTGTCCACCAGGCGCACGCCGTCGCGGGTCGGGTTCGTGTGGTCGAGCAGGCCGCGGATCTCGCCCTCCTCGGCGCCGTCGAACACCGGGGTCGCGACCGTGGTCGGCCCGGACTCGCGCGGCAGGTTCGGCAGGTTCGAGACCCACTCGGGGGCGCCCTCGATCTTCCAGCCCTGCTTCGCGGCCCAGCCCAGGTGGATCTCCAGGACCTGGCCGACGTTCATGCGGCCCGGAACGCCCAGCGGGTTCAGGATCACGTCGACCGGGGTGCCGTCCTCGAGGAACGGCATGTCCTCGACCGGCAGGATCTTGGAGATGACGCCCTTGTTGCCGTGGCGGCCGGCGAGCTTGTCGCCGTCCGTGATCTTGCGCTTCTGCGCCACGTACACGCGGACCAGCTGGTTGACGCCCGGGGGCAGCTCGTCGTCGTTGTCCCGGTCGAAGATCCGCACGCCGATGACCGTGCCGGACTCGCCGTGGGGCACCTTGAGGGACGTGTCGCGGACCTCGCGGGACTTCTCGCCGAAGATGGCGCGCAGCAGGCGCTCCTCCGGGGTCAGCTCGGTCTCGCCCTTGGGGGTGACGCGGCCGACCAGGATGTCCCCGGCCTCGACCTCGGCGCCGATGTGGACGATGCCGCGCTCGTCGAGCTGCGACAGGACCTCCTCGGAGACGTTCGGGATGTCCCGGGTGATCTCCTCGGCGCCCAGCTTGGTGTCGCGGGCGTCGACCTCGTGCTCCTCGATGTGGATCGAGGTGAGCACGTCGTCGGAGACCATGCGCTGCGAGAGGATGATCGCGTCCTCGAAGTTGTGGCCCTCCCAGGACATGAACGCGACGAGCAGGTTCTTGCCCAGCGCCAGCTCGCCCGTGTCGGTGGACGGGCCGTCGGCGATGATGCTCTGGTACTCGACGCGGTCGCCCTCGGAGACGCGCACGCGCTGGTTGTAGGCGTTGCCCTGGTTGGAGCGGGCGAACTTCATGACCGGGTAGTGGGTCTCGGTGCCGTCGTCGTTCAGGACGGTGACCAGGTCCGCCGAGACCTCGGAGACCACGCCGCCCTGGTCGGACGTGATGGAGTCGCCGGCGTCGACCGCCACGTACTTCTCCATGCCGGTGCCGACCAGCGGGGCCTCGGACTGCAGCAGCGGCACGGCCTGGCGCTGCATGTTGGCGCCCATGAGCGCGCGGTTGGCGTCGTCGTGCTCCAGGAACGGGATCAGCGCGGTGGCCGCGGAAACCATCTGGCGCGGGGAGACGTCCATGTAGTCGATCTCGGCCGGCTCGACGAGCACGGGCTCGCCGCCGCCGCCGCGCTCGCGGCAGAGGACCAGGTCCTCGGCGAAGCGCAGGTCCTCGGTCATCGGCGCGTTCGCCTGGGCGATGATCGCGTCGAGCTCCTCGTCCGCGGTCAGGTAGTCCACCTGGTTGGTGACCTGGCCGTCGACGACCTTGCGGTACGGGGTCTCGATGAAGCCGAAGGAGTTGATCCGGCCGTAGGTCGCGAGCGAGCCGATGAGGCCGATGTTCGGGCCTTCAGGGGTCTCGATGGGGCACATGCGGCCGTAGTGCGACGGGTGGACGTCGCGGACCTCCATGCCGGCGCGGTCGCGGGACAGGCCGCCCGGGCCGAGCGCGGACAGGCGGCGCTTGTGGGTCAGCCCGGCCAGCGGGTTGTTCTGGTCCATGAACTGCGACAGCTGGGAGGTCCCGAAGAACTCCTTGATCGCGGCCACGACCGGGCGGATGTTGATCAGGGTCTGCGGCGTGATGGCCTCGACGTCCTGGGTGGTCATGCGCTCGCGGACGACGCGCTCCATGCGGGACAGGCCGGTGCGGACCTGGTTCTCGATGAGCTCGCCGACGGCGCGGATGCGGCGGTTGCCGAAGTGGTCGATGTCGTCGACCTCGACGCGGACGTCGACCTCCTCGCCGTCGCGGACGCCCTTGACGGTGCGCTCGCCCGCGTGGAGGGCCACGAGGAACTTGATCATGGCGACGATGTCGTCGTTGTCCAGCACGGACGCGTTGGGTGCGTCCAGCGGCTTGTCGACGCCGACCTTGCGGTTCAGCTTGTAGCGGCCGACCTTGGCGAGGTCGTAGCGCTTCGGCTCGAAGTAGAGGTTGCGCAGGAGCGCGTCGGCGGCGTCGACCGTCGGCGGCTCGCCCGGGCGCAGCTTGCGGTAGATGTCCAGCAGCGCCTCTTCGCGCGTGTTCGTGCCGTCCTTCTCGAGGGTGGCGCGGATCGAGTCGTACTCGCCGAACTCCTCGAGGATCTGGGACTCGGTCCAGCCGAGGGCCTTGAGCAGGACGGTGACGGACTGCTTGCGCTTGCGGTCGAGGCGGACGCCGACCTGGTCGCGCTTGTCGATCTCGAGCTCGAGCCACGCGCCGCGGGACGGGATGACCTTCGCGGTGAAGATGTCCTTGTCGCTGGTCTTGTCCGGCGTGCGCTCGAAGTAGGCGCCCGGGGAGCGGACCAGCTGGGAGACGACGACACGCTCGGTGCCGTTGATGATGAACGTGCCCTTGTCGGTCATCAGCGGGAAGTCGCCCATGAACACGGTCTGCTGCTTGATCTCGCCCGTGTTGTTGTTCATGAACTCGGCCTTGACGTACAGCGGCGCCGAGTAGGTCGCGTCGCGGTCCTTGCACTCCGCGATCGTGTACTTCGGGTCGGCGAACTCCGGCTCCGAGAAGCTCAGGGACATCGTCTCCTGGAAGTCCTCGATCGGGGAGATCTCCTCGAAGATCTCGGACAGGCCGGACGTGCCCGCGACGGACTTGTCGCCCTCGGCCGCGGCGCGCTGGAGGCGGGCCTTCCACCGCTCGTTGCCGACGAGCCAGTCGAAGGACTCGGTCTGGAGGGCCAGCAGGTTCGGGACGTCCAGCGGCTCGGGGATCTTCGAGAAAGAGAGTCGGCCGGCCGCTTCAGCGGTGCGGGCCGAGCTAGCGGTTTGGTTGTTAGAGGTGCTCGAGGCGACCAAGATGGATCCTTCCACAGACCGTCAGGTTTCCGGCGCCCGCCCCCTGTCCCGGGGCAGCCCGGAACGACACCTGGAAAATCGAACCCACCGCTATATGAAGGCCGACGGCAAAAGAGGGAAGACGCAAAGCTCCATACTACCACCGCTCTCCTACCATGTCGAACACCCCGGTGACAAGCGGTCCTTGGCGGAGTGTCGCCCGGCGCGGGGCCCGCGCGACCGGCGGCACCCCTCCCCCGGACCCTCCCCCTCCGGGTTCCGGACCCCCGGAAAACCGGCCCCCACCTCCTGTGACGGGCTTCACGCTAGGCTGGAGGCATCCGCCGACCGACCGCCATCCGATCCGTGAAAGCGAGCAGCACGCCATGCCATCACCCCGCGACGCAGTCATCGTCTCCGGCGCGCGCACGCCGTTCGGCCGCATCAAGGGCCAGTTCGCGTCGCTCACCGCCGTCCAACTCGGCGCCGCCGCGATCGCCGGCGCCCTCGAGCGGGCCCGGGTGCCCGCGGCGGCGGTCGACGCCGTCGTCATGGGCCACGTGGTCCAGGCCGGCTGCGGCCAGAACCCGGCCCGCCAGGCGGCCATCGCCGCCGGCATCGGGTGGGACGTGCCCACCGTGACCGTGAACAAGGTGTGCCTGTCCGGGCTCGCGGCCGTCACGGACGCCGCACGCATGGTCCGCCTCGGCGAGGCCGACGTCGTCGTCGCCGGCGGGCAGGAGTCCATGACCAACGCACCGCACCTGCTGCCGGGCAGCCGTTCCGGCTGGACGTACGGCAGCTTCACGGCTGTCGACGCGGTGGCCCACGACGGATTGACGGACGCGTTCGACGGCGAGTCCATGGGCGCCAGCACGGAGCGGCGCAACGCGGAGCTCGGCATCGGGCGCGCGGAGCAGGACGAGGTCGCCGCCGCGTCCCACCGCCGCGCCGCGGAGGCCACGGCCTCCGGCGTCTTCGCGGAGGAGATCGTCCCCGTCTCCGTGCCGCAGCGCAAGGGCGGGCCGCGCATCGTCGCCGAGGACGAGGGCATCCGGCCGGACACCAGCGTCGAGTCGCTGTCCGGGCTGCGCGCCGCGTTCGCGCAGGACGGTACCATCACGGCCGGGAACTCGTCCCCGCTCTCCGACGGCGCCGCGGCACTCGTCGTCGCCTCGCGCGAGTACGCCGAGGCCCACGGGCTCGCGGTACTGGCCACGATCGGCGAGCCGGGGCAGGTCGCGGGCCCGGACACGTCGCTGCACTCCCAGCCGTCCAACGCCATCCGGGCCGCCCTCGCCCGCGCCGACTGGTCCACGCACGAGCTGGACTTCGTGGAGATCAACGAGGCGTTCGGCGCGGTCGCCTGCCAGTCGCTCGCGGACCTGGACTACCCGCTGGAGCGGACGAACCTCCACGGCGGGGCCATCGCGCTGGGCCACCCGATCGGCGCCTCGGGCGCGCGGCTTGCGCTGCACGCGGCGCTGGAGCTCGCCCGTCGGGGCTCCGGCCGCGCGGCCGTGTCGCTGTGCGGGGGCGGCGGGCAGGGTGAGGCGCTGCTGCTGGAGCGGGCGTGACGGATGACGGCGGCGCCGGGCTGGAGCGCTTCCGGGCCGACGCGGCCGCCCGCGGCCTGGACGTCGAGGTGGTCCCGCGCCCCCGCGCCCGCAGCCTGGAGGAGGCCGCGGCGCTGCTCGGGATCGAGCCGTCGCGGATCGTCAAGACGCTGGTGGTGCGCCACCCGGACGGCAGCTACCTGTTCGTGCTCGTGCCTGGCGGGCGGGCGATCTCCTGGCCGAAGCTGCGCGCGGTGCTGGGCGTGAACCGGGTGTCGATGCCCGACGCCGACGCGGCGTTCGCGGCGACGGGCTTCCGCCGCGGCACGATCACGCCGCTGGGCTCCACGACGCCGTGGCCGGTGTACGCGGACGCGACGGTCGCGGGCCGGGTCTCGCTCGGGGCCGGGGACCACGGGCACTCGGCGTTCGTCGAGTCCGGGGCCCTGCTCGCCGCGCTGGAGGCGGAGGTCGCCGACCTCACGGAGCCGGAGGGCTGAGCGCGCCCGCCGCCCCGGCTAGCCCCGCGCCGCCGACTGCAGGTCGCGGGCCGCGGCGGGCCGGTCGGCCGGCTCCGCGGGCGCGTCCTGCCCGCGGACGATCCGGGAGTCGAGCAGCCGCGTCGTGGCCCGGCCGAGGCGCCGGCCGTAGGGCTTCTCGACGAAGCGGTGGACCAGGTAGGCCGCCGCGAAGACGACGGTGAGGCCGATGGCCAGCACGGCCCCGCGGGGCAGCTGCGGGCTCAGCAGGTCGATGATCCACCAGCCCCACAGCTGGTGCAGCAGGTACAGCGGGTAGGTGAGGGCGCCGGCCAGGGCCATGCCCGGCACGCGGGCCCGGTTCAGCGGGGTGAGCGTGAGCAGGCAGACGAGGGCGAAGATGCCCACGACGATCCCCCAGTAGACGGGCGGTGCCACCTCGTAGCCGACCAGTTCCACGGCCTCGCGGCTGCCCGTGACGCCCGTGTGGTGCGCGGCGAGCCCGACGTTGAGCGCGAGGACCGCCCAGCGCAGCGGGGTCTGCCCGAAGCGGTGCATCAGGAAGACCACCATGCCGCCGGCGAAGAGGGGTGCGTGCTCGGAGACGAGCACGACCTCGATCATCTCGCCGGGCAGCAGGCTTCCGACGACGCCGGCCACGGGCCAGACCGCGGCGAAGGCGAGCAGCCGGCGCGGGGTCTGCCAGCCGAGGACCATGAGGAGCAGCACGAGCAGGTAGAAGCGCATCTCCGCCCACAGGGTCCAGTAGACCCCGTCGATGTTGGCGTTGCCCGTGGCGCCCTGGAACATGGTGAGGTTCACGAGCCAGTCCCACGGGGTCAGGCGGTCCCCCACCTGCGGCCAGATGAGGAAGACGAGCGCCCCGGTGGCCGCGACCGCGACCCAGTAGGCCGGGTAGAGGCGGCCCACCCGGGAGCCGACGAACTGCGCGGGGCGCTTGCCGTAGCTGGAGAGCAGGATGACGAAGCCGCTGATGATGAAGAACAGCTGCACGCCCATGTTGCCGAACAGGCTGAACCGCGAGAGCACGGGCCAGGCGTCCTTGGCGGGCTCCACGCCCCAGTTGCCGTGGTGCCACGCGGTCCAGTGGTAGAGGACGACGGCGACCGCGGCCAGCAGGCGCAGTCCATCCAGCAGGGCGAGACGGGACCGGGCCCGCGGGGACTGCGCTGCCGCGACGGGCTCAACGCGCGTCTCGAGTGCCATGCACGCCTTTCCGCCCGGCGCCGCGCGTGGGCGGTCCCCGGGACCCTTTGTTACCGTCTCGTGATCTTCCAGCGTATCCGATCACGATTCGGGCGTCCACGGACCCCGGGGCGGCGACGCGGCCCGGCCCGCCCCGGACACGGAAACGCCCCGTCCACCACGGGGGTGGACGGGGCGTGCCCTGCAGCGCGGAAGGCTACTTGACGGTCACCGAGGCGCCGGCGCCCTCGAGAGCTTCCTTGGCCTTGTCGGCGGTCTCCTTGTTGACGCCCTCGAGGACGGCCTTCGGAGCGCCGTCGACGAGGTCCTTGGCCTCCTTCAGGCCGAGCGAGGTCAGCGCGCGGACCTCCTTGATGACGGCGATCTTCTTGTCGCCGGCGCCCTCGAGGACGACGTCGAACTCGGTCTGCTCCTCGGCGGCAGCGGCCTCGCCGCCGCCGGCCGGGCCGGCCACGGCCACGGCGGCGGCCGTGACCTCGAACTTGTCCTCGAAGGACTTCACGAACTCGGAGAGCTCGATGATGGACATCTCGCTGAAAGCATCCAGGAGCTCTTCGGTGGTGAGCTTCGCCATGTTGGCGTCCTTTCCATGGGGCGGCGCGTGCGCGCCGCGAGTTTGTGGGGTGGTGAAGCGGCCTTAGGCCTCTTCGGTGGCCTCGGCAGCGGGGGCTTCCTCGGCGGGGGCCTCGGCGGCGGCCTCGGCCGGAGCCGCGCCACCCTCCTCTTCGCGCTTGGCGCGCAGGGCCTCGATGATGCGGGCCGCGGCGGAGGCCGGGGCCTGCAGCACACCGGCCACGCGGGCCAGCTGGTGCTCGCGGGACTCCAGGGCCGCCAGCGCGGCGACCTGCGCCGCGTCCATGGCCTTGCCCTCGAAGTAGCCGGTCTTGATGACCAGCTGCTTGTTGTCCTTGGCGAAGTCCGTCAGGCTCTTGGCCGCGGCCACCGGGTCGCCCTTGATGAAGGCGATGGCGGTCGGGCCGGACAGCTGCTCATCGAACGCGTCGATGCCGGCTTCCTTGGCTGCGATGCCGGTCAGGGTGTTCTTCACGACCGCGTACTTGGTCTCGTTGCCAAGGGCGCGGCGCAGTTCCTGGAGCTGCGCAACAGAGAGCCCGCGGTATTCGGTCAGGACAGCGGCGGACGACTCCTTGAAGTCGGCGGTGATTTCCTCAACAGCGGAAACCTTGCTCGGCGTTGCCATAACCCTCCTTCCGGGGATCGGTAGTGCCGGTGGTTCCGGTCCGGGGCCAGGTGGCCCGCGCCCACAAAAAACGCCCCGCGCAGATGCACGGGGCGTGTGGCGCCATCCGGCCGATGCCGGGGCGACAAGCGTTCGTCCACCTGCGTAGGCCGCCCTGTGAGGGACTTTCGGATGGTTTTCCCGTGACGGACACGGGGAGACATCGACCGACGGTCTTAGGTGCGTCCATCGTAGCCCGGACCGGGCGCGGCGGCCAAATCGGCAGCGGACGAACGAAACCGGGCCGTTCACCGCCGCTTGGGGGACAGCGGGAACGACCCGGCTTCCGCCACGGTGCGGCTTGGGGGATCGCACCGTGGCCTTCTTCGCTCCGGAGGCGCTTGGGGGACACCTCCGAGGCGGGACGCGTCATGCGCGTCACGGCATTCTCGATACCGCTGCACATATCGTATCAGCCCACAGTCCCCGTGCAACAACTTCTGCAAACTCTTTAATGCGGATGGGCGATACGGGATTCCGCGCCCGCTTCCCCGCCCCGACGGCGGTGTTTGCGCCGCCCGCGAGGGGACGCATCGGCCCTAGTCAGCCTCGGGCGTCGACGGACGGCCGCGGTTTGAACCAGCGGCGTCCAGCGACAGTTCCCACAGGGCCTCGGAGTGCGCGGGGCGGAAGCCGAGGGCGGCGTTGATGTCCAGCATCGGCCCGTTCTCCTCGGCGTTCCAGGTGTAGACGCGCCGCACCCCGGGTGCCGCCTCCCGCAAGCGCCCCAGGTTGGCACGCTTGACGCGAAGTCCGAGGCCGTGGCCGCGGTGGCCCGGCAAGACCAGCGTGTCCTCCTGGTCCGCGACGCCGGGCAGGACGCCGTAGGCCAGCACCGTGAAGGCCACCAGCGACCCGGAGGGGCCGACGGCGCACGTTTGCACGAGCCGCTCGCCCCGCTCCCGCCGACGGGACTCCGCCGTGCGCAGGCGGCCGCGGTCCCACGCGGACGGCTCCCAGACCATTCCCCCGGCCGGCGGATCGGTGTCCATGCGCTCCATGAGCCGGCAGTACGCGTCGACGTATTCCTCCGGGACGTCGTCGCCCCACCCGACCAGCCGGTACCCGTCGTCCGCGGCGTCGCGCCGGGGCCCACCCGTCGGCCGCGCGCCCGGGGAACCAGTGCCGCCCCCGGGGACAGGGGCGTCCGGCGCATCGAGGTCGAGGCGGCTGAGCCGCTCCACCTGCTGCAGGACGGCCCCGAGGCCCTGGGCGAACCGCGTGGCGGGATGGTCGGCGGGGACGGCCCCGGCGCCCCCGGCGGGGCGCACTCCCCCGCCGGCGGGCGGGGGCCGGTAGGTCACGAAGGACGCGATGCGGGCACAGCCGTTCCCGCGCGCGTGCTCCGCGAGCCGGGCCACCAGCCGCGAACCGACGCCGCCCCCGCGCTGCCCGGGCGCCACGGCGACGTCCACGGAGAGCAGGTCGGCGTTCTCGGCCAACGAGCGCCGCCCGTGCGCGGCCCCGACGACGCGCCCATCCCGGACGGCTGCGAAGAGGACGGAGGACCCGTACCGGCTCGGCGACCACGTCGCCAGACGCCAGCCCGGGCCCCACGCGAGGTCGGAGTGGCCGAGCTCCGCGGCGGTGGCGGCGTCCAGGAGCGAGGCGCAGTCCCGCGCCCGGGCGCGCTCGGGCCCACCCGCGTCCCACGGGCGGTCGACGGCGACGATCTCCACGGGCACGGCCCACTCCCCCGACTGATTGGCGTTTCCCAATGAGACTACGTCGGGTGGTTCGGCCCGTCAACGGGCGCCCCGGGGCCGGCTCAGCGCACCGGCCCCGCCCCGGCGGGCGCCGTGCGGGGGCGTCCCTTCAGCAGCAGCGTCACCGCCAGGGCCGCCCCCGCCGTGATCGCCAGCAGGAGCAGGCCGATCCCGTAGCTGTTCGTCACGGGGTCGTACGTGGCCCCCATGACCATGGGCGGGAGGTACCCGCCGAAGCCGCCGGCGGCGCTGACGATCCCGGCCACGGACCCGACGCTGCCGGCCGGGGCCGCGGTTCCGACCCACCCGAACACGCCGCCCGCCCCGAGCCCGAGGGCCGCGGCCATGGCCAGGAACGTGGCCCCGGTCGCGATCTCCGGGCGCGGCTGGGCCATGACGACCAGGGCCAGCACCGCCACGGCGGCCAGCGAGAACGCGACGACGGGCTTGGGTCCGACCCGGTCGGCGAGGGTGCCCCCGACGGGCCGGGCGATGACCGCGGCCAGCGCGAACCCGGCCGTGCGGGACCCGGCGGCCGTCGGGTCCATCTCGTAGATGTCGCGCAGGTAGGTCGGCAGGTAGGCGCAGAAGCTGACGAACCCGCCGAACACGACCGCGTAGAGGAAGCACAGCTGCCAGGTCACCGGCAGGCGCAGCGCCGCGGCGAGCTTCGGAACAACGGGCTCGGTCACGGGCCGCCACGCCGGGGCGTCGCGCATGGTGAACCAGACGACGGCGGCCATCGCCAGGACGAGGCCCGCCACGAACAGGTGGGTTGCCAGGTAGCCGATGGCCTGGACGAGCCGGGGCATCAGGAACGCGGCCAGGGCCGTGCCGCCCATGCCCATCCCGAACACGCCCGTGGCGAAGCCGCGCCGCTCCGCCGCGTACCAGGCGGAGACGAACGGGACGCCGCACGCGAAGATCGAGCCCGCCACGCCGAGGAAGAACGCCACGACGAGCAGCATCGCGTACGAGCCGACGGACCCGGCGACGGCCACGAGCACGACCGGCGGCAGCGTCGCACACAGCACGCCGGTGAAGACGGCCCGGCCGCCCAGCCGGTCGGTCAGGGCCCCGACGACGATCCGCCCGAGCGAGCCGACGAGGATCGGCATCGCGACCAGGACGGACACCGCCGTCGCCGACAGGTCCAGCTCGAGCGTGTAGCGGGTGGCCAACGGGGAGATGACCATCCACCCCCAGAACCCGATGGTGGACGCGATGGTCGCGAGCGCGAGGTTGTAGGCGGCGGATCCCCCGGCCTTCGGGCGCCGCCCCGCGCCGCGCCCCGCCGGGGCGCTCACCGGCCCTCCCGGGACCGGTCCGCCGTCCCCACGCCGGCCCATCCCCGGCGCACCGGGACGCTGCTCTGGTGGGCGTCCCGCGAGCGGTACACGATGTACGGCCGGAACAGGTAGTGCAGCGGCGCCGTGAACGCGTGGACCAGGCGCGTGAACGGCCAGATCGCGAACAGCAGCATCCCGACGAGCGTGTGCAGGTGGAAGCTGAACGGCGCGGCGGCCATGGACGCGATGTCCGGCTGGAAGATGAACAGGGAACGGAACCAGGGCGAGACCGTCTCGCGGTAGTTGTGCCCGTGGTCGCCCAGGAACACGGACGCGAGCGTGGTCCACAGGCCGAACACGATGGCCGCGAAGAGCACGACGTACATGAGCTTGTCGTTCTTCGTGGTGGCCATGAAGACCGGCCCGGTCGTACGCCGCCGCACGATCAGCAGGACCATGCCCACGAGCGTGCCGAACCCGGCCACGCCGCCGACGAAGAGCGCGTTGAAGTGGTAGAAGTCCTGGCTCATGCCCACGGCGTCGGTCCACGACTTGGGGATCACGAGCCCGAAGAAGTGGCCGGCGACGACGGCGAGGATCCCGAAGTGGAACAGCGGCGAGGCGATCCTCAGGAGGCGCGACTCGTAGAGCTGGCTGGACCTGGTGGTCCAGCCGAACTGGTCGTAGCGGTAGCGCCAGATGGAGCCCCCGACCAGGACCACCACCATGACGTAGGGCAGCACGCCCCACCACACGATGTCCCAGACGGCCATGTCACCCTCCCCTTGTCGTGTCCGTCAGCGGCAGCAGCCGCGCGTCGTGCGGGTCCAGCCCGACGCTCTCCTGGGGCGGCCCGGCCCCCGCCAGCTCCATGACCGCCTGGCGGTCCCGCGGCGACGGCCCGGGCAGGGTGGCGCACGCCGCGGCCACGAGCGGCCCGTAGGGGCTGTCCTCCTCCTCGAGCGCGATCCGCAGCAGCTCCAGCCCGGGCCGGTACTCGAGCAGCAGGTCCCGCCCGGCGTCGTCGTGCGCCGCGTACTCGAGGACCATCGGCAGGTAGTCGGGCAGCTCGCCGTCCGGGGTGACGAACAGCCCGCTGTGGCGGTAGGCCCGCTTGAAGCGGGCCAGGACCTCGCCGCGCCGGCGCGTGTCCCCGTCCGTCCAGTAGGACAGGTGCAGCGCGTGCCGGCGCGTGAAGTCGAACGTCTCCACGTAGGCGGTCTCCAGCTCGCGCGCGGGCGTCGCCTCGAGGTGGGCGAGGAAGCCGACGACGGCGGCGCGCGCGCCCGCGGGCCACCCGTCAGGTGGCGGCTCCGGTGCCGGCGGGGCCCCGAGGAGGCGCTCGCGCAGGGTGGGCCGCGGCGTGGAGCCGGCCCGCGCGGGGGCGCCGCCGTCGTCCTCCGCCAGGGTCCGCATCAGCGGCACCTGCGCCAGCAGGCGGGCGTCCGGGTAGCACAGGCAGGCGGAGACCACCTGGTACAGGGTCCGGCTCATGCCCGGTCCCCCTCGCGCCGCGGCGGGAAGAGCCCGTCCGGGTTGCCGTTGCCGTCCCAGTTGAGCAGGTTCACCCGGCCGCGCATGGACCATTCCCCGGCCGGCTCGTCCGAGGTCTGCCGCGCCTGCAGGGCGTAGAAGTTCTCGATCGCCACCGGAGTCGGCGTCCCCGAGGCCTCCCCGAACGGCGAGTCCTCGTACATGCCCGGGCCCTCGTCGAAGTCCAGCGAGCAGCCCATCTCCTCGAGGTCGTGCGCCTGCTCGACGTGGGCCTTCGGGATGACGTAGCGCTCCTCGTACTTGGCGATGGCCATCAGCCGGTACATCTCGTACAGGGCCTCCCCGTCCATGCCGACGCTTTCCGGGATCGAGTCGTCCGGGTCCTGCCCGAGCGTGATGCCGCGCAGGTAGGAACGCATCGCCGCGAGCCGCTTGAGCACCCCGTCGACCACCGCGGTGTCCCCGGCCGTGAACAGCTCCGCCAGGTACTCGACCGGGATGCGCAGGGACTCGATCGCCCCGAACAGGTTGCCGTGGTCCTCCGCGTCGTGGCCCTGCTCCTTGAGCAGGTCGGAGATCGGGGACAGCGGCGGGACGTACCAGACCATCGGCATCGTCCGGTACTCCGGGTGGAGCGGCAGCGCGACCCGGTACTCCTTGGCCAGCTTGTACACCGGCGAGCGCCGGGCGTGCTCGAGCCAGTCGTCCGGGATCCCCTGCTCGCGGGCCGCGGCCTGCACGGCCGGGTCGTGGGGGTCCAGGATCACGTCGAGCTGGGCCTCGTAGAGGTCCGTCTCCTCCGGGGTGGAGGCCGCCTCCGTGACCCGGTCGGCGTCGTAGAGGAACAGGCCCAGGTAGCGCAGGCGCCCCACGCACGTCTCCGAACACACGGTCGGCAGCCCGATCTCCACGCGCGGGTAGCAGAACGTGCACTTCTCGGCCTTGCCGGTCTTGTGGTTGAAGTAGATCTTCTTGTAGGGGCAGCCCGTGACGCATTGGCGCCAGCCGCGGCAGCGGTCCTGGTCCACGAGCACGATCCCGTCCTCGACCCGCTTGTAGATGGCCCCCGAGGGGCAGGAGGCCATGCAGGACGGGTTGAGGCAGTGCTCGCAGATGCGCGGCAGGTAGAACATGAAGGTCTTCTCGAAGTCGAACTTGATCTTGTCGTTCGACTCCTGCCGGACCTTCTCCACGAGCGGGTCCAGGTGGCCCATCTCGGCGGCGCCCGCGAGGTTGTCGTCCCAGTTCGCGCTCCAGGTGACCTTCGTGTCCTCGCCGGTGATCAGCGACTTGGGCCGGGCCACGGGGAAGTCGTCCCCCAGCGGCGCGTCCACCAGGGTCTTGTAGTCGTAGGTCCACGGCTCGTAGTAGTCCTTGAGCTCGGGCTGGACCGGGCTCGCGAAGATCCCGAAGAGCTTGGCCACGCGGCCCCCGGCCTTGAGCTTGAGCCGGCCGCGCCGGTTCAGGGTCCACCCGCCCTTCCACCGCTCCTGGTCCTCGTAGCGGCGCGGGTAGCCCTGGCCGGGCCGGGTCTCCACGTTGTTGAACCAGACGTACTCCGTGCCGGCGCGGTTGGTCCACGCCTGCTTGCACGTCACGGAGCACGTGTGGCAGCCGATGCACTTGTCCAGGTTCATCACCATGCCCATTTGGGCCATAACGCGCATCAGTAGGTCACCTCCTGGCTGCGGCGGCGGATGGTCGAGACCATGTCGCGCTGGTTTCCGGTCGGTCCGAGGTAGTTGAACGCGTAGGACTGGTGGGCGTAGCCGCCGATCAGGTGCGTCGGCTTGACCAGCAGCCGGGTCACGGAGTTGTGGATGCCGCCCCGGCGGCCCGTCGCCTCCGACTTGGGGACGTCGATCGTGCGCTCCTGCGCGTGGTAGACGTAGGCGACGCCAGCCGGCATCCGGTGGCTGACGATCGCCCGGGCCACCAGCACGCCGTTGGCGTTGACGCATTCGACCCAGTCGTTGTCGGCGACGCCGATCGCCCCCGCGTCCCCCGGAGCCATCCACACGGTCGGCCCGCCCCGCGAGAGGGAGAGCATGAACAGGTTGTCCTGGTACTCGGAGTGGATGGACCACTTGCTGTGCGGGGTCAGGTACCGCACGGTGATCTCGAGGTTCCCGTCCGGGCCCAGCTTGGGTTCGCCGAAGAGGCGGTGCATGTCCAGCGGCGGCCGGTAGAGGGGAAGCTGCTCGCCGACGTCGCGCATCCAGTCGTGGTCCAGGAAGAAGTGCATCCGCCCGGTCAGCGTGTGGAAGGGCTTGAGCCGCTCGATGTTCACGGTGAACGGGGCGTAGCGCCTCCCGCCGGTCTCCGACCCGGACCACTCAGGGCTCGTGATCACCGGCTGCGGGGCCTGCTGCGTCATCGGGAACGTGATGCGCTTCTCCTCCGACCCCTCGGCCAGGTCGACGAGCCGGCGGCCGGTCCGGCGCTCCAGGTCGCGGAACCCCTGCACGGCGAGCTGGCCGTTCGTGGTGCCGGAGAAGGACAGGATGGCCTCGGCCAGCTTCGCGTCGGTGTCGATGGCCGGGCGCCCGGCGGCGGGCCCGTAGGGCATCACGCCGTGGAGGTGCCCCAGCCGCTCGACCTCCCCGCGCACCTTGTAGGTGACGTTCTTGACGGTGAAGCCGAGCCTGTCAGCGAGGGGGCCGACGCTGGCGAGCTTGTCGGCGATCGCCGTGTAGTCCCGCTCGACGACCTGGAAGTTCGGCATGTTCACGCCGGGCACGCCCGGAATGTCGGTGCCGCGCCAGTCCGGGACCCCGCCGCCGGGCTGCGCGAGCTGGCCGGGCGTGTCGTGCTGCATCGGCGTGGCCACGAGGTCCTTCACGGTCCCCAGGTGGGTGCGCGCCTGCTTCGAGAGCTCGCGGGCGAGCAGGTGGAACGCCTCGAAGTCCGTCTTGGCCTGCCACGGCGGGTCGATCGCCGGGCTGAACGCATGGACGAACGGGTGCATGTCCGTCGAGGACAGGTCGTGCTTCTCGTACCAGGTGGCGGCGGGGAGGACGACGTCGGAGAGCAGGGTCGTGCTCGTCATGCGGAAGTCCGCGGAGACCAGCAGGTCGAGCTTGCCCTCCGGCGCGTCCTCGTGCCAGGCCACGGTCCGGGGCCGCTGCTCCGACTCCCGGGTGTCCTCCCCCAGCACGTTGTGGTGCGTGCCCAGCAGGTTGCGCAGGAAGTACTCGTTCCCCTTCGCGGACGAGCCGAAGAGGTTCGAGCGCCACAGCACCAGGGTGCGCGGCCAGTTCTCCGGTGCGTCCACGTCCTCGATGGCCTGGCGCAGCCGCCCGGACTTCAGTTCGTCGGCCACGAACCGGGCCGCGCTCTCCGCCGTGCCGCCGTTGACGGCGGTCTCGGCGCGCTCGGCCACGGAGAGCGGGTTCTCCGAGAACTGCGGGTAGAACGGCATCCAGCCCAGGGCGGCGGAGGAGGCCATCGCGTCGGCGGTGTGCACGCCGTCGAGCGACCCCTCGGACAGCGGGGACTTCAGGGCGTCGGCGGAGTAGCCGTCCTGGCGCCACTGGTCGGTGTGCATGTACCAGTAGCCGGTCCCGATCATGGTGCGCGGCGGCCGGGACCAGTCCAGGGCGTTCGCCAGGGACACCCAGCCGGTGATCGGCCGGCACTTCTCCTGCCCGACGTAGTGGGCCCAGCCGCCCCCGTTGCGGCCCATCGCCCCCGTGAGGATCAGCAGCGAGAGGATGGCCCGGTACGTCGCGTCGCCGTGGAACCACTGGCAGATGCCCGCGCCCATGATGATCATCGACCGGCCGCCGGACACCTCGGAGTTGTGCGCGAACTCCCGGGCGATGCGGATGCACGCCTCGGCCGGGACCGAGGTGATCTCCTCCTGCCAGGCCGGCGTGTAGGCGGTGCCTGCGTCGTCGTACCCCTGGGCCCACTCCCCCGGGAGGCCCTCGCGGCCGACCCCGTACTGGGCCAGCATGAGGTCGAACACGGTGGTGACCTTCCGGCCCCCGACCTCCAGCACCGGAACGCCGCGGCGCAGGACCGATCCGGCGCCGGACGGGTCGTCGAAGGCGGGCAGCCGCACGGCCTCGCCCGTGGCGCCCTCCCGGCCGAGCAGCGTCAGGACCGGGTCGATGTCCCCGAGGTCCAGGTTCCACTTGCCCTCGTCCTCCGCGTTGTAGCGGAACCCGAGGGAGCCGTTCGGGACGGCCGGCTCCCCGGTGGCCCGGTCGAACAGGACGGTCTTGAATGCGGCGTCGGCCCCGCCCGTGCCCAGGTCCGCGGCCGTGAGGAACTTGCCCGGCACCAGCCCGCCGCCGTCGGCGTGCTCGGTCAGGGTGACCAGGAACGGCAGGTCCGTGTACCGCGACACGTAGTCGGTGAAGAACGGGACCTGCCGGTCCACGAAGAACTCCTTGAGCAGCACATGCCCCATGCCCATCGCCAGGGCCGCGTCCGTGCCGGCCTGCGCGGGGAGCCACTCGTCCACGAACTTCGTGTTGTCCGCGTAGTCGGGGCTGACGCCGACCACCTTCGTGCCGCGGTAGCGGACCTCCGCCATCCAGTGCGCGTCCGGGGTCCGGGTCACGGGCACGTTGGATCCCCACATCAGCAGGTAGGTCGCGTCCCACCAGTCGCCGGACTCCGGCACGTCGGTCTGGTCGCCGAAGACCTGGGGACTGGCCACCGGCAGGTCGGCGTACCAGTCGTAGAAGCTGGTCATCACGCCGCCGATGAGCTGCATGAAGCGGGTGCCGACGCAGTGGCTGACCATCGACATGGCGGGGATGGGAGAGAAGCCGGCGCAGCGGTCGGGGCCGTAGGTCTTGATCGTGTTCACGTGGGCGGCCGCCGCGATCTCGACGGCCTCCGCCCAGCTCGTCCGCACCAGGCCGCCCTTGCCCCGCGCGGACTGGTAGGCGCGCCGCTTCTCCGGGTCCGCGGCGACGTCCGCGAACGCCAGGACCGGGTCGCCCAGCCGGTGCTTGGCCTCCCGGTACAGGTCCAGCAGCACCCCGCGCACGTACGGGTAGCGGACCCGCGTGGGCGAGTACGTGTACCAGGAGAACGCGGCCCCGCGCGGGCAGCCGCGCGGCTCGTACTCGGGCCGGTCCGGGCCCACCGACGGGTAGTCGGTCTGCTGCGCCTCCCAGGTGATGATCCCGTCCTTGACGTAGACCTTCCACGAGCACGAGCCCGTGCAGTTCACCCCGTGGGTGGAGCGCACCACCTTGTCGTGGCTCCATCGGTCCCGGTAGAACGAGTCGCCCTTCCGCCCTCCCTCGCGGTAGACGGCGCGGCCGTCGTCGCTCTGCTCCCACCGGGTGAAGAAGCGTCCGAGCTTGAGCATCGCGTCCGTGCCCGGCCCGTCCGGCCCGGCGGCGCGGCGCCCCTCCCCCGCCGTGGATCCGTTCGAGTCCCCTACCGTGGAATCCGTGGTCATGGCCACACCATAGGCCCCCTGTCCGCCCCAAACTAGGGCAGCCAAAAGGCAGCCGCGTGAATTCCGGCCCCCGCGCCACGCGGGCACGGCGCGGTCCGGGCGGGAAGGCGCCGCCGGTCAGGCCCGCACGAACACGGCGCTCGCCCCCGCCGAGTCGACCCCCGTCCGGCTCAGGGACTGCACCAGGTACCAGTACCCGCGGCCCGCCACGACCCCGGTGTCCAACCAGGCCTGGGCCCGGGCGGTGCGGGCCCGGACGGTCCGCAGGTGGGTGGCCGTGGACTGGATGCCGGGGATCGAGGACCCCGAATGCTGGATCCGCCAGATCGCCACGTGCGAGACCGGCTCCCCGGCGGCCCCGGAGTCCCAGGCCAGCCGGATCCCCGAGGCCTGGCGCACGGCTGACGTGATGGTCGGCGTCGCGGGCCGCACGGCACCGAGGTGCGGCATCGGCACCGGCAGTGCGGGCCGCGAGTAGTGGCGCCCGGCCAGGATCGCGATCGCGTTGAGGCGGTTGGCCCGGAACGCCGTCGTGTTGTAGAAGGCGTGCCCGGCCACGGCGGGGACGGAGCGGCACTTGGTCAGGTGGTCGCGCAGCTCGTTCGGGTCGCGCCACGCGGCGGTCGCGGGGTCGCCCACCTTGTAGGCCGCCTCGCCCGTGTACAGCTTCACGCGGGTCCCGGCCACCTGCCGGGCCCACCAGTCGACGAGGACGTTGTAGTTCGCCGGCGGGTTGCCCTGGTGCCAGTAGAGCTGGGGCGCGATGTAGTCCAGCCACTGGAACCTCACCCACGCCCGGGTGTCCGCGTACAGGGCGGAGTAGCTCTCCAGGCCGGCCGTGGCCGAGCCCAGGGACGAGGACGTGTTGTTGCGCCAGATCCCGAAGGGGCTGATCCCGAACACGACGCGCGGGTCCACCGTCTTGATGGAGTTGTAGGTGTCGCGGACGAACACGTTGATGTTGTGCCGCCGCCACGCCGCGAGGGACGTGAAGCTCCCCCGGTGGGCCGCGAACGCCGCCGAGTCGGGGATCGCCTCCCCCGCGACGGGGTACGGGTAGAAGTAGTCGTCGAAGTGGACGCCGTCGACGTCGTAGTTGCGCACGAGGTCGACGACGACGGAGCGCACGAAGTTCCGGACCTCCGGCAGGCCCGGGTTGTAGTAGCGGCGGCCCCCGTACGCGAAGCTCCACGCGGGGTGGGTGCGGGCCGGGTGCGAGGCCACGAGCGAGGAGAGCGAGGGCTCCATCGAGACGCGGAACGGGTTGATCCACGCGTGGAGGGCCAGCCCGCGCCGGTGGGCCTGCTGGATGGCGTAGGCCAGCGGGTCGTAGCCGGGCGCGGTGCCCTGCGTGCCGGTGAGGTAGCGGGACCACGGCTCGCCGAGCGTGGAGACCCACATCCGGTCCGCGGCCGGGCGGACCTGGAGCAGGACCGCGTTGAGCTTCCGGAAGACCGCCAGGTCCAGCAGGGAGCGCAGCTCCGCCTGCTGCCGCGCGACGCTCAGCCCCGGCGCGGAGGGCCAGTCGATGTTGACGACGCTGGCCGCCCACAGCCCGCGGAACTCGCTCCGCGGTTGGACGGTGGACGTGCCGGTGTTGCGGCGGGTCACCGTGTAGACCTTGCCCGGCACCGCGGCGTGCGCCGCGCCCGCAACGAGGCCGGCGGCGCCCAGGCCGAGGCCGACGGCGGCGCCCCCGGCCAGCACCGTCCGGCGGGAGGGGCGGCCCGGTGGGTCCGAGGTCCCGGGTCCGCGTGTTCCCCTCGGCGGCGCGCCCCCCGGCGCGCCGGAAGCCTGCGGGTGGATGCGTGGGGACGCCATGGTGACCTCTCCCCGGCCGCGCCCGGGCAACGGCTCCCGGGGACCTCGTGCACAGAGCATACGCCCGCGCCCGGCCGGCGAACAGGGCCTTCCACAGTCATTTGACAGGCCCCGGACGCGGAACAGCCCGCCCCGCGGTGCGGGACGGGCTGTTGCGTGGGCGCCGGAAAGGCTAGGCGCCGATGACGACCTTCGTGACGTTCGGGTCGACCGGGATGCCCGGGCCGAACGACGTGGCCACGGTGGCCTTCTGGATGTAGCGGCCCTTGGCGGCGGACGGCTTCAGGCGAAGCACCTCCTCCAGCGCGGCGGCGTAGTTCTCCGCCAGCTTCACGGCGTCGAACGAGGTCTTGCCGATGATGAAGTGCAGGTTGGAGTGCTTGTCGACGCGGAAGTCGATCTTGCCGCCCTTGATGTCGTTGACGGCCTTGGTGACGTCCATGGTCACCGTGCCCGTCTTCGGGTTCGGCATCAGGTTGCGGGGGCCCAGGATCTTGCCGAGGCGGCCGACCTTGCCCATCAGGTCCGGGGTGGCGACGGCGGCGTCGAAGTCGGTCCAGCCGCCCTGGATCTTCTCGATCAGGTCGTCGGAGCCGACGAAGTCCGCGCCGGCGGCGACGGCGGCCTCGGCGTTGGCGCCGTTCGCGAAGACCAGCACGCGGGCGGTCTTGCCGGTGCCGTGCGGCAGGTTCACGGTGCCGCGGACCATCTGGTCGGCCTTGCGGGGGTCGACGCCCAGGCGGAAGGCGACCTCGACGGTCGAGCCGTCCTTGGCGGTCTCCTTGGCCAGGGCCACGGCCTCGGCCGGGGCGTACAGCTTGTCGCCGTCGATCTTGGCGGCGGCTGCCTCGTATGCTTTGCTGCGCTTTGCCATCTGCGTTGTTCTCCTTATGCAGTCGTGGTCATCTGGGCCGCGCCCGGCCCTGCCACTACGCGGCGGGGTCCCCCGCCGTCGTGATTTCGTGATTGGTTCCCCTCCGCGGAGGGGCGCCGGGGCCTGGTTAGGCCTCGACGGTGATGCCCATGGAGCGGGCGGTGCCGGCGATGATCTTCTTCGCGGCCTCGACGTCGCGGGCGTTGAGATCGGCCATCTTGGTGTTGGCGATCTCCTCGACCTGCGCGTCGGTCAGCTTCGCGACCTTCGCGGTGTGCGGGGTCGCCGAGCCCTTGGCGACGCCGGCGGCCTTCTTGATGAGCTCCGCGGCGGGCGGGGTCTTCGTGATGAAGGTGAAGGAACGGTCCTCGTAGACCGTGATCTCCACCGGAATCACGTTGCCGCGCTGGGCCTCCGTGGCGGCGTTGTACGCCTTGCAGAACTCCATGATGTTGACACCGTGCTGACCAAGCGCGGGACCGATCGGCGGGGCCGGGTTAGCGGCGCCTGCCTGGATCTGCAGCTTGATGAGGCCGGTGACCTTTTTCTTCGGGGCCATGAACGGGTCCTTCTACTCAAACGTTGCCCCGCGGCACAGGAGCGTGCCGCGGAGGGTTGGCCACCGTGGCGCGGTGGCCGGGTCGTCCCCCGCCGGTAAGCGGCCGCCGGGGGGCGAAGACTGTGTGCTACTGGATCTTCGTGACCTGGCCGAAGGACAGGGTCACGGGGGTCTCGCGCTCGAAGATCGAGACGAGGACCACCAGCTGCTGCGACTCCAGCTTGATCTCGGAGATCGTCGCCGGAAGGGTCTCGAACGGGCCGTCGTTGACGGTGACCGACTCGCCGACCTCGAAGTCCACGTTGACCGCGCTGATCGGCTGGCGGGCCGGGCGCGTGGACTCGGCGGGCTGCTCCGGCACGATCGTGTGCTCGAGCATGGAGTAGACCTCGTCGAGGGTCAGCGGCACCGGGTCGTGCGCGTTGCCCACGAAGCCGGTGACGCCCGGGGTGTGGCGGACGGCGCCCCACGACTCGTCGGTGAGCTCCATGCGGACCAGGACGTAGCCGGGGATCCGGACGCGGCGCACGATCTTGCGCGTCGTGTTCTTGATCTCCACGACGTCTTCCATGGGGACCTGGATCTCATAGATGAAGTCCTCCATGCCCAGCGTCTGGATGCGGGTCTCGAGGTTCACCTTCACGCGGTTCTCGTAGCCGGCGTAGGAGTGGATGACGTACCAATCGCCCGGCTGGCGGCGGAGCTTGGAGCGGAACTCGGCCTTCGCCTCCTCGGCGGTCGCGGCGGCGTCCCCGGCCGGGGCCTCCTCGGCGGGCTGCTCGCCGGTGGCGGCCTCCTCGGCGGGCTGCTCCCCGACGGCCTCCTCGGCCGCGGCGTTGAGGGTCTCCTCGGGCTCGGCCTCGGCGTCGATGTCCTCGGCCACGTCGGCGGGCATGGTGGCATCGTCGGCGTCGGACTCGGCGCCCACCGTCGCGGCGGACACGTTCTCCTCCTCGGCCGGGTCGAACGCGCCGGGCTCGACGTCCCGGTCGGCGGCGGAATCGGACGCGCCCCGCGCGGTGTCGGCCGCGTCGGTGAACTCAATGTCGCCGGAGATGCCGGAATCGGCCGGCGCCTGCGAGGCGTCGGCCACGGTCGCCTGATCCTCGGCGCCGTTGTCCTGCGGTTCGAGTTCCTGGTCGGACACTACGGTTCCTGCTTTCTTAGACTCTGGCTGGCGGCGGGAAGTCCCCGCCTACTGCTCGGTCGGGTTCGTGAAGACGAAGATCGAGGCGTTTCCAAAGAGGAAGTCGAGCCCCGACACGAGCAGCATCACGACGAGCACGAACCCGAGCACCGTGAGCCAGTAGTTGACCAGTTCACTGCGGGTCGGCGCGACAACCTTCTTCAGCTCCGCGATGACCTGGCGGAAGAAGAGCATCATCGCGGCGAAGGGTCCACGCTTCTTGTCCGGCTTGGACCCCGACGCTCCGGCGGAGCGGCTGGCGGCCGAATCGGTCACTGTGCCTCGTTTCGTGTCGGAAACAGCTGCGGTGCACCGCAACCTTCGGCCGCGACGCACCGCGTGGATTTCGCCGAGCACCCCGTCCGAGACGGGGATTGCCACTGCGCAGGGCAGACAGGACTCGAACCTGCAACCTGCGGTTTTGGAGACCGCTGCGCTACCAATTGCGCCACTACCCTTCGGGTCGGCTTCCGCTCCGCTGGCCCGCATCCGAAGCACGGTCCATCGAGGCGTTTTCCAACACCGAGGAACAAGTCTACGCAATCCGGCACCGGAATGTCGAACCGGCCGGCGAGCGGCCCGGACGCCGCAGTGGCCGGAGCCGGTTCCGGGCGGGAGCCCCGCCGTCGTGCCGTCCCCGGGCGAAGCCCCGCCGTCGTCCGGTTCACCGGGCGAAGCCCCGCCGTCGTCCCCTCCCGCCGGACGCGGGCGCCGCCGTCGTCCCCGCGCGGGTCGAACCGGCGGACGCCGGTGGATAAGCTGGGACCGGCCACGACTCCCAACCCCCCAGGAAGCGCAACCCATGGCACGCATCTCCCGCCGCATCGGCTCCATCGCCGAGTCCGCCACCCTCGCCGTCGACGCGAAGGCCAAGGCCCTGAAGGCCGCCGGCCGCCCCGTCATCGGCTTCGGCGCCGGGGAACCGGACTTCCCGACCCCCGACTACGTCGTGGAGGCGGCGATCGCCGCGGCGCGGGAGCCGCGCTTCCACCGCTACTCGCCGGCCGGCGGGCTGCCGGAGCTGAAGACGGCCATCGCCGAGAAGACGATGCGCGATTCCGGGTACTCGATCGAGCCGGGCCAGGTCCTCGTGACCAACGGCGGCAAGCAGGCCGTCTACAACACCTTCGCCACGCTCCTGGACCCGGGCGACGAGGTCATCGTCCCCACCCCGTACTGGACCACGTACCCGGAGGCGATCCGCCTCGCCGGAGGCGTCCCGGTCGAGGTGTTCGCCGGACCGGAGCAGGGCTACCTCGCCACCGTGGACCAGCTCGAGGCCGCCCTGACGGAGCGCACCAAGGTGCTCCTGTTCGTGTCCCCCTCGAACCCGACGGGCGCCGTGTACTCGGCCGAGCAGACCGCCGAGATCGGCAAGTGGGCCGCGGAGAAGGGCCTGTGGGTCGTCACCGACGAGATCTACGAGCACCTGACCTACGACGGCGTGCCCTTCACCTCCATCGCCTCCGCCGCCCCGGAGCTGGGCGACCGCGTGGTCATCCTCAACGGCGTCGCCAAGACCTACGCGATGACCGGCTGGCGCGTGGGCTGGATGGCCGGGCCGGCCGACGTCATCAAGGCCGCGACGAACCTGCAGTCGCACGCCACGTCCAACGTCTCCAACGTCTCGCAGATGGCCGCGCTGGCCGCCGTGTCGGGCCCGCTGGACGCCGTCGAGGAGATGAAGCGCTCCTTCGACCGGCGCCGCAAGGCCATGGTCGAGGCGCTCAACGCCATCGACGGGATCGACTGCCCGGTGCCCCAGGGCGCGTTCTACGCCTACGCCGACGTGCGCGGCGTGCTGGGCCGGGAGATCGACGGCGCCCGGCCGGAGACCTCCGCCGAGCTCGCCGCTCTGGTCCTGGAGAAGGCCGAGGTCGCGATCGTGCCGGGCGAGGCGTTCGGGCCCTCCGGCTTCGTGCGCCTGTCCTACGCGCTGGGCGACGACGACCTGGCCGAGGGCGTGGGGCGCATCGCCGACCTGCTCGGGCGCGCGAAGTAGTTTCCGGCACGGGGCCCGGGGCGCTGCGGCGTCCCGGGCCCCGCTGCGTCCGGGCCACCCGCGTCCGGGCCCCCGCGTCCGGGCCACCCGCGTCCACTGTGTGGGGACGCCTGGGACACATGGCCCGTCCGGAGGCGCCGCAATGGAGTCCCCCTCCGGCGTGTCCGCGGCGACACGCCGTGGCTCGACGAGGGTGCCGGTCCGGATGTGTCCCAGTCGTCCCCACAGGCCGGAGGAGCAGCGCCCAGTGATGTTGCAGTCGCCCCTCACGGGCCGGGTCCGCAGGTGCGCCTGTCCGGACACAACGGCTTCGGCGTCAGGCCCCTTGCCCGCCCAGCGTGAACCACATCCGGACCTCGGTCACGACGGTTTCCGGGGTCTGTAGGACCCAGGCGGCGGGAATCCGGAGCATGTGGCGACGCAGCCGGCTCGCGGCGTTGGATCGCCGGCGGTCCTCCTCGAAGTCGACCCTGCCGGAGTGGTAGGCCCGTCCGTCGATCTCCACCAGAAGCGCGCCGTCCACCTCGAGGTCCGCATGCCCCATGCCGGGGACCGGCACCTGGACCGCCACGCCGAACCCGGCCTCCTCGAGCACCAGACGCGCCAGGGTCTCCGCGGGAGACTGGGACTTCGGGTTGATGCGCGGCACGAGCGCCGCCGCCGCACTCGATCCGCGGCCCGTGCACGCGTCCCGGAGTTCATCGATGGTGAGCAGCCCCCGCGACACGGCCGACTCCAGAACGACCGTCGCATCGAGGGGTGGCAGACAGGCGGCCACCTGGCGGAGGGCCTGCGGCAGGGGGACGGTTCCCGACTGGGCCCCGCGCATCCTGTGCGCCACCACGAGGGGAGCCGCCGCCCATGCGCGCGGGGGCCGGCCCGTCCCGACTCCGAGGTGGACGTCGGTCGCCCTCCGCCAGACGGCCGCCCCTTGCCGCTCCGCCGCGGTCACGCAGGCGATGGCACCGTGGTGTTCGGCAGCCAGTACATCGCACCAGTCGGCGCCTCGGAGGTACAGGGGGCCCGAGGGGGTACGGGCGACCGCAGGGGGCAGGGACTCCTTCCGCAGCGAGCGCCAGCCGACACCGGCCCTCCGCAGCTCCGCCATGCTCGCCGCTCCCCCGCGCCGCGCCAGCTGTTCAAGGACATCCGGCGACCTGGGGCGATCCATAGAGGGATCCTCGCCCGGGAGAGGCGGCGGCGGGGGCCGTCCCAGGGCCGCTGTGGATGAGCGCACCGGAAAATCGGACCCCGGGCCTCCTGTGGAGGGCGGATGGGGAGCGGGCAGCCGACGACGGCGGGACGGCTGGGACACATTGCCCGTCCGAAAGCGTCGTCCTGGAGTCCCCACACGGCGTGTCCGTGGCGACACGCCGTAGCCCCCGCGAGCCCCGGCCGGGATGTGTCCCAGGCGTCCCCACCGGCGGGAGACGCTCGCCCGGATGTGTCCCAGACATCCCCACGTCCGGGAGGCGCCCGCCGGGATGTGTCCCAGTCGTCCCCACGGGCGGGCGGAAGCGCCCCGGGCCTACAGGAGCCGGCGGTCCACCGCCCAGCGCGTGAGTTCGTGCCGGTTGGAGAGCTGCAGCTTGCGCAGGACCGAGGACACGTGCGTCTCCACGGTCTTCACGGAGATGAACAGCTCCTTGGCCACCTCCTTGTAGCTGTAGCCGCGCGCGATCAGGCGCATGACCTCCAGCTCCCGCGCCGAGAGCAGGTCCAGCTCGTCGTCGGCGCTCACGGCCGCCTGCGTTCCGAACGCGTCCAGCACGAACCCGGCCAGCCGCGGCGAGAACACGGCGTCCCCGCCGGCGACCCGCTCCACGGCGTCGGAGATCTCGGAGCCGGAGATCGACTTCGTGACGTACCCGCGCGCCCCGGCCCGGATCACGGAGACCACGTCCTCTGCGGAGTCGGAGACGCTCAGGGCGAGGAACCGCACCGCGCCCAGCAGTCCCGCGCACCCGGCCAGGACCTCGGCCCCTCCCCCGCCGCGGCCGCCGGGCAGGTGCACGTCGAGGAGCACCACGTCCGGCCGGGTCGCGGTGACCGTGCGGACGGCGTCCTCGACGGTGGCGGCCTCCCCGACGACGGCGATGCGCGCGTCGAGGTCGGCCTTGAGGCCGGACCTGAAGATCGCGTGGTCGTCGACGATGACCACGCGGATCGGGGGCCGGCCAGCGGCCTGGTGCTGCTCGCTCATGGTTTCCTCCTGGGTCACGGGGTGTGGGGCATGGAGAGGCGGACCTCAGTTCCGGAGCCGCCGCTGCTGATGGCCGCGGTCCCGCCGTTGCGGCGCATCCGCCCGACGATGGATTCGCGCACGCCGAGCCGGTCCTCGGCGACCGCGTCCGGGTCGAAGCCGCTCCCCCGGTCGCGGACGAAGACGTCGACCCCGTCGGGGCGCGCCTCGACGTAGACGCTCACGGTCCCCCCGGCGTGCTTGGCCGCGTTGACCATGGCCTCGCGGGCGGCCTGGACGAGCGCGTCGTGGCCCCCGAGCCCGGCGAGCTGGCCGACGGTGACGATGTCGACGACGGCGTCGTGCCGCTCCTCGACGGCGGCGGCCTCGCCCCGCAGGGCCTCGGTGATCTCGCCCTCCGCCTCCGGGACGTCGCGGTAGAGCCACTGGCGCAGCTCCCGCTCCTGGGCCCGGGCGAGCCGGAGCACCTGGGGCCCGTCGCCCGAGCGCTTCTGGATGAGGGCCAGGGTCTGCAGGACCGAGTCGTGCAGGTGGGCCGCGATGTCCGCCCGCTCCGCGGCGCGCACGCGGGAGGCGCGCTCGGAGACGAAGTCCCTCCAGAAGCGCACGCCCCACGGGGCCAGGACGAGCACGACGCCGGTGAGCACGGCCAGCGCCACGAGCGCTCCGGACCAGAGGGCCTCCCAGTCCACGGCGCCGGAGACGAGCAGCACCAGGCCCGCGACGACGAGCCCCAGCCCGCCGGCGATGCGGGCCAGACCGCCCACCCGGTCGGCCCCTGCCGAGCGCCGGAGTCCGGCCCGGCGCGCCGAGTCCAGCTGCAGCCAGGCGATGACGGCGCCGGCGACGACCGCGAGTGTCGGCCAGACGAGCCCCCAGTCGATCGCCACGCCGGAGAGCTGGGCGACCAGCAGTCCCGCGACGACCAGCAGCCCGAGCCCGGTGAGCACCTCGCGCGGGCCCCTCCGGGCCTGCCCGAAGCCCGCGGCTCCGACGGGCGCCGGCCCGCTGGGCCCGGAGGCGGCGTCCGGTCCCCCGGGCCCGGCGACGCCTGGCCCCCCGGGGAGCCTCAGGCCAGGCCCCCCGGCGCGTTCCCGCTCGGCGTCGCGGGCGGCGTCCTCCTCGTTCGGGACCAGGATCCACAGCCACGCGTAGAGGACCAGGCCCGCCCCGCCGAAGAGGGACAGCAGCACGATCGCGACGCGCAGCACCCGCGTGTCCAGGCCCAGGTGCCGGGCCACGCCCGAGCACACGCCGCCGAGGACGCGGGGGCTGGCCCGCAGCAGGGGCGGGCGGACGGGGACCGTGGACATGGCTTAATCCAAGCACGCCGCGGGGCCGGACGGGCCCGGACCCGGGGCCGCTCAGGGGTCCCGGGCCCGGAATCCGGGGACCCCGGGCCCGGGGATCAGGGGCCGTTCAGGGGCGACCCCGATGGCCGGCGCGCCCTGGGGGCGAAACGATGGATGCCATGAACGAAACACCTCTCGAGAGCCCCGTCTTCCGTTGGGCCCGCGGCACCGGCGTGCGGCGCAGCCCCAACCGCTGGATCGGCGGCGTCGCTGCCGGGCTCGGCGAGCGCTTCGGGATCGACCCGATCCTCGCCCGCGGCCTGGTCGTGGTCCTGTCCCTCTTCACGGGCCTGGGGCTGCTCCTCTACGCCCTCGCCTGGGCCCTGCTGCCCGAGCCCGACGGCCGCATCCACCTCCAGCAGGCCGGCCGCGGCCGCTGGTCCGCCGGCATGACCGGCGCCCTCGTGTTCTTCCTGCTGGGACTGGTCGGCCGGCCCGGCCCGTTCGGCGACTGGGAGGACCGGGGCTGGTACGGCTGGTGGGAGGGCTCCTTCTGGACGGTCGTGGTGGTCGGCGGCATCGTGTGGCTGATCGTGGCGCTGAGCCGGCGCCGCCAGCCGGGCGGTCCGCACCCCGGTGCCGCGCCGTACGGCCCGCTTCCGGCCCCCGGGGACGACGACGGCGCAGCCGGACCCTCCCCGCAGGCCCAGTCCTTCCACGCGCCGGCCGCCTACGCCCCGGCACCGGCTCCCGCGCCGGCCCTTCCGCGGCCCGTGGTTCCCCGGCCGCCGTCGCTGCCGGGACCGACCGTGGCGGTGATCGTCGGCGTCGCCGTCATCGTGGCCGGGCTGGTCCTGCTCGCCAACCTGCTCGGCTGGATCGACCTGGGGTTCGCCACGGGAGCGACCGCCCTCGCGTCCGGACTCACCGTGATGGGCTTTGGCCTGGTGGGCGCCGCCATCGCCCGCCGCTCGGGCGGCGCCCTGACGGGGCTGTCCATCGCCGCGCTCGTGCCGGCCCTGGCCATCGGGATGGGCACCGCGGCCATGCGGCACCTTCCGCCGGACTTCGGGCCGGGCGGGAACCGCGGGCCGGTGGCCATCCGCGACGGCAACGAGTACACGTACGTCTTCACCGACGGAACGGTCGACCTCACCGGGACCGCGGGGGCGGGGCGCAGCTACAGCGTGGAGGCGGTGTTCGCGGACGTCGAGGTCGTGGTCCCGGCGGACCGCCCGGTCACCGTGACCGCGGACGGCGCCTTCCAAGAGGTCGAGGTCGACGGCGCGCCGGACCTGTCCGGGCCCCGCGGTGATGCGGGAACCGTCCGCCTTAACACCGACGCCGCCGGCCCGGCCCTGGCCGTGAGGATCGACGGCGCCTTCAGCAGCGTCACCGTGACCACCGAGGAGAACCAGCGATGAGCCCCGAGACCCAGCACCCCGATGAGCGCCCCGAGGGCGCGACAGCCGGCGCCGACGCGGCGCAGACCCGCCCGCTCGGCGCACCCGGCGACGGCGACGCGACCCGCCCGCTGAGCGAACCGCGCGACGGCTACCTCCCGCCCGCCGCGGACACGGACGCCGGGGCCCCCTGGCCCGGGGACCCGTCCCCCGCCGCCGCGGTCGACCCGGCCCCCGGCCACCCCTCCCCGGACGAGGGCGAGCGGTTCCCGCTGGGGACCCTGGTCTTCGGCCTGGTCGTCGTCGCCGTCGGGCTGCTCCTGCTGGCCACGCTGACGCTGGACATCACGCTGCAGCCTGGCGTCGTCGCCGTCGGCCTGCTGGTCGGCGCCGGGCTGGTGCTGATCGTCGGCGGTCTCGTCGGCGGCCGCCAGCGCCGTCGTCCCTGACACCCCACGGGGCGCGGCCGCCCGGCCGCGCCCCTTTCCCCGTCCCCCGACCCCTGAAAGGATGCGGATATGGAATCCGTGTACCGTGCCCTCCGTTCCCAGCCCCTGCGCCGAGGCCCCCAGCGGGTCGTCGCCGGCATCTGTGGCGGCATCGCCGCCCGGCTCGGCTGGGATGTGACCCTGGTGCGCATCGGCGTGCTGCTGAGCTTCCTGCTCCCCGTCGTCGGCATCGGCCTCTACCTGGTGCTGTGGCTGCTGCTGCCGTGGCACGACGAGTCGATCCCGCTCGAGCGGATCGTGGGCGGCGCCCGCCGCTGACCTGCGTCCGGTCCGGCGGCGGGGGGGGAGAGGGTGGGGGCCCCGGGGGCGCCTTTTTCGCACCGGGGCCAGCCCAGCGTCGTGCAGCATCTGCCCGGGCGCCGCGACGCGGTGCCGCCACGAGAGAAAGCTGAGCGCATGCGCATCGGTATCCTGACCAGCGGCGGGGACTGCCCCGGCCTGAACGCCGTCATCCGCGGGGCGGTCCTCAACGGGATCAAGAGCCACGACCACGAGTTCGTCGGCTTCCGGGACGGTTGGAGGGGCCTCGTCGAGGCCGACACCATCGACCTCCCGCGGCACACCGTCCGCGGCATCTCGAAACAGGGCGGCACGATCCTCGGGACGTCGCGCACCAACCCCTTCGACGGCCCCCACGGCGGCCCGGAGAACATCGCCGCGACCCTGGACCGGCTCGGCGTGGACGCGGTCATCGCGATCGGAGGCGAGGGGACCCTGGCCGGCGCCGAGCGCCTCACCGATGCGGGTCTGCCGATCGTCGGCGTCCCCAAGACCATCGACAACGACCTCGACGGCACGGACTACACGTTCGGGTTCGACACGGCCGTCCAGATCGCGACGGAGGCGATCGACCGCCTGCGCACCACCGGAGAGTCCCACCACCGCTGCATGGTCGCGGAGGTCATGGGCCGCAACGTCGGCTGGATCGCCCTGCACTGCGGGATGGCCGCAGGCGCCCACGCGATCCTCATCCCCGAGCAGACCACGACCATGGAGCAGGTCCGCGAGTGGGTCACGCAGGCCCGGGACCGCGGCCGCGCCCCGCTGGTCGTCGTCGCGGAGGGCTGGGTTCCCGACGGCGAGCGGGAGGCCCACGCCGAGCGCGGCCTCGACGCGTTCGGCCGCCCCCGCCTGGGTGGGATCGGCGAGCAACTGGCCGTCTGGATCGAGGAGGGCACGGGCATCGAGACGCGGTGCGCCACGCTGGGCCACATCCAGCGCGGCGGCGTGCCGACGGCGTTCGACCGCGTCCTGGCCACCCGCCTCGGCATGGCGGCCGTCGAGGCCGCGACGGACAAGGCGTGGGGCCAGATGGTGTCGCTGCGCGGCACGGACATCCGCCTGGTCCCGTTCCGGGCGGCCCTGCAGGACCTCAAGCGCGTGCCGCAGCACCGCTATGACGAGGCCGCGATCCTCTTCGGCTAGCGATGCCGGGCGCCCGGGCCCCAGGGGCCCGACGTCCCGGGTTTGGGGCGCGCCAGCGCCCGACACCCCTCGGCCCGCCGGGGCCCGGCAGTAGGGTGGGCACCATGGAACTCGAAGCGGGCACGCGCGCCATCGTCGCGCTGGCGTGGGCCCGCAGGCTCGGGCTGTCCGACTCCGCCCTGCACCCGGCGGCGCTCGGGTACACGGCGCCGCGGGTCTCGGCCAGGGACGACGACGCCGGAGAGGTGCGGTTCCTGCGGCTGCTGCGCGGCTCCGCCCTGGCCGGCCCGGGCTGGCTCGTCGACGCGGCCAAGGGCCTGGGCGACGACGAGCTGGCCCAGGAATCGACCCTGCTGCGCCTGGTCCGCGCCCACGGCGGCGCCCCGGACACCCGCGGCACCGGAGAGACTGGGCTCTACTACCTGGACGAGCCGTTCGACCTGGGCGAGTCGGAGTCGACCCTGGTCACGGCGGAGGTGGGGCCGGCGCGCGAGCTGGAGGCGGCCTGCCCGAACGACGACGTCGCGGCGGTGCGGCTCTCCCGGCACGAGCACACGTTCACGCTGGTGTCCGAGCAGGAGCAGGTGCCGCTGGCCGGGGCGGGCTACACGGTGTGGGAGGGGCTCGTCGCCGACGTGAGGGTCCTGACGGTCCCGGAGCTGCGCCGGCACGGGCTCGGCACCTACATCGCCGGCGCGGCAGTGCAGCACGCGCTGGCCCAGGGCCTCGTCCCGCAGTGGCGCGCCCCGGCCAACCACCGGGCCGCGCACCTGACGGCGGACAACCTCGGGTTCGTCCTCACCGGCTCGCTGACCGGCGCGACGCTCCACTGATCCGCCCCCGGGGCGGACCGCCGCTCTGCGCCGGGCAGGGGCCGCGACGGGCCGGCGGGCGGCCCGGTCGGGCCGGGACCGCCCCGCGGAATCCGCCTAGCGCGGACCCCGGAGGAACCCGGTCTGGCGTCCGACGACCTTCCCGGCGTCCGGCGCGACGATGGCCTCCTGGGCCGCCGCGTACTGCTGCTCCCCGTCGACGACGGTGAGCGAGGCCCCCGGATCGGTGTTCCGCTTGACCACGGCCAGCGCGATGGGCCCGGCCTCGTGGTGCAGGGCCGCACTGGTGATGCGGCCGACCGTCTTCTCCCCCAGCCGCACCTCCGCGCCCGCGGCCGGGAGCGTGTGCTCGCTGCCGTCCAGGTGCAGGAAGACGAGGCGGCGCGGCGGGTGGCCGAGGTTGTGCACGCGGGCGATGGTCTCCTGGCCCTTGTAGCACCCCTTCGACAGGTGCACGGCGGTGCGCAGCAGGTCCAGCTCGTGCGGGATGGTCTTGTCGTCGGCGTCCAGGACGGTGCGGGGGCGCCAGGCGGCGATGCGCAGGGCCTCGGCCGCCATCGTCCCGGCCAGCTCGACGCCCTCCAGCGCCGCGGCCAGCTCGGCGCGCGGCACCAGGTACTCGCGCCAGGACCAGTCCGCGCCGGCGTGCTCACCCGCCGTGTAGGCGAAGCCGCCCTCGACGACGCCCGGCCAGGGGTCGATCCACGCCGTCCGGCCTGACAGCGCCGGCAGCTCCGCCGCCGCGCCGACGACGGCCCAGTCCGCGGTGGCGTCCGCGACCTCGACGCGCAGCATGAAGCGCATCGAGTCCAGGAAGCCGGCCAGGGCGGGCGCGTCGGGCCCCTCGACGACCAGCCACGCGGTCTCGCCGTCGTCGACGAGATGGCAGTCGTGCTCGATGCGCCCCTGCACGCTGAGCAGCAGCAGCTGCGCGGACCCGCCCGGCGCGAGCCGGGCGACGTCCTGCGAGGAGAGCGTGGTCAGCCACGTCAGGCGGTCGGGGCCGGAGACCGTGACGACGCCGCGGTGGGAGAGGTCGACGGCGGCGTCCCCGACGGCGAGCCGACGCTGCTCGGGCAGCGGGGCGCCGTAGTGGGCCGCGACCCCGGCGTCGGCGCCGGAGCCCTCGACGGCGCCCGGGCGGTCCAGCAGCGGGGAGCGCCGGGCCGGCGCGTCGGCGCTCACGGCTGCCTCGCCAGCACGGCGGAGGCGTGGGCCCGCAGGCCGTCCTCGCCGGTCGCGGCGTCCCAGCGCCAGAACAGGTCGCCGTTGACCAGGCCGTAGATGCGCGTGGCGGACGCGTACTCACGGGAGTTCGCGCCGCGCATCACCAGGTCCGTGGCGAGGTTGACGCGGGGCCCGTCGATGCTGCCGTAGTACAGCTCGGACACGCCGCGCGGGTGGGTGATCGCCACCTGCAGCGGGAAGCCGTCGCCGGTGCGCAGCTTCTCGACGTCGTCCGCGGTCCGCAGGGCCGGCACGAGGTCGGCCGGCACCATGCCGGGGCCGCCGTCGGCCTCGGTCAGCGGGCGGTCCAGGGCCCAGAAGCCCGTCTCGACCGCGAGCGGCCGCAGCCGGGTGCCGTCGGCGTCGGCGAGCCAGCTCTCCGCCCGGTACTGCAGGTACGGCAGCCCGTTGTGGGTGAACTCGACGCGCTGCTGGAAGTGCGCGTCGGACTCCTCCCCCTCCCCGAGGCGGCCGGCGCCCTCCCAGACGCCGATCAGCCACGAGAGCGGGACGAGCTCGGGCGTCAGGTCCGTGGGGATCTCGATGGGCATGGCGGCCAGGGGGCTACTTCTGGCCCTTGAACAGGCCCTTCACCACAAGGGCGGCCATGCCGGCCATGCCCAGGCCGGCGACGACGAGCAGGGAGATGAAGAAGATCTCGAGCGCGAGGTAGTTGCTTTCCATGGGCCCATCCTAACCGCGCCCGGCGGCTCTCAGTGCAGCAGCAGCAGTTGCGTGAAGTACACCATGGCCCCGGCGCTCAGCACCTGGGCGAGCCCGACCGCGATGGCGCCGGCCGGGGTGCGCAGCGCCTTCTCGGCCACGGCGACGGCGCGCAGCGCCACGGCGGGGACGGAGGCCACCAGGCCCGTGGCCGCCGCGGCGACCCAGTCCGCGCCGAAGCCGGCGGCCACGGCGCCGGACACGACGGCGGCCGCGAACAGCCCGAGCGGCGCGGTGATCCGGTCCGGCCAGCGGATGGCACCGACGGCGAGCGCCGCCGCCAGCCCGGCCCCCGCCGTGGCCAGCGCCGGCGAGTCCCCGGCGTTGGCCGGCAGGCGGTCGGCGCCCACCCAGCCGCTGCCGAGCACGGCCGCGAGGACGGCGGCCGCGCCGGCCAGCGTGGCGCCGAGGCGGCGGCGCCCGCCGGTGCCCCGGACGAGCTGGACCATGAACACCGCGATCAGGCCGAGCGCGACGCACAGCGGCATCCAGTCCAGGGCGCCGGGCACGGCCGTGGTGGCGGCGAGCGTCGCGGCCGCCACGCCGGAGACGGCGGGGATAACGACGGCGGCGACGGGCACCGGCAGGGCCAGGACGCGCGCGAACGCGGCCGCCAGGACGATGACGGCGACGGCGGCGACGATCCAGACGGCGGTGGTGCCGACGGCCCCGGGCCCGAGGTAGCCGGCACCTGCGAGGGCGGCCACGGCGGCCAGTGCTGCGAGTGCGCTCGTTCCCGTCTTCACCCGTCCCATCCTGCCCCATGGTGGCCCTCCCCGCGCAGGCGGCGCGGCCCGCGCCCCTATACTTGGTCCCAATCCGGCCCGACGGCGCGCCCGGCTGGCACGGGCTCGAAGGGAGAGACGCACATGGCGCGCATCGTGATGCTGACCAATGCGCAGGGCCCCAGCGGCACGGTGCTGCCGGCCCTGGAACTGCTGGCCCACGATGTGCACATCGGCCCCGCCTCCGCGACCGCGCTGCCCGACACCGACTACTGCGACGTGCTCCTCGTCGACGCTCGCACCGACCTCGCCGGCTCCCGCACGCTCTGCCGGCTGCTGCGCACCGCGGGCGTGGCCGTCCCCGTCCTGCTCGTCCTCACCGAGGGGGGCATGGCCGCCGTCTCCCCGCAGTGGCAGGCCGACGACGTGGTGCTCGAGTCGGCGGGCCCGGCGGAGGTCGAGGCCCGGCTGCGCCTGGCCTCCGTGCGGACGGCGCCCACGGAGGAGGGCCCCGGGGAGATCCGCGCCGGCGGCGTGGTCATCGACGAGGCCAGCTACACCGCGAAGGTCCACGGCGACCCCCTGAACCTCACCTACAAGGAGTTCGAGCTCCTCAAGCACCTGGTCCAGCACCCCGGCCGCGTGTTCACCCGCGACCAGTTGCTGCACGAGGTGTGGGGCTACGACTACTACGGCGGCACCCGGACCGTGGACGTGCACGTGCGGCGCCTGCGCGCGAAGCTCGGCGCCGACCACGAGCAGCTCATCGGCACGGTGCGCAACGTCGGGTACCGGTTCGCGGCGCCGCGCGGCGCCGGCGACGGCGCGTAGCAGCGCGGCCGCGGGCCGTGGCACCCCCGCGCCCGGGGCACTATGTTGGGTGCCATGAGCGCGATCGAAAGCACCGAGTGGACCCTCTCCACCGACAAGGGCCGGCCCGAGGCGGACGTGCTGCGGGAGATCCGCGCGCTCGCCGCCGACGCCGAGGACTCCGACGGCAACCCGCCCCTGAGCGAGCAGACCCTGGTGGAGCTGCGCACCAACGACGACGCCGACGCCCTGCTGCTCGTCACGGCGTGGCTCTCCGACGGCGTCGACCGCCGCTCCGGCGAGCTCGTCGGGATCGCCGCGGCCGTCCTCCCGGAGGCGCCCGGGCACCCCGGCACGCTGGAGCTCGTCGTGCACCCCGAGTACCGCAACCAGGGCATCGGCGGCGCGCTCGCCGCCGCCCTGGCGGAGGCGACCGACGCGTCCGCGCTGCGCGCCTGGTCGCACGGCAACCACGAGGGGGCCGCCGCCCTGGCCCAGCGCCACGGGTTCGCCCCCGTGCGCGAACTGTGGCGGATGCGCCTGGCCCACGGCCCGGCCCTGCCCGAGCCGGACCTGCCCGAGGGACTGCGCCTGCGCGCGTTCGAGCCGGGGCGCGACGAGGACGCCTGGCTCGCGGCCAACGCTGCGGCGTTCGCCGACCACGCGGAGCAGGGGCAGATGACCCGCCAGGACCTGGACGCCCGCATGGCCGAGGACTGGTTCGACCCGGCCGGATTCCTGCTGGCCGTCGACGCCGACGGGGCGATCGCCGGGTTCCACTGGACGAAGGTCCACCCCGCCGTCGCGAGCCCGACGACCGGCGAGCACCACGCGCTCGGCGAGGTCTACGTCGTCGGCGTCGTCCCGGGCGCCCAAGGCCGGGGCCTGGGCCGGGCGCTGACGCTGGCCGGGATCGGACACCTCCGCCGGCAGGGGCTGGGGGCCGTGATGCTGTACGTGGACGCGGACAACGCCCCCGCCGTCGCCCTCTACCGCGCGCTCGGATTCACGCGCTGGGACGTGGACGTGATGTACGCCGCGGCAGGCGACGCGGCCGCCGGGCCGGAGGACGCCCGGCGGTAAGGTTGAGGGGCGCCCACCGGCGCCCCGCGCCGCCGCGGACCCTCCCCCCACCCATCCGCGAACCGAGGAGCAGGACCGACATGGACCCCCAACCCGTCGCCACCCGGACCTTCGGCGAAATGCCCGCGGCCCGCGCGAGCCAGGACCGCATCGAGCTGCCCGAGTTCGAGCCGTCCAAGCGGCCCGAGGGCGACTTCGCGCTGGACCGGTTCCTGGACCGCGAGCTGAGCTGGCTCAGCTTCAACCAGCGCGTCCTCGAGCTCGCGGCGGACGAGGAGCTGCACCTGCTGGAGCGCGTCAATTTCCTGTCGATCTTCGCGTCCAACCTCGACGAGTTCTTCATGGTCCGGGTCGCCGGACTCAAGCGGCGCATCGCCACCGGCCTGGCCGTGCCCTCCGCCGCCGGCGTGAGCCCCATCGACCAGCTCGAGGCGATCCTCGAGGGGGCCCACGCGCTGCAGATGCGCCACGCCCGCGTGTTCGCGGAGCAGGTGCGCCCCGCGCTGGCCGCGGAGCAGATCCTCATCACCCCCTGGGACCAGCTCGACGAGGCCGCCCAGAACGCGCTGCGCCGCTGGTTCGTGGACCAGGTCTTCCCGGTCCTGACGCCGCTGGCCGTCGACCCGGCGCACCCGTTCCCGTACATCTCCGGCCTGTCCCTGAACCTGGCCGTGATCGTGCGCAACCCCGTCTCCGGCAAGGAGCTGTTCGCGCGTCTGAAGGTGCCGGACGTGCTGCCGCGCCTGATCTCCGTGGACGGGCCGCGCGCCGGGAACGTCCCCGGGCGCGTCGCCCGGTTCATCCCGCTCGAGGACGTCATCGCCGAGCACCTGGACCAGCTCTTCCCGGGCATGGAGGTCGTGGAGCACCACACGTTCCGCGTCACCCGCAACGAGGACCTCGAGGTCGAGGAGGACGACGCCGAGAACCTGCTGCAGGCCCTGGAGAAGGAGCTGCTGCGCCGCCGGTTCGGTCCGCCCGTGCGCCTCGAGGTCGCCAGCGACATCAATCCCGCGGTCCGCGCGCTGCTGGTGCGCGAGCTCGGCGTCGAGGAGGACGAGGTCTTCGAGCTGCCGGCACCGCTGGACCTGCGCGGCCTCGAGGCGATCGCCCGCATCGACCGCGCCGACCTGCACTACCCCAAGCAGCTGGCCCACACGTCCCGGTTCCTCAACGAGTCCGAGACGTCCAAGGCCGCGAACGTGTTCGCCGCCATGCGCCGGCGCGACATCCTGCTGCACCACCCCTACGACTCGTTCTCCACGTCGGTGCAGGCGTTCCTGGAGCAGGCCGCGGCCGATCCGAAGGTCATGGCCATCAAGCAGACGCTCTACCGCACGTCGGGCGACTCCCCGATCGTGGACGCGCTGATCGACGCCGCGGAGGCCGGCAAGCAGGTCCTGGCCCTGGTGGAGATCAAGGCCCGCTTCGACGAGCAGGCCAACATCACCTGGGCCCGCAAGCTCGAGCAGGCCGGCGTGCACGTCGTCTACGGGATCGTGGGCCTCAAGACGCACTCCAAGCTCTCGCTCGTGGTCCGCCGGGAGGGCGAGCGGCTGCGCCGGTACTGCCACATCGGCACGGGCAACTACCACCCGCGCACGGCCCGCTACTACGAGGACCTGGGCCTGCTCACGTGCGACGAGCAGGTCGGCGAGGACGTCTCCCGCCTGTTCAACCAGCTCTCCGGCTACGCCCCGCGCTCCACGTTCAAGCGCCTGCTCGTGGCCCCCCGCTCGCTGCGCTCGGGCCTGATCGACCGCGTGGAGCAGGAGATCGCCAACCGCAAGGCCGGGCTGGCCGCGCGCGTCGTGATCAAGGTGAACTCGATGGTCGACGAGGCCATCATCGACTCCCTCTACCGGGCCAGCCAGGCCGGGGTCACGGTCGACGTCGTCGTCCGCGGCATCTGCGCGCTGCGCCCCGGCGTTCCCGGCCTGAGCGAGAACATCCGGGTCCGCTCCGTCCTGGGCCGGTTCCTGGAGCACTCCCGCGTGTTCGCGTTCCACAACGCCGGGGACCCCGTGGTGTTCATCGGCTCGGCCGACATGATGCACCGGAACCTCGACCGCCGCGTCGAGGCCCTGGTGCGCCTGGCCAACCGCGAGGACATCGTGGAGACGCTCGCGCTTCTGGACCGCTACATGGACGACGGCACCGCCAGTTGGCACCTGGACGAGCACGGCGAATGGATCCGCCACCACAAGGGCCCCGACGGGGAGCCGCTCTCCGACGTGCAGTCCTGGCTGCTGGACTCCCGCCGCCGCCAGCGCAGCGCGGGCCGACGGTGACGGTGTCCGCCCTCCGGTGTCCGCACGCCGTCCGCTCGTCGGACGACGCGGAGACCACGGAGCGCGCGGCGGCGGGCGGGTTCGCCGTCGTCGCCGCCGGATGCCTCCCGTGGCGGTGGGCCAACTCGCACGTCGAGGTGCTCGTCATCCACCGGCCCCGCTACGACGACTGGTCCTGGCCGAAGGGCAAGCTCGACGACGGGGAGACCCTGCCCGAGTGCGCCGTCCGGGAGCTGCGGGAGGAGACCGGCATCGAGGGCCGGCTCGGCATCCCCCTGCCGGCGGTGGCCTACCGGGTGCCCGCCGGGGCGAAGGTCGTCTACTACTGGGCCATCGACGCCGGTGCCTCCGAGGTCCGGCCGGACGGGGACGAGGTCGACGAGGCGCGCTGGGTCTCCGTGGGCGAGGCGGCCCGCCTGCTGACGAACCCGAACGACCGGCTCCCGCTCGACGCCCTCGACGCGGCGTTCGGCCGGGGCGAGCTGGACACCCTGCCCTTCGTCCTCGTCCGCCACGCCAAGGCCAAGCCGCGCTCGACGTGGACCAAGGAGGAGGGCCAGCGGCCCCTGGCCGCGACCGGCCGCCGCCAGGCGCTGGCCGTCTGCCGCCTCCTGGCGGCCTGGCACCCGGACCGCGTCGCGACCAGCCCCTGGACCCGGTGCCTGCAGACGTTCACGCCGTACGCCAAGCGGCAGCGGCTGAACCTGAAGCTGGTCCCCGCGATCACCGAGCATGCGGCGCGCCGCAAGCCCGAGAAGGCGCGCAGGGCGTTCTCCAAGCTCCTGGACAAGGCGGTCGCCGGGGCCGTGTGCACCCACCGCCCGGTGCTGCCGCTGGCCCTGGCGACGCTGCGCGAGCGCCTCCCGGCCGCGGCCGCGGCCCACCTCCCGGCGCAGGACCCGTACCTGCGGCCCGGCTCGATGGTCGTGGTCCACCAGCCGCGCTCGAAACGGGGCACACTGGTGTCGGTGGAGTTGTACGAGCCGTACCAGGACTGACCCGGCGCAGGGCGCGGCGGGGACGAGGAGGAACGATGGGCACCAGCCAGACGCAGCCGGAGAAGATCGTGCACGAGGGGCTGCGGATCGACCACGACACCGACCGCGGCCGCTGGTCGCTGTGGCACGGCGCGACGTACGTCGGCTTCCTCGGGTACTCGGTCGAGGACGACGGCGCCGTCGTCCTCCAGCACACCATCATCAAGGAGGACTTCGGCCGGCGCGGCTACGCGCGGGCCCTCGTCACCCTGGTCCTCGACGAGCTGCGCGGGCAGGGGCGGCGGATCGTCCCGGAATGCACGTACGTGCAGGACTACCTGCGCCGCTACCCCGAGTACGCGGACCTGGTCGCCCGCGAGTCCTAGCGCTGATCGTGCCCCGAGTGAGACGTCCCACCCCCTGCCCGGGGGCAGGGTCCCGGCGGCTAGAATGGGCCCGGTGAGCATCCCCACCCCCTACGAGGACCTGCTGGCCGACGTCCTGACGCACGGCACGCCGAAATCCGACCGCACCGGGACGGGAACGCGCAGCGTCTTCGGCCGCCAACTGCGCTACGACCTCTCCGCGGGGTTCCCCCTCGTGACGACCAAGCGCGTCCACTTCAAGTCCGTGGCCCTCGAGCTGCTCTGGTTCCTGCGCGGGGACTCCAACGCGCGCTGGCTCCAGGAGCAGGGCGTGACGATCTGGGACGAGTGGGCGGACGCCCAGGGCGAGCTCGGCCCGGTGTACGGCGTCCAGTGGCGCTCCTGGCCCACCCCGGACGGGCGGCACATCGACCAGATCTCGCAGGTCGTCGAGTCCATCCGCAGCAACCCGGACTCGCGGCGGCACATCGTCTCCGCATGGAACGTCGGCGAGCTGGAGAACATGGCCCTGCCCCCGTGCCACGCGCTCTTCCAGTTCTACGTGGCCGACGGGCGCTTGTCCTGCCAGCTCTACCAGCGCAGCGCGGACCTCTTCCTCGGGGTCCCCTTCAACATCGCCTCCTACGCGCTGCTCACACACCTGGTCGCCGCGCAGACCGGCCTCGAGGTCGGGGACTTCGTCTGGACCGGCGGCGACTGTCACATCTACGACAACCACACGGAACAGGTCCGCGAGCAGCTCTCCCGCGACCCGTACCCGTACCCCCGGCTGGAGCTGGCGCGCCGCCCCGAGAGCCTGTTCGACTACGGCTGCGGGGACCTCGTCCTCCACGACTACCGCCACCACCCGGCCATCAAGGCCCCCGTCGCCGTCTAGGACCAAGGAACGCATGAGCGAGAACCAGCCCTCCCACCGCGCCGCGCCCGCCGCGCCGGCCGCGACCCGCATCGGCATGGTGTGGGCCCAGGCCGCCAACGGCACGATCGGCCGCGACGGCACCATGCCGTGGAGCCTGCCCGAGGACATGGCCCACTTCAAGCGCACGACCATGGGCCACCCGGTCATCATGGGCCGGCACACCTGGGAATCCATCCCGCAGCGGTTCCGGCCCTTCGCGGGCCGCACGAACATCGTGCTCACCTCCCACGGGGACACGGCCGACGAGGTGCGCGCGGCCGGGGGGACCGTCGTGGCCGACCTCGACGCGGCGTTGTCCGCCGCGGCCGCGGCCGAGGGCTCCGAGGAGGTCTGGATCGTCGGCGGCGGGAAGGTCTACGCCGCGGCGGCCGGCGTCGCCGACACGGCCCTGGTCACGCGGCTGCGCGAGGACTTCGACGGCGACACCCGCGCGCCCGGGCTCGGCCCGGAGTGGACGCTGGCGCTGTCCGAGCCCGCGGACGGCTGGACCGAGTCCGCCTCCGGCCTCGGCTACCGGATCGAGCTGTGGGAGAAGCGGGCGTGAGGGAGGCGTTCCGGGCGCTCGGCACGCAGCCCGACGCGCTGTTCCTGCTCGGCTACCTCCTCCTGCCCCTGTTCGGGCTGATCAGCGCCGGGCTCGGCCTCTGGCTCGTCCTCACGGACCGGGTCGTCGGCGGGCTCGTCGTGCTCCTGGTGGTCACGCAGGCCTTCGCGTTCGGCGCGCTGTGGCTGGTGGCCCGCCGCCGCCGGATCCTCGACGGGCAGCCCGCGGACCGCCCCTGAACCGGGACGCCCGCGCCCCCGTTGCGCCCATGTGAATTACCCAACTGCGCCGGACGCGGCCCGGCCCGTACCATGGAACGCATGAATTCTTCCGTTGGATTTGTCGGATACCGAGGCATGGTTGGCTCCGTGCTGATGCAGCGCATGCGCGAGGAGGGGGACTTCGAGGGCATCGACCCGGTGTTCTTCTCCACGTCCAACCCAGGCGGCGACGCGCCGGCCTTCGCCGCCGGTGCCCCCGCCCTGAAGGACGCCTACGACGTCGCGGAGCTGGCCAAGCTGCCGATCATCGTCACGGCCCAGGGCGGCGACTACACCAAGGAAGTGCACCCGAAGCTGCGCGCGGCCGGGTGGACCGGCCTGTGGATCGACGCGGCCTCCGCGCTGCGCATGAACGACGACTCGATCATCGTCCTCGACCCGGTCAACCGCAACGTCATCGACGCCGGCCTCGAGCGCGGCGTCAAGGACTTCGTGGGCGGCAACTGCACCGTGTCCTGCATGCTCATGGGCCTGGGCGGCCTCTTCCGGAACGGCCTCGTCGACTGGGCCACCTCCATGACCTACCAGGCGGCCTCCGGCGGCGGCGCCCGCCACATGCGCGAGCTGATCACCCAGTTCGGCGCGATCAACGGCTCCGTCGCCCCGGAGCTCGCCGACCCGGCCTCCGCGATCCTGGACATCGACCGCAAGGTCCTCGAGACCCAGCGCGGCGACCTCGACGCCAGCCAGTTCGGCGTCCCGCTGGCCGGCTCGCTGATCCCGTGGATCGACGCCGACCTCGGCAACGGCCAGTCCAAGGAGGAGTGGAAGGCCGGGGTCGAGACCAACAAGATCCTCGGCACCGACGACAAGAGCCACATCGGCATGGACGGGCTGTGCGTGCGCGTCGGCGCCATGCGCTCCCACTCGCAGGCCCTGACCATCAAGCTGCGCGAGGACCTTCCCGTCGAGGAGATCGAGCGCCTGATCGACGCGGACAACGAGTGGGCCACCGTCGTGCCCAACACCAAGGACGCGTCCATGAAGCAGCTGACCCCGGTCGCCGCTTCCGGCACCCTCGAGATCCCGGTCGGCCGCATCCGCAAGCTGGAGATGGGCCCGGAGTACATCTCGGCGTTCACCGTCGGCGACCAGCTCCTCTGGGGCGCGGCCGAGCCGCTGCGCCGCATGCTGGCGATCGCGCTGGGCCGCCTCTAGCACCGCCCCCAGCGCCGACGCGAGGGCCCGTCCGCACCGCGGACGGGCCTTCGCGCATTCCCGGGGGCCTCCGGCGGCGCCGGCTACACCTCGCGGTGCGTCCGGCCCTGGTCCTGGACGGCGGTCTCGTAGAGCCGCTCCAGCGCGTCGAGGCGCTCGTCGGTGATGTCGCCGGCGGCGTGGGCCTTGCGCCCCTGTTCGAGGAGGCGCTTGGCCTCCTTGGCGTTGGCGTCGGCCAGCTCGGCGGCGTGTTCCAGGCTCGTCTCGTGCTCCACACGTTCCATAGCCCCATCGTGCGCCGGGGCCCCGTCAAATGTCCACGCTCCGCCGTGCGCTGTGGGTAACGGTTCGGTGACGCGGGACCGGGCTACAGGCTGTCGTTGATGATCAGCGGCTCGTTGTGCAGCTCGATCCCGAACTCCTCCCGCACGCCCGCGTGGACGGCGCGGGCGACGGCGAGGATGTCCGCGGCGGTCGCGGAGCCGCGGTTCGTGATGGCCAGCGTGTGCTTCGTCGACAGGGACGCCCGGCCCTGCGCGAGCGGCTCGCCGGCGGTGCCGGGCAGCCCGTAGCCCTTGGCGAAGCCGGCCCGGTCGATCAGCCAGGCCGCCGAGAGCTTCACCCGGCCCTCCCCCGCCGGGAACCGGGGCGCGTCCGCGGGCAGGTGCCCGGCGTCGGCCTCGGCCAGGATGGGATTCGTGAAGAAGGAGCCCGTGCTGTACGTGTCCCGGTCTTCCGGGTCGAGCACCATGCCCTTGCCCGCGCGCAGCTGCAGGACCGTCTCCCGCACCCGGGCCGCGGGCGCCCGCTCCCCCGCGGCCACGCCCAGGCTGCGGGCCAGCTCGGCGTAGGCCACCGGCGCGGACTGCGCGGTCCGCTCCAGCCGGAACGAGACCTCCAGGACCACGTACCGGGGCGACCCGTTCTCGGTGGTGCGCTTGAGCAGGGAGTCGCGGTAGGCGAAGCCCAGCTCGCCCGGCGCGAACGTCCGGCGCCGGCGCTCACTGCGGTCCCAGGCCACGACGGCGGAGACCGTCTGGGCGACGTCCGCCCCGTACGCGCCGACGTTCTGGACCGGCGTGGCCCCGGTGGCCCCCGGGATCCCGGAGAGCGCCTCCAGGCCGGACAGGCCCAGGGCCAGGGTCTCCGCGACGGCGGCGTCCCACGGGTGGCCCGCCTGCACGGTGACGGTCGCTGCGCCGTCGTCGTCCCCCGCCACCGCCAGCCCGCGCGTCGCGATGCGCAGGACGGTGCCGGCGTAGCCGGCGTCGGAGACCACGAGGTTGGAGCCGCCGCCGACAATCAGCAGGGGCTCGCCGGCGGCGTCGGCGGCCTCGACGGCGGCGACGACGGCGTCGGCGGCGTCCGCCTCCACGAAGCGGCCGGCGGGACCGCCGACGGCGGTCGTGGTCAGCGAGGAGAGCAGCGTTTCAGTCACGCCCTCCAGCCTAATGCCCGGCGTCGGCCGGCCCGGGCGCGGCCGCGGACCGGGGCGGGCGCGCGCTGCCGGCCAGCGCGAAGGAGACGCCCACGAGCACCACCAGCAGCAGCAGGGCGTTGAGCAGGCCGGTCCGGTCCGCGAGCAGGCCCAGGACGGGCGGGCCGCAGAGGAACGCCCCGTAGCCGAGCGTCGACACCGCGGAGACCCGGGCGGCGGCGAGGACCGGCTCGTCGGCGGCCGCGGACATCGCCACGGGGAACGTGAGCGCGACGCCGAACCCCCACAGGGCCAGGCCGGCGAACGCGACCGGCAGGGACCCGCCGAGGACGAACAGGAGCACCCCGGCCCCGGCGGCGACGGCGCTGGCCCGCAGCGTGGCGACCCGGCCGAAGCGCTCCAGGACGGGGCCGCCGCCGAGCCGCCCCGCCGTCATGCACGCGACGAACGTCCCGTAGCCGAGCGCGCCCACGTGGTTGTCGGTCCCGTAGCCGTCGGCGAGGGCGAGCGCGACCCAGTCGCCGGCGGCCCCCTCCGCCAGGGCCAGGCCCAGGACCATGACGCCGAGCATCACCGTGCGCGGCTCCCGCCAGGCGCGCGCCGCGCTGCCCCGGCCGCCCGTGGCCGCGCCCGTCGGGCTGGTGGGCCGGGCCTCGCCCGCTCCGGTCCCGTCCGGGCGAAACGCCCCGGCGGCCCAGAGCACGCCGGCGGCGACGGCGGCGGCCATCCCGCCCAGGTGGACGCCGAGCGGGACCTCCTGCCACGACGCCAGGGACCCGATCCCCGCGCCGGCGACGGTCCCGAGGCTGAACCCGCCGTGCAGCAGCGGCATGACCACGCGGCCGACCGCGAGCTCGAGGGCTGCCCCCTGGACGTTGGCGGCGATGTTCCAGCACCCGGTGCCGAGCCCCGTCACCGCCAGGCCGACGGCGGCCGGCACCGAGCCGAAGGCCCCGGCCCCGACGCCGATCGCGGCCAGGGAGGCGGCGACCAGCAGGGCGCCGCCGGTGATGCAGCGGCCGGAGCCGGCGCGCTGGACCAGCCAGCCGGAGAGCGAGACGCTGATGAACGAGCCGAGCGTCAGGCACAGCAGCAGCAGGCCCACGCCGCCGTGGGTCAGTTCGAGGCTGTCGCGGATCGACGGCAGCCGGGACACCAGCGTGGAGACGACGAGCCCCGACGCGAGGTAGGCGGTGAGCGTGGCGTTCCGCCACGCGGCGGTGGAGGCGCGGCGGCGCCCCGGGTGCCCCGATGCCGCCGTCCGGGGGCCCGGCCGGCCCGGGATCCCTGGGCGCTGCTGGTGCGCCCACCGCCAAGGGCTCAGAGCCTCACCAGGGCCTGGGCCTTCACGAGGACCTTCTCGCCGGCGGCCGTGACGGTCAGGTCCACGCGGGCCGTGCGGGCCTCCGCGTCGAGCTTCGCGACCGTCCCGGCGACCTCGACGGGCGTCCCGTCCGCCTCGGAGGGGTTGGAGCCGGGCGGGTCCGCGACGACGACGGGCTTCGTGAAGCGGGTCTGGTAGTCGACGACGGCGGCGGGGTCGCCGGCCCAGTCGACGACGAGCTGGACGGCGGCGCCCATGGTGAACATGCCGTGGGCGATCACGCCCGGCAGGCCGACCTCCGTGGCGAAGCGTTCGTTCCAGTGGATGGGGTTCAGGTCCCCGGAGGCGCCCGCGTAGCGGACCAGGTCGGCCCGGTTGACGGCCACGGTCGACGTGCCGATGGACTGGCCCTCCTCGAGGGAACCGAAGTCGATGCGCGCCATCTACTGCTCCTCTCCGCGCACGAGCAGCGAGGACACGGCCGTGCAGACCGGTTCCCCCGCCATGGTGGCGATCTCCGCGCGGGTGGTGACCATGCCCCCGGTGCCGACGGCCCGCACGTTGTCCACGTGCAGCTCCGCGACGAGCTCGTCGCCGGCGACGATCGGGCGGTGGTGGGTGAACCGCTGGTCCGCGTGGACGACGCGGGAGAAGTCGATCCCGGCGGACGGGTCGGCGATGAGCCGGGCATCGGCGCGCTGGGCCACGATCACGGCGAACGTCGGCGGGGCCACGACGTCCGCGTGGCCGAGCTCCGCGGCGGCTGCCGGGTCGAAGTGGGCGGGGTGCGTCGCCTTGACGGCCCGGGCGAACTCCCGGATCTTCTCCCGTCCGACGGCGTACGGCTCGCCGGCCGGGTACGTGCGGCCCTTGAGGCCGGGGTCGATGCTCATGCTGTCCTTCGCGTCCTGCGGTGCGGTTGCGGCGCGGTGCGCCTCCCCCAGCCTACGCGACCCTACCGGCGGGTCGGCGGGTTCTTCCGCCGGTAGTCGCGCGCGTCCCGGCCGCGCACGACGAGGCCGGCGACGTGGCTGAGCAGTCCGAGCCCGATGATCCCGATCGCCGTGTACATCAGGGGGCGGTTCCCGGTGTTGGCTCCGACGAGGGCCAGCACGATGCCGACGGCGGAGAGCGCCATCGACGCGACGACGATCCGCTTGTAGAGGGCCGAGGCCGCGTCCCAGGGGGTCCCGATCACCGGCTTCCCCTAGTCCAGCCCGGCGGCCACGGCCGCGGCGGCCTCGAGCCAGGCCCGGCGGGTGCCGGGGCGCAGCGCGTCGAAGCGGATCGGCCCCTTGACCAGCGCCGGGTCGTAGGGGATGGTCACGACCGCCCGGGACAGGCGGCGGAAGCCGTCGGCAATGCGGGAGAGCTGGTCCCCGCCGCCGCGCTGCTGGTGCTGGCTGACGACGACGACGGCGTTGCGCGCGAGCTCGGCGTAGTGGCCGCCGCGGGACGCGAGGGCCTCCAGCAGGAGGGCGCCGGCCTCGGCGTGCTCCTCAACGGTGGTCGACGCGATGACCAGCTGGTCGGTGTGGTCGATCATCCGCAGCCAGCGCTCGGCGGACTCGTCGTTGCCGGAGTCGACGACGGTGAGCCGGAAGTAGCGGCTGGCCGCGGCGTGCAGCGCGTCGAAGCCCGAGGCGTCCAGGTGCTGCTCGTGCGCGAGCAGGCGCGGGTCCGTGCGGAGGACGGAGAACCGGTCCTCCGGCTGGTAGTGGACGTACTCGTCGATGCGGCGATCCCCGGCCTTGGCCTCGGCCAGCTCCGGCGCGACGGCGAGCAGGTCCATGGAGTGGCGCGGGTGCCCGGCGTCGACGGTGCGCCAGCCCAGGGTCCCGCGGGTGCCGTTGTTGTCCCAGACCAGGACGGTCTCGCCGCTGTGCCGGCCGAACGCGGCCCCGAGCAGCACGGCGGTCGGCGTCTTGTTCGCGCCGCCCTTGCCGTTCGCCACGGAGACGGTGCGGGCCTTCGGCAGGGGCGCGGCGATGGCACGGCGCCACTTGCGCTCCTGGAGCTCCTGTGCGGAGGGCTGCACGCTGAAGCCGACCCGGGCCAGCAGCCCGCGCATCCCCTGCTGCGGGGGCAGGTCCGCGGCGTCCTCGGGCCGCAGGAACGTCTCGCGGGAGTCCAGGGCGGGGCTGGTGCCGCGCAGAGCCTGGCGGCGGGCCTCGGCGCTGGCCCGGGCGCCGCCGGCGGGGACGGTCGCCGCCGGACCGGCCTCTGCCGGGCGGACGGACGGGGTCGCGCCCGCGCCGCCGTCGTCGTCCGCGGGGCCGGACGCGTCGCTGCCTCCGTCGTCGTCCGCGGCGCCGGAACCCGCCGCGGCCTCGTCCGCGGACCGCTCGCCGGGGACCGCGACAGGGACGATCCACGACGTGGACCACGCTTCGCCGTCCTCGGGCCGGGATTCTTCGATAGCGTCGAACTCGTCGGGTTCCGCGACGTCCGCGACGCGGCCCGAAGCCGGGACCGCGGGGGCCAGGGCCGCCCGACGACGCTGCGCGGCGTGGACCAGATCGTCCTCGCGCCCGCTGCGCCGGGCCTCCTCCTCCGCTTGGCGCGCACGGCGCAATGCCGCGCGCGACGGAAAGTTCTGCTCGGGTCCCCCCAGGGCCATCTGGCGTGTCCTTTCAACGTGCCGAGGAAAGCTGTTTCCACCCCATAGCCTATTGCCCTTGCGCGGCCGGGCGGGACACGAAAAAATCCCCGGCGCCTGGGCACCGGGGATTGTTCGGTAGCGGTGCCGGGACTCGATCCCGGGACCTCACGATTATGAGTCGTGCGCTCTAACCAGCTGAGCTACACCGCCACGAATGGGAGTGCCCGCGCCTGCGTCCTCAACTCGCGTTGCGTGGACCCAGACGCGGGCCACCATTCAGAGCCCCCCACGGGAATCGATCCCGTGACCTCAGTCTTACCAAGACTGCGCTCTACCACTGAGCTAGGGGGGCAACGGAGAAAAACTCTACCAGCAGTTGGCCGCGATGCAAAAACGGGGAGACCCTCTTGTGGCCGGTTCCACAACCGCGCGGCGGCCGCCCCGGAAAACCGTCGCCGATCCGACAAAGCGCTGGGATTCCGACAGCGTTTTGTCCGATCCGCGACGATTTTTCGACGGGGCGCCCGGCAGGCCCGGCCGACAGGAACGGAGCCCTCCCCCGCACCGGGGGGGGGAAGCGCCGGCGCCCGGAAACGCCGCGGGCGCCCTCCCCCGCAGGGAAGGGCGCCCGGACGGGTGCCTCCTAGTAGTTGCGGCCGCCGCGGCCCTTGGGGCCGTCGAAGCGGGCGCCACGGGGCTTGCGGGAGCCGAAGCCGCCGCGCTCCTTGCGGAAGCCGCCGCCCTCGTGGCCGCCCTCGCGGTCGCCCTCGCGCTTGCGGAAGCCGCCACCGCCCTCGCGCTTGCGGAATCCGCCGCGGTCGCCCTCGCGGAAGCCACCGCGGTCGCCGCCACGGAACCCGCCGCCGCCGCGCTTCGGACCGGAGTCCAGCTCCAGGCGGATCAGCTCGCCGCCGATCCGGGTGCCCGACAGGGCGTCCCACTGGTCGGGGCGCAGGTCGGCGGGCAGCTCGACGAGCGAGTGGTCCGAACGGATGTCGATCCCGCCGATCTCGTTGGAGCGGAAGCCGCCCTCGTTGGCCAGGGCGCCGACGATCGAGCCGGGCAGCACGCGCTGGCGGCGGCCGACGGCGATCCGGTACATGGCGTTGCCCTCCGCTGCGACGCGGGGGCCGCGGGGGCCGCCGTCGCGATCGCGGGGCCCGCCCTCGCGGGAGCCCTTCTGCATGCGCGCCTGCTTGGCCGGCGGCATCGGGATGTCCTCCATGAGCAGCGGGCGCCCGCCCTGTGCCATGTGGGCCAGGGCCGCGGCGATCTCGAGCGGGTCGAGCTCCTCGTGCTCGCCCGCGTACTTCTCGACGAGGTTGCGGAACACGGTGAGGTCCTCGGAGGTCCGCGTCTCCGTGATCTGGTCCGCGAACTTCGCCAGGCGGCGGTCGTTGACGTCCTCGACGCTGGGCAGGTGCATCTGCTCGACGCTCTGGCGGGTGGCCTTCTCGATCGCCCGGAGCAGGTAGCGCTCGCGCGGGGTCATGAAGAGGATCGCGTCGCCGGTGCGGCCGGCACGGCCGGTCCGGCCGATGCGGTGCACGTAGGACTCGGTGTCGTGCGGGATGTCGTAGTTGATGACGTGGCTGATCCGCTCGACGTCGAGGCCGCGGGCGGCGACGTCGGTGGCGACGAGGATGTCGATCTTCCCGGCACGCAGGTTCTCGACGGTCCGCTCGCGCTGCTGCTGCGGGATGTCGCCGTTGATGGCCGCGGCGGTGAAGCCCCGGGCCTTCAGCTTCTCGGCCAGGTCCTCGGTGGCCATCTTGGTGCGCACGAACGCGATGACGCCGTCGGAATCCTCGGACTCGAGGATGCGGGTCATGGCGTCCAGCTTGTGCGGGCCCATGACCTGCACGTAGCGCTGGCGGATGTTCTTGCCGGTCGTGGTCTTGGACTTGACCGAGACCTCCTGCGGGTTGCGCAGGTACTGCTGGGCGATGCGGCGGATCGAGGCCGGCATGGTGGCGGAGAACAGCGCGACCTGCTTGTCCTCGGGGGTCGCCTCGAGGATGTGGTCGACCTCCTCGGCGAAGCCCATGCGCAGCATCTCGTCGGCCTCGTCGAGGACGACGTACTGCAGCTCGGACAGGTCCAGGGAGCCCTTGTTGATGTGGTCGATCACGCGGCCGGGGGTGCCGACGACGACCTGGGCGCCGCGGCGCAGCCCGTTCAGCTGCGGGCCGTACGGGGAGCCGCCGTAGACGGGAAGGACCGTGAACTGGTCCAGGTGCTTGGCGTAGGAGGTGAACGCCTCGGCGACCTGCAGCGCGAGCTCGCGGGTCGGGGCCAGGACCAGGACCTGCGTGTTGCGGGTCGGGCCGTTGACCTCCGCCAGCTCGGCCATGCGGGACAGGGCCGGCACGGCGAACGCGGCGGTCTTGCCGGTGCCGGTCTGGGCGAGCCCGACCACGTCGCGGCCCTCGAGCAGCAGCGGGATGGTGGCGGCCTGGATCGGGGACGGCGTCTCGTAGCCCAGGTCGTTCAGGGCGGCCAGGACGCGGCCGTCGATGCCGAGGTCCCCGAACGCGGGGCCCTGGTTCTCGGTCTCGGTCTGGTTCTCGGTGGATTCGGTGGTGGGCATGTCTGTGGACACGGTGGGGCAACCTCACTGTGGGGGGCGGGGCCGCGCGGTGCGCGGCGCAATCGGACTGGCACCGATCGCTCCGGCCCCTCCCCTATGACCACTGGCCCGCGGCGCACGGGCCCACACACGTAAATGCTCCTGCCTCAAGAATTGGGCCGGATGCGAGGGAAGACCGGAATTCGGTGAACACTCCATTCTACAGCCGCGGGCGCCCGGCGCGAGGCCCGGGTGCTGTGCCTTTGGGCACAGGGCTAGCGGCGGAGCGCCTGCTCCGCGCTCCGCCGCGGCTTCTCCCCGAGCGTGTATCCGCCGTCGGCCTCGCCGTCGAGCAGCGCGCGCGCCTGGTCCGGGGTCAGGCCCCGGAACGCGTCGCGCACGGTCACGCCGTGGGCGGGGCGGGACTCGACGGTCACGGAGTCCCCGGCCCGGACGCTCCCGCGCCGCACCACCCGCAGGTAGCAGCCGGTGTCGGCGCGCTCGGTGAAGCGGGCCACCCAGTCGCCGATGCCCATGCGGCGGGCGAACGTCTTGCACGGGATGCGCGGGCCGGTGACCTCGAGGACGACGTCGGCGCCGACGCGCCACCGCTCCCCGACGACGGCGTCCGAGGCGGCCACGCCGTCGACGTGGAGGTTCTCCCCGAAGGCCCCCGGCGCCAGGTCCCGGCCGAGTTCGGCCGCCCAGCGCCCCATGTCCGCGGCGGCGTACGCGTAGACGGCCTGGTCCTCGCCACCGTGGTGGGCCCGGTCGGCCTGGACGTCGCCGTAGACGCCGAGGACCCCGACCTTGACCCTGCCGTCGGCGCCGCGCTTGTCGATGGCGGTCACTCCGGCCGGCCCGCCGGGATCCGGCAGCAGCTGGTGGACGCGGCAGACGGCCAGCAGCGTGCCGGTGGAGGTGGTCTCGGCGGTGGGCATGCCACCAGCGTAGTCGCGCGGACCGCTAGGCTCGGCGTGTGAAAAACCTACCCGTGACCCTGCGCGTGGCCGTGTGGTGGTGGGGCGCCGCCGCCGTCGTGGTCGCCGCCTTCGGCATCGCGTCCCTGGCCGGTTCGGATCCGGTCGGCGGCGAGCGCCACGGCCTCGTCTCCCTCGCCATCCTGCTGCTCGGGCTGGCCGCCGTGATCGCCGTCGGCGCGTGGCAACTGGCCCGCGGCCGGCTCGGCGGGCGCGGGACGCTCACGACGTTCGGCGTCATGGCGGGCGTGCCCATGCTGGTCAGCGGGGGGCTGCGGCTGACGGTCGTGGGCGTCGCCCTGCTGGTCGGGGTGCTGCCGCTGTGGCTGCCGCCGAGCCTGCGGTTCTTCAAGGAGCAGTCGCGGGCCGCGCGCGCCGACCGCCGCGCCGCCCGCAAGGCCGCCGGGCGGGGCCGGTGACGGCGGCAGCGCCGGAGGACCGGGACGCCGCGGCGCTCCCCTCAGGCCCGGACGGGGAAGGCCCCGGGCCGCTGTCGCGGTCCGGGGCCTTCGTGCCGGGTGCCGCCGTGGAGGCAGCCGTGGGGCCGGTGGCCTGCTAGGCGGCGACCAGCTGGGCCTTGCGCACCGCGGCGAACTGGCGGGTCCACGGGACGAGCTGGTCCAGGACCGGGGCCAGGGAGGCGGCCTGCAGCTCGGTCGGCTTGAAGGTGGCGAACTCCTCGAAGTCGGTGAAGAGGGAGAACATGCCGGTCTTCTGCACGTGGGCGACCTGCAGCTCGGAGAGGATCCCGCGCAGGTGCTCGACGGCGCGCACGCCGTGGGCGGAGCCGTAGGAGACGATGCCGGCGGCCTTGTTGGCCCACTCGGCGTTCAGGTAGGACAGGGCGTTGGCCAGCGCCGGGGCGACGGAGTGGTTGTACTCCGGGGTCACGAAGACGTAGCCGTCGAACCCGGCGATCGCCGCGGCCCACGCCTGCGTATGCGCGTGCTGGTAGTTCCCGTAGGCGGCCGGGTACGGCTCGTCGAGCAGCGGCAGCTTGTAGTCGGCGATGTCGACGAGCTCGTAGGCGGCGTCGCCGCGCTGGCGGGCCTGCTCGAGGACCCACTCCGCCACCTGGCGGTTCAGCCGGCCGGGACGCGTGGAACCGGTGACGATGGCGATGCGCGGCGCGTCGGCCGTGGGCTCGGGACGCGCCGCGGGGGCGGCCGGCGTGGCCTCGACCGGGGACTCCGCGCCGGGGGCCTCCGCGGGAGCGCCCGCCGCGCGGCGGCCGGACGGGGAGCCGAAGAGCTTCTTGAACCAGGACATGGGGGCCTTCTTTCACCGAGGTTGCTTGATTCTTCAACCAGCGTACGCGGTCCTCCGTGACGCGTCAACCATCTGGCGGGCGTCGATGCGTCCCGGACGGGGGCACCGTCCGGCCCCGGGCACGCCAGAGGCCCCGCCCCCGGGTGCTTCCGGGGTGCGGGGCCTCGTGGGCGGCGCGCGCTACAGGCGGCCGAACGCCTGCTCGAGGTCCGCGATCTGGTCCTCGACGTCCTCGATGCCGACGGACAGGCGCAGCAGGTTCACGGGCACGGCCAGCTCGGTGCCCTTGACGGACGCGTGGGTCATCTCGGACGGGTAGTTCATCAGCGACTCGATGCCGCCGAGGGACTCGGCCAGGGTGAACACCCGCGTGGACTCGGCGATCGTGCGCGCCGCGCCCTCGCCGCCCGCGAACTGCACCGAGACCATGCCGCCGAAGCGCCGCATCTGCCGCGCCGCCAGCTCGTGGCCGGGGTGCTCGGGCAGGCCCGGGTAGAGGACCTTCTCCACCTCGGGGCGCGTCAGCAGCCACTCGGCGATCTTCTGGGCGTTGTCCGAGTGGCGGTCCATGCGCACGCCGAGCGTCTTGAGCCCGCGCGTGGTCAGGAAGGCGTCCATCGGTCCGGAGACGGCGCCGACGGCGAACTGCACGAACCCGATCTTCTCGGCCAGCTCGGCGTCGTTGACGACCACGGCCCCGCCGACGACGTCGGAGTGCCCGCCGATGTACTTGGTCGTCGAGTGCACGACGATGTCCGCGCCGAGGGACAGCGGCTGCTGCAGGTACGGGGAGGCGAACGTGTTGTCCACCACCAGCAGGGCGCCGGCGTCGTGGGCGATCTGCGCGATCGCGGCGACGTCCGTGATCTTCATCAGCGGGTTCGACGGCGTCTCCAGCCACACGATCCGCGTCTGGGAGGCCGCGACGGCGGCCCGGACGGCGTCCAGGTCGGCCATGTCCACGGGCCGGTTGCCGATGCCCCACTCGCCCAGCACGCGCGCGAACAGCCGATAGGTGCCGCCGTAGGCGTCGTTGCCGAGGACGATCGCGTCCCCGGGCCGGGCGACGGCGCGCACGATCGCGTCCTCGGCCGCCAGCCCGGACGAGAACGAGAACGCGTGCGCCCCGCCCTCGAGCGCGGCCAGCTGGTCCTGGAGCGCGTCGCGGGTCGGGTTGGTCCCGCGGCCGTACTCGTACCCCTCGCGCAGGCCGCCGATGCCGTCCTGCGCGTAGGTGGTCGAGAAGTGGACCGGGGGCACGACGGCGCCGGTGCGCGGTTCGAAGGCCTGGCCCGCGTGGATCGCGCGGGTGTTGAATCCGGTGTTGGTCGTCTCAGCCATGGCCCCGAGCCTACGCCGTCGCGCCCTGGGTGGCCCGGGCGGCGTCATCGGCGGTCACAACGCCGGCGATGACGCCGGCCTCGGCGACGAGCACGGCCGGGGCGCCCGCGACGAACGCGCCCTCAAGCACGGACAGGGGCTGGTCGGCGCCCAGCAGCGGCAGGGCCTCCCCCAGCGGTCCCTCGAAGAGCTCGGCGAGCGGCGTGCTGCCGGGCACGCCCGCCGCGGTCGCGGCGGCCAGGGCCTCGGGCGTGACCGTGCCGCGGACCTCGCCAATCACCGCGGGCGGCTCGTGGCCGAGCACGGGAAGGGCCGGCAGGTGGCTGGACTTCAGCGCCGCGGCGGCGTCGTCGAGCGTGGCCTCGGCCCGCACGTGCGGCAGGGCGCCGGCGTCCCCCGGCAGGGCCTCGCGGATGCGCGTCCCCTCGGTGTCCGGGGCGATGAAGCCGCGCTCGGCCATCCACGGGTCGCTGAAGATCTTCGCGAGGTAGCCGCGGCCGCCGTCGGGCAGGACGACGACGACGACGTCGTCCTCGGTCAGCCCCTCCGCGGCGCGCAGCGCCGCCACGACGGCCATGCCCGAGGAGCCGCCCACGAGCAGCCCCTCCTCGCGGGCGAGGCGCCGGGTCATCGCGAACGACTCGGCGTCCGTCACCGGCAGCACCTCGTCCGGAACCGTCTTGTCGTAGTTGTCCGGCCACATGTCCTCGCCGACGCCCTCGACGAAGTAGGGCCGGCCCGTGCCCCCGGAGTAGACGGAGCCGTCGGGGTCGGCGCCGATGACCTTCACCGGGCCGGACTCCCGGTCCTTGGAGACCTCCTTGAGGTAGCGGCCCGTGCCGGTGATGGTGCCGCCGGTGCCCGCGCCGACGACGACGTGGGTGACCTTCCCGTCGGTGTCGTTCCAGATCTCCGGGCCCGTGGTCTCGTAGTGGCTCGCCGGCGCCGCCGGGTTGTTGAACTGGTCCGGCTTGTACGCCCCGGGGATCTCGCGGACGAGGCGGTCGGAGACGCCGTAGTAGGACAGCGGCGAGTCGGGGGCGACGGCGGTGGGCGTGACGACGACCTCGGCCCCGTAGGCGCGCAGGACGTCCCGCTTCTCCTCGCCGACCTTGTCCGGGGTGACGAAGACCGTCTTGTACCCCTTCATCTGGGCCACGAGGGCCAGACCGACCCCGGTGTTGCCGCTGGTCGGCTCCACGACCGTCCCGCCCGGAGCGAGCTGCCCGCTGCGCTCCGCCTCCTCGATCATCCGCAGGGCGATGCGGTCCTTGATCGACCCGCCCGGGTTCAGGTACTCCAGCTTGGCGAGGACGGTGGGCCTGACGCCGTCGGTCACCTTGGAGAGCTTGACGAGGGGCGTGTTGCCGATGAGGTCCAGGACGGAATTGGCGTACTTCATGCCCGCGACTTTACCGGCGGGGCCGGGGGCGGGGCGCATCGCCCGCCATGGTCCGTCATGTCTTGGGCGTTCCCGCGGACGCTCCGGGCAGGGGTCTGCCGGCGGCCCTCCCCCCGGGGACCGCCGGCCGTCCCGCACTCGGACCGGACTGGTGTCCCCCCGGCACCGCTCCGGTCCGCCTTCGGGGCCGGCCCCGGTGTCCCCCCCGGCACCGGTCCGGCTCCTGACGACCAGCATGGGACACGGCCCTTTCACTGGCCTTTCAGTCGCGGACGCTCCGCGACACAATGGAACCATGCCGAGTCCGGGTCGCCGCTACGCCGTGTTGGGCCCGGTCCGGGCGGCGGACGGCGACGCCGAGGTCCCGGTGCCGGCGGGACGTTGCCGGGTCCTGCTGGCCGCCCTGCTGGCCGCGGGCGGCCGGACCGTGTCCGTGGACGACCTGGTCGAGGCGGTGTGGGAGTCCACCCCGCCGCAGCGCGGCGCCGCGGCCCTGCACACCGTGGTCTCGCGCCTGCGTGGCGCGATCGGCCAGGACGCCGTGGCCTCGGGCGACGCCGGCTACCGGATCGTGCTCGACGGCGCCTGGCTCGACGTCGCGGCTGCGGAGGCGGCCATCAACGCCGCCGGCGATCTCCCTCCCCCCGCAGCGGCCCGGACCCTCGCGGGCGCGCTGGACCTGTGGTCCGGGGCGGCCTACGACGGGGTGCGGGACCGGCCGTTCCTCGTCGCCGAATCCGCCCGCCTCGACGCCCTGCGGTTGGACGCCCGCGACCGCTGGGCGGCCGCCCTGATCGCCTGCGGCCGCCCCGCGGACTGCGTCGGCCCGCTGCGCTCCCAGCTGGCTGAATCCCCGGACCGCGACCGGACCGCCGAGCTCCTGGTCCGCGCACTGACGGCTGCGGGGCACCCGGACGAGGCCCGCGACGCGGCCGACGCACACCGGCGGGCCGCCGAGGAGGGGCTGTGGGGCCGCCCCTCGCCCGGGTTCCGGGAGGCGGCCGCGGAAGCCGCGCGGGCCGCGGGCGCGGCGAGCCCCTCGCCGGTCCCGTCCCGGCAGGGGCCCGTGCCCCCCGACGACGCCTTCGTCGGCCGCGGGGAAGACCTACGGCGGCTCGCCACCCTCGTGGCCGCGCACCGCGTCGTGTGCCTCACCGGGACCGCCGGGGTCGGGAAGGCGCGGCTGGCCCTCGAGGCGCTGCCGGACCTCGAGGCGGCCCTCGGCCTGCCGGCCGCCGTCGTCCCGGTGGGCGACCGCCAGCCCGGCACGCTCGCCGCGGCCGTGGCCGACGCCATCGGCTTGGCGGCCGACGCAGCCGGGATCGAGCCCCTCCTGGAGCAGCTCTCCCACCAGCCCCAGCTGCTCGTGTTCCTGCACTGCGGGCGCCGGGCCGGCGAGGTGGGCCGGCTCGCGGCGGTCCTGGCCGACCGGGCGCCCGCCGTGCGGCTGTTGGCCACGAGCCGGGTCCGCCTCGGGATCCCCGGCGAGCGCGTCGTGCCGCTGGCGCCGCTCGGCCTGCCCGCCCGGGCTGCGACTCCGGTGGAGGCGGGCCGTTCCCCCTCGGTCCGGCTGTTCCTGGAACGGCTCCTGCAGCGGCGCCCGGGCCTCACCGTCACGGATCAGGCCGTCGCCGCGGCGGCGCGGCTCGTCCGCGCGCTCGACGGCGTGCCGCTCGCCATCGAGTTGGCCGCGCACCGGGCGGCCACGCTCGGCGTCGCCCCGCTGCTGGACCGTCTGGGCACCGGACTGGACCTGCGTGCGGACGGGGCCGGGACACTGCGCGACGTGGTCGCCTGGTCCCACGACCTGCTCGGCGAACGCGCCCGTGCGGCGCTCGCAGCCCTATCGGTCCTGCGCGGGCCCTTCGACGCCGAGACGGCCGAGGCGATCGCCGGGCCCGACGCGCTGGACTGCCTGGCCGAGCTGGCCGACGCCTCGCTGGTCGAGGTCGCGGGGACCATCGACCGCCCCGCCTACCGGCTGCTGGGGCCCATCCGGGCCTACGCGGCGGAGCAGTTGACGGCCTCGGAGCACCGGGGGCAAGCGGAGCGGGCCCTGATCGGCTGGGCCGGGACGCTCGTGAGGCGGTCGGCGGAGGCCGAGGAGCGCGGTCGGGAGCCCGGAGGCGCCGACCTACGCGCGCTCGAGGCCGACCGGCACCAGGTCGCCCTCGCCATCCGCAGTGCCCTCGCCGCCGGGGAACCCCATGCGGCGGCCGCGATCACCGGCCCCCTCAGCCTGCTCGCGCACTGGCGTCCCGGCCGGGAGTTGTGGGACCTCGTCGAGGCCGTCGCCGACCACCCCGGGCTGGGGGCGGGCCACGGCGCTGCGCTCGCCCGGGCGTCGGCGGCCTTCGTCGCCACGGAGCGTGGACGGCACGCGGAGGGCCTGGCCCGGGCGGACCGGGTGCTGCGCGACCCGGCCGCCGACTCCGAGGCCCGCGCCCTGGCCCTGCTCGCGGAGGGGATCGCGAGCCACTACGCGGCCGACGCCGCGCGGGCACGCACCACGTGGGACCGCCTGTTGGCGCTGCCCGCGGCCCCGGCGTCGCTCCGCGCCGATGCCCTGTCCTCGCTCGCCCTGCTGCGGCTCTTCGACGGCGTCGCCGACGAGGCCGCCGAGATCGCGCGCGCGGCCGTCGCCGCCGCCGGCGGGACCGGCAGCGCGGCCCGGGCCTTCTGCCTGCTGACGTACGGTGCGACGACGGCGGCGTCCGATCCACAGTTCGCCCTGGGGCTTTTCGCCCAGGCGGCCCGGGACGCGGACGCCCTCGGGGCGTCCCACGTGTCCGTCATGGCCCGGATCGCGACCCTGCGGACGCGGCTTCGGCACGCCGGCGGCGAGGTGCTCGGGCTTGCGGAGGAGCTGCTGGACCGGCAGGGGCACGCGGGCGACTGGCCGACGACGTGGACGATCCTGCGCCTGGCCGCGGAGTTGCTCGAGCGCGGCGGCCACCACGGGGAGGCCGAAGTCGTGCTCGCGGCCGCCGACCTCGATCCGGCGGCGCCGGTCCTGGTCAACGACGACATCGGGGAGTACCGCGCGGTCCGGGAGCGGCTGGGGAAGGCGCTGGGCCCAGGCGGCCTGGCGCGGGCCCGGGCCCTGGCCGGCGTCATGCCGCGGCCCGAGGTCGTCGCCCGGTGCCGGGCGGCGCTGCGGACCCTGGAGACGGACGCCGCGGCACGGAACTGACCCGCGGCGGTGGCACCATGGTGGGGTGACGTCCCGCCTCCCTTCGCCTGCGCCCCACGCCGGAGCCCTGGACCCGGATCCGAGCGTGCCGGACGCGGAGGCCGGGTTCCCGGTCGCCGGGCCCCTCGACCTCGCCCGGACGCTCGGCATCCTCCAGCGGGGCAGCCACGACCCGACCGTGCGGGTCGGCGACGGGCAGGCCTGGCTCTGCTTCGCGACCCCGGACGGCCCCGCCTCGTTGCACCTGCGCCACGATGCCATGTCGGGGTGCGTGGCCGCCCGGGCGTGGGGTGCCGGAGCCGGCCGGGCCGTCGAGGGCGTGCCCGGGCTGCTCGGACACCAGGACGACTGGTCCGGGTTCGACGCCGCCGTCGTCGGCTCGCAGGGCCCCGCGCCCGGTGGCCCCGCGCCCGGTGGCGCCGGGCCCGGTGGCGCCGGGCCCGGGGCGGCCGGATCCGGCGGGCCGGCGCCCTTCGCGGCTCCCCTGCCCCGCATGGCGGCCGAGGCGCGCCGCCGCCACCGCGGCGTGCGCCTGCCGGCGACGGGCCGGGTCTTCGACGCGCTGGTTCCCGTCGTCCTGGAGCAGAAGGTCACGACCATCGAGGCCCGCTTCGCGTGGCGCTTCCTGGCGGCGCGCTTCGGCGAGCCTGCGCCGGGGCCGGTGCCGGAGGGGCTGCGGCTGGCCCCGGGGCCCGCCGCGCTGCGCCGGATCGGGTCGTGGGACTGGCACGCGGCGCGCGTCGACGACCACCGCCGGGCCACGGTCCTGCGCGCCGCCGAGCGCGCGACGGCGATCGACCGGTTGGGCGCCCGTTCGCTCGCGGACGATCCGGGGCGCCCGCTGCAGTCCATCCCCGGGATCGGCCCGTGGACCGCGGCCGAGGTCCTCCAGCGCACGCACGGCCACCCGGATGCGGTGTCCGTGGGCGACTTCCACCTGGCGGCGTACGTCGGCTACGCCCTGACGGGGCGCCCCACGGACGACGCGGGGATGCTCCGGCTCCTGGAGCCGTGGCGCGGGCACCGCCAGCGCGTCGTGCGGATGATCGGGCTCTCCGGCTTCCGCAAGCCGAAGTTCGGCCCGCGGCTGGCGCCGATGGACCACCGCCGCCGCTAGCCGCGCAGCAGCCGGGCGGCCTCCTCGCGCATCTCGACCTTGCGGATCTTCCCCGAGACGGTCATGGGGAAGCTCTCGCGGACCTGGACGTAGCGCGGGATCTTGTAGTGCGCGATCCGGCCACTGCAGTACTCCCGCAGCTCCTCCTCGCCGAAGCGCCCGGCACCGTCGTGCAGAATGACGCAGGCCATGAGCTCCTCCCCGTAGCGCTCGTCGGGGACGCCGATGACCTGCACGTCACGCACGGCGGGATGGCGGTGCAGGAAGTCCTCGATCTCGCGCGGCGAAATATTCTCGCCGCCACGGATGACCATGTCCTTGATCCGGCCCTCGATGCGCACGTAGCCGTCCCGGTCCATGGAGGCCAGATCGCCGGTGTGCATCCAGCCGTCCGCGTCGATGGCGTCTGCGGTCTTCCCGGGCTCGTTCCAGTAGCCGGCCATCACCGCGTAGCCGCGGGTGCACAGCTCGCCCGCCTGCCCGCGCGGCACGGTCTCGCCCGTGGCCGGGTCGAAGATCTTCGTCTCGAGGTGCGGCATGGTCCGGCCCACCGTCTGCGTCCGGCGCTCCAGGGGGTCGTCGCGGCGCGTCATGGTCGACACGGGCGACGTCTCCGTCATGCCGTAGCAGATGGCCACGCCGGACATGTTCATCTCGGAGACGACCCGTTCCATGGTCTCGACCGGGCACGTCGACCCGGCCATGACCCCGGTCCGCAGGGTCGAGAGGTCGTAGTCCGCGAACCCGGGCAGGGCCAGTTCCGCGATGAACATGGTGGGGACCCCGTAGAGGCTCGTCCCGCCGTGGCGCTGGACCGCCTCCAGCGCCTCCGCCGGCTTGAACGCACGGCCCGGCAGGACTGTGGCGGCGCCGTGGCTGAAGGCGGAGAGGTTCCCGATGACCATGCCGAAGCAGTGGAAGAAAGGCACGGGCAGGACGACCCGGTCCTCGGGGCCGTAGCCGAGCAGTTCGCCGATGTGGAACCCGTTGTTGAGGATGTTCCGGTGCGAGAGCGTCGCGCCCTTGGGGAACCCGGTCGTTCCGGACGTGTATTGGAGGTTGATCGCGTCGTCGGGCGAGAGGGAGGCCAGTGTTTCGTCGAGGCGCGCGGGAGGCACGCGGTCGGCGAGCGCCAGCAGCTGGGCCCACGTGTGTTCGCCGCCTCCCGCCGCGCCGAGGGAACCGTGGGCACCGGGCGCGTCGGCGTCGCCGGGCTCCGGGAGGAACACGAGCTCGCGCAGGCACTCGTGCTCCGCGTGGGCGGCGCGGGCCATGCCCGGGTAGTCGCTGTTCGCGTCGGCGGGCGCGACGATCAGGGCCCGCATGCCGCACTGGCCGACGACGAACGAGAGCTCGTGCGTCCGGTAGGCGGGGTTGACGTTGACCAGGATGATGCCGGCCTTGGCGGTCGCGTATTGGGCCAGCGTCCACTCGGCGCAGTTCGGGCTCCAGATGCCCACGCGTTCCCCGGGCCGGATGTCCGCGGCGAGGAGGGCCCGGGCGAGCCGGTCCGTGGCCTCGTCCATCTCGGCGTACGTCCACCTGCGCCCGGTGGAGGCCTCGACGATGGCGTCGCGTTCCGCGTACCGGCGGGCCATCGCGCGGAAGTGCCCGCCGATCGTCTCGTCGAGCACGGGCAGGGACGTGTCCCCGGCGGTGTGTGAAGGCGCCCCGCCGGGAGCGGCCCCGGTCACGGTCGGGAGGCCTGCTCGTCCTGCTGCTGCTCGAGCTGGGCGTGCACGTCGGCCATGTCGATGCCCTTGACGGCATCGATGAGGTCGCCCAGCTGCGAGGAGTTCAGGGCGCCCGGCTGCGAGAACACGAGCACCTTCTCGCGGAACGCCATGAGGGTCGGGATGGAGGTGATGCCGGCGGCGGCGGCCAGGCCCTGCTCCGCCTCCGTGTCGACCTTGGCGAACGTGATGTCGGGGTGCTGTTCGGAGGCCTGCTCGAACACGGGGGCGAACTGGCGGCACGGCCCGCACCACGCGGCCCAGAAGTCGACGAAGACAATGTCGTTGTCCTCGAGCGTCTCAGCGAATCCGGCCTCGGTGATGTCGATGGTTGCCATGACCTAACCGTAGCCGCTGGCCCGCCGCCTGTCGCGGGTCGCCCTCGGCCTGTGGACCGGGGGCCACGCCGGGGCAGGTTATCCACAATCCGGGCGGGGGGCCCGGCGCGGCCCCCGCCGCCGTGGCTATGGTCGCCGCACCTGCCGTCGAGCCGAAGGAGGGCGCCGTGCCGCGCCACACCGTCCTGACCATCATCGAGGGCCGGCCGCTCCCTGGCGCGTTGGCGGCCGGCGCCGGGCTTGCGGCCGCCTACGCGGCACGCGTCGCTGCCGGGCGCGGGGAGGGCGCCCGTCCAGGCGGGGAAGGCGCCCGTCCGGGCGGGGAGGGCGCCCGTCCGGGCGGAGGCCGCCGCGGGCCGGGTCCTGCCGGTGCCGCGGGGTGGGCCGGCACGACGCCGGAGCTCTACGCCGTCGGGGAGGCCGCCCGGATCCAGCGGCGACTGCCGCCTCCCGGCCCCGCGCCCGGGCGCGGCCCGGCCGCGACGGCGGTGGGCGAGGTCCACGCGGTGTGGGCGGCGGGCCGCTGGATCAGCCCCGACGACTGCCCGGCCGCGCCGGCCCCGGACGGCGGGGCGACGGCGTGGCAGTGGGCGCACTACCGGGCGGTCATGGCCGCCGGGCCGCGCGCGCACCTGCTGCTGTGGGAGCTCGGAACCGTGGCCGCCGACGGGGTGGCGGCCGCGTGACGGCGGACACGCGAAAGGCCCCGGACCTGATGGTCCGGGGCCTTCGTCCCTGGCGGGAAACGGTGGCAGATGAGGGATTCGAACCCCCGTAGGCAATGCCAGCTGATTTACAGTCAGCCCCCTTTGGCCGCTCGGGTAATCTGCCGAACGTTCCGTGCGGAACGAGTAGAGACTCTACCGAAAAAGTCCCGCGGAATCGAATCGGCGCCGCGCCGGTACTCTGTGATGCGAACCGACCACCCACCGAGGAGGAGCCCATGGCGAGCGATTCGACGTTCGATGTTGTCAGCAAGGTCGACACCCAGGAGGTGTCCAACGCCCTGAACCAGGCGCAGAAGGAGATCGCCCAGCGGTACGACTTCAAGGGCGTGGGCGCGGAGGTCGACTTCAGCGGGGAGAAGATCCTGATGAAGGCGAGCTCTGAGGAGCGCGTCAAGGCGGTGCTGGACGTCTTCCAGTCCAAGCTCGTCAAGCGCGGCATCTCCCTGAAGTCCCTCGACGCGGGCGAGCCGTTCGCCTCCGGCAAGGAGTACCGGATCGAGGCCTCCATCAAGGAGGGCATCTCCCAGGAGCACGCCAAGAAGATCAACAAGCTGATCCGCGACGAGGCCCCCAAGGGCGTCAAGTCCACGATCCAGGGCGACGAGCTGCGCGTCTCCTCCAAGTCGCGCGACGACCTGCAGACGACCATCGCCCTGCTGAAGGACTTCGAAGAGGCGGACCTGCAGTTCGTCAACTTCCGCTAGGCGCCGAGGCCGCCCGGCTCAGTACCCGAGGGGGCGTCCCGCGAGGTGCTCGAGCCGGGCGATCCGGTCCGCCATCGGCGGATGCGTCGCGAGCAGCTTCTTGGCTCCGCCCAGGAACGGGTTGGCGATCATCAGGTGCGACGCGTTCACCAGGCGCTGGTCCTCCGGGAGCGGCGCGCGCTGGACGCCGGCCTCGAGCTTCCGCAGCGCGGAGGCCAGGGCCAGCGGGTCGTTCGTGAGCCGTGCGCCGTCCTCGTCGGCGTCGTATTCGCGGGTGCGGCTGATCGCCATCTGGATCAGCGAGGCGGCCAGCGGCGCCAGCAGCGCGGTGGCGATCATGGCGAGGGGATTCGCGTTGCGCCGGTCCCCGCCGCCGAAGAAGAGCATGAATTGGGCCACCGACGTGATCACCCCGGCGACGGCCGCGGCCACGGAGGACGTGAGGATGTCGCGGTTGTAGACGTGCATCAGCTCGTGGCCGAGCACGCCGCGCAGCTCGCGCTCGTCCAGCAGGTGCAGGATCCCCTCCGTGCAGCACACGGCCGCGTGCTGCGGGTCCCGGCCCGTGGCGAACGCGTTGGGGGCCATCGTCGGCGAGACGTAGAGGCGGGGCATGGGCTGCTGGGCCGTGATCGAGAGCTCGCGCACGATCCGGTACATCGCCGGCTGCTCCTGTTCCGTCACCGGATAGGCCCGCATGGCGCGGATCGCGATCTTGTCGCTGTTCCAGTAGCCGTACGCCGTGGTGCCGAGGCCGATCAGCGTGAAGATCCAGATGAACGCCGAATTGCCCGTCCCCGAGGCGATCAGCCAGCCGATCGCCAGCAGGATGGCGAACATGCCGCCGAGCAGGGCGGCCGTCTTCAGCCCGTTGTGGTGTTGGTGCACGGGTCGCCGTCTCCCTTTCCTGGTCCGCCGGCCGCACGGTGCGGCCTTGCGGGTCCAATCTATCCAACGTCCGGACCCGCCGGTATGCTCCCCGGCCCACCCCACCGCCCGGCGACCGGCCCGTCGGTCGCCCCGCCCAAGGCGTCGCCCGGCGGGGCCGTCCCGCGGCCCGCTACGGTTCCGGGCGCCGCGCGTCGTAGCGCAGGAACCCGGCCTGCCACCGCACGAGCGCCGTCGCCGCCAGCGCACACGCCACGCCCCCGGCGGCGAGCGTCCACCCCTCGCCCACCAGGTCGGCCACGCCGCCGGAGACGAGCTCGCCCACGCGGGGACCGCCCGCGACCACGACGATGAAGACCCCCTGGAGCCGGCCACGCAGGTGGTCGGGCGTAGCCGACTGCAGGATCGTGTTGCGGAAGATGCCGCTCACCGAGTCGCAGACCCCGGCGAACGCCATGCAGGCGGCTGCGGCCCAGACCCAGGCGCCGGCGGACCCGTCCGCCGGCAGCGGGCTCCGGCCGGCGGCGAGGACGACGACGCCGAACCCCCCGATGCCCACCGCCCAGCCCAGCACGGCGAGGTACACGGCCGCGCCCTGGCGGTGGATCCGGCCGAGCGGACCGGAGAACACCCCCGTGAGGAAGGCGCCGAGCGCGGTCGCGGCCAAGAGGATCCCGACGGTCGTCTCGCCGCCCCCGATGAGGACGGCGCCGACGGCCGGCAGCAGGGCCCGCGGGGCGGCGAGGACCATGGCCGCGATGTCGACCAGGAACGTCATGCGGATGTTCGGCTGGGTCCGCAGGAACGCGAAGCCCTCCGCCACGGCCCGCACACCGGCCTTCCCGCCGCGCCGCGCGGGCGGCAGCGGCGGCAGCCGGTACACCGACCACAGCGCGGCCAGGTAGGTGACGACGTCGACCGAATACGTCCACGCGTAGCCCACCTGGGCCACCAGCACGCCGCCGAGGACCGGGCCAGCCATCTGGGCAATCCCGAAGGTCACCATGTTCAGGGAGTTCGCCGCCGGCAGCAGCTTCATCCCGACCAGCGCGGGGATGATGGCGCCGCGCGTGGGCTGGTTGATGCCCCCGGCCCCGGAATGGACGGCGATCAGGGCGTAGAGGACCCACACATTCTCCAGTCCGAGCCACGCCTGGGCGGCGATCGCCGCCGTCGCGACCCAGAGCACGGCCCCGGACGCGAGGGCGACGGCGCGGCGGTCGCGGGAGTCGGCGATGGACCCGCCGTAGAGTCCGGCCAGGACCAGCGGCACCAGCGCGAAGAGCCCCAGCAGGCCGACGGCGAAGCTCGACCCGGTCAGCTCGTAGACCTGGAGGCTCACGGCCACCAGCGTCAGCTGCCCGCCCAGGGCCGCGAATGTGTTGCCGATCCACAGCCGCCGGTACGCGGGACTCGCGCGCAGGGGCGTGAGATCGGCGAGGAGGCGGGGCACCGCAGGAGTCTACCGAGCGGTCCGGCCAGCACCGCCCCGGTCCCGGCACCCCTCATTCGCCAGCACGTCACGCGCCGTTATCCTGACACACTCAAAAGATTATCTTGACTTACTCAAAATAAGTCGGTGGAATAGGGGCATGGACTTCTCCGACCGGCTGCACGACCAGGGCTTGCGCGTCACGCGCCAGCGCCTGGCCGTGCTGGAGGCCCTCGAGGCCCACCCGCACTCCTCGGCGGACACCGTCGTGTCCGAGGTGCGCGGGGAGCTGCCGGACACGTCCATCCAGTCCGTCTACAACGTGCTCAACGACCTGACGGGACGGGGCATCCTCCGGCGGTTCACGCCGCCGGGCTCCCCCGCGCTCTACGAGACCCGCGTCGACGACAACCACCACCATGCCGTCTGCACGGAATGCGGGCGCGTCGAGGACGTGGAGTGCGCCGTCGGGCACGCCCCCTGCCTCACGCCGTCCGAGGACCACGGGATGGCGATCCAAGTTGCCGACGTCCTGTACCAGGGCGTCTGTCAAGACTGCAGGACCAGGGCCGAAGCCGGCGTTGGCTAGGCCCGGGCCGCAGACGTACCCACCGAAAAAGAAGGAGAGTCTCTTGTCGGAGAACTTCACCACCACCCAGACCGGCACCCCGGTCGCCAGCGACCAGTTCTCGCTGACCACCGGTGCCGACGGCGTGACCGCGCTGCACGACCGCTACCTGGTCGAGAAGCTCGCGTCGTTCAACCGCGAGCGCGTGCCGGAGCGCAACCCGCACGCCAAGGGCGGCGGCGCGTTCGGCGAGTTCACCGTCACCGAGGACGTCTCCCGCTACACCAGCGCGGCCGTGTTCCAGAAGGGCGCGACCAGCGAGACGCTGCTGCGCTTCTCCTCCGTCGCCGGCGAGCAGGGCTCCCCCGACACCTGGCGCGACGTCCGCGGCTTCGCGCTGCGCTTCTACACGACCGAGGGCAACCTCGACATCGTCGGCAACAACACCCCGGTGTTCTTCCTGCGCGACGCCATGAAGTTCCCGGACTTCATCCACTCGCAGAAGCGCCTCGGCGGGTCCGCCCTGCGCGACGCCGACATGCAGTGGGACTTCTGGACCCTCTCCCCCGAGTCCGCGCACCAGGTCACCTACGTCATGGGCGACCGCGGGCTGTCCAAGTCGTGGCGCCACCTGAACGGCTACGGCTCCCACACCTACCAGTGGGTCAACGCCGCCGGGGAGCGCTTCTGGGTGAAGTACCACTTCATCTCCCAGCAGGGCGTCGTCCCGATGGCCGCCGACGAGGCCGAGCGCCTGGCCGGCTCCGACGCGGACTACTACCGCCGCGACCTCTACCAGTCCATCGAGGCCGGCGACTTCCCGTCGTGGGACGTCAACGTCCAGATCATGCCGTACGAGGACGCGAAGACCTACCGCTTCAACCCGTTCGACATGACGAAGGTCTGGCCGCACGCGGACTACCCGCTGGTCAAGGTCGGCACGTTCACGCTGAACCGCAACCCGCGCAACTTCTTCGCCGAGATCGAGCAGGCCGCGTTCTCCCCGGGCAACCAGGTCCCGGGCACCGGCATCTCCCCGGACAAGATGCTCATGGCGCGCGTGTTCTCCTACCCGGACGCCCAGCGCTACCGCATCGGCACCAACTACAACCAGCTGCCGGTGAACCAGCCGCACGCGGCCGAGGTGCGCAACTACATGCACCAGGGCAACATGCAGTACCACTTCAACGATGCCGACGCGCGCGTCTACACGCCGAACTCGTTCGGCGGCCCGGTCGCCGAGCCGGCGCGCGGCGCCGAGGCCTCGTGGGAGTCCGACGGCGCGCTGGTCCGCTCGGCCCAGACGCTGCACTCCGAGGACAGCGACTTCGGCCAGGCCGGGACGCTGTACCGCGACGTGTTCGACGCCGGGGAGAAGGAACGCTTCCACGAGACGCTCCTGGGCCAGGCCGACGCGATCACCCGCGAGGACATCCGCGAGCGCTTCTTCCAGTACTGGACGAACGTCGACGCGAACCTGGGCTCGCTGCTGCGCGAGCGCTTCGCCGCCGGCGATGCCGGTGTCAAGGACGGCGCGGCCGAGCTGGCCGCCCGCGCCTAGCGCACCGCCCGGGCCCCGCGCGCCCGCACCGACCGGTGGCCGGTCCCTTCGGGGGCCGGCCACCGGCGCGTTAAGGGGGCGGCCGGAGCCGGCCCCCCGGGCCCTCCGGCGGCCTACCGCCAGGGCAGCACCAGGTCCACGGTGCGGGTCTTCCCGCTTCCGCTGGCCGTGCCGACGGCAAGGATCCCACCGGACCCGGACCCGGAGCCGGAGCCGGTGGCCGACGGCGGCGCGGCATCGGTCTCCTCCGGAGTGGTCTCCGTGGCGGGCTCCGTGGACGGCGCCGGGGAGGTGTCGTCGGAGGGCGTCGGGGAGGTGTCGTCGGACGGCGTCGGGGTCGGGGTCGGGCTGGGGTCGCCCGGGGCCGGGCTGGATTCGCTCGGGACCGCCGATTCCGACGGCGTGGCCGTGGGCGAGCCGGACTCCGACGGCGACTGGGTGCCGTCCGGACCCTGGGTCCCGTCCTGCGTCCCGCCGGACGCCGCACCTGGGGCATCCTCCACGGACTCCCCCGTCGCGGCGCCGGTGCCGGTCGGCGCGGGGACCCCGGACACGTACGGGTCCCCCGTCGGCGCCGGCCGCGTGGCGGTTTCGGCCGGGTGCCGCGGCGTCGAAGGGCCGGGGACGCCGCCGGCGCCGCCGGCGGAGGGCATGGCCGAAATCGTGGCCTCGGGGCGCTCGCTCGTGGGCGGCGCAGGGACGAGGCTGGCGACGGGGGCCGGGGGCTCGGCCGTCGGCTCGGCCCCCTGGGCGGGCGCCGAGGCACCGGCGTCCGGGGTCTGGCCCCCCGCAGTGGGGCGGGCCGGGCGGTCCAGGGACGCGTCGGCGATCTGGCCGCCGGACCAGACGGTCCAGCCGGCGATCCCGGCGAGGGCGACGGCCATGGCCGCCGCCGCGGCGGCCGCCGCGGGGGCGTTGGCGCGGACGACGCCGGCCGCGCGGCCAGCGGCATCCTGGACCCAGGCCCCGGCCGCTGGCCAGGGGCCGAGCGGCGCGGCGGCGCCGGCCGCGAGGAAGCCCGGGGCCAGCCAGGCTCCGGATCCGGCACCGAGCACCAGCGGCACGACGATCCCGCGCAGGGAGGCGCCGACGTCATTCACCTGGGCGAGCACCGCGGTGCACCGGCCGCAGCCGTCCAGATGGGCCTCGACGGCGGCCCGCTGCCGCTGGCGGAGCCCGTTCCGCGCGTAGGCGCCGAGCAGGCCGGCCGTCTCGGAGCAGCGCCGCTGGTCGACGGCACCGACGTGCCCCTGGAGGTAGGCCTGCCGCAGGCCCTCGCGCGCCCGGACGGCGAGGGCCGAGACGGCGTTGGGGGTCAGGCCCAGCAGCGGGGCGATCTGGGCCGGCTTGAGGCCCTCGACCTCGGTGTGCCACAGGACCGCCTGCCAGCGCTCGGGCAGGGAGGTGAACGCGCCGACCACGACGCCGGCCTCGAAGCGGCGCATCACCGGGTCGGCGTGCTCGTCGCCCCGCTCGAAGAGCTCGATCTCGTCCGTCGGGCGCTGGCGCGCGGCCTGGTCGTTGCGGGCGAACGCGAGCCGCGACACGGCGGTGCACAGGTACGCGCGGAAGAACGTGTCCGGTCCGCCGCCGTCGCGCAGGACAGCGTAGACCCGCGCGAAGCCCTCCGAGACCAGGTCCTCGGCGTCGGAGTCGTTGAAGGCGCGCCGGCGCGCGACGGCGAGGGCGGCCGCGTGGTGCCGCTCGTACAGGGCCGCGTAGGCCTCGGCGTCGCCCGCGCGGACGCGGCCGATCAGTTCGGGGTCGCTGGCCTGCTCGGGAACGGTTCCGCTGGTCTCGGGGGTCTGTTCTGGGTGCACGGGGGGCCTTCGGTTGGCGGTCAGTCCGTCCCAAGGCGTTCCCCGGTCCTTGGGCCACCTCAATAGTGTCCGACGGCGCTGCGATCCCCAAGTCCCGTCGGCCGCCCCCGGTGGGCAGGGGCGGCGGCGCGGCTACTCCCCCTGGGAGATGCGCACCATGTCCTCGCGCGGCACGACCTTCACGCGCTCGCGCGTGATCTCGCCGGCGGGGGTCTGCACGGTCCCGGCGGCCTCGCCGAGGGCCCGCTCGTGCGCGTCCAGGGCCAGCCAGCCCTGCCACGTGGTGTAGGCGACACCGCGCTCTTCGAGCAGGCCGACCACGGCGTCCTCCTCCGGGTGCTCGGCCGGCGGCAGGTCGGGGCGGTCCTCGAGGAGGTTCCCGATGGTCTCGAGGGCGTCGCCCTTGGTGTGGCCGATCAGGCCCACGGGGCCGCGCTTGATCCACCCGGTCGTGTACAGGCCCGGGATGTGCTGGCCGGCGGCGTCGAGGACGCGCCCGCCATCGTTCGGGATCACGCCCCGCTGGGGGTCGTAGCCGACCTCCGACAGCTCGGAGCCGAAGTAGCCGATCGCCCGGTAGACGGCCTGGACCGGGTAGTCCACCATCTCGCCGGTGCCGCGCACGTTGCCGGTGCCGTCGAGCTCCTGGCGCTCGAAGCGCATGCCCGCCACCTTCCCGTCCTCGCCCAGGACCTCGACCGGGGAATGCAGGAAGTGCAGGTGCAGGCGCCGGGAGGCCCCGGTGTCCTGTTCCTCGACAAGCCAGTTGGTCAGCGTGTTGACCATGGTCTTGACCTGGTTGTTGGACTTGATCGCCGCGTCGGAGGCCTCGTCGAACTCGAAGTCCTCCGGGTACAGGACGATGTCCACGTCCCGGCTGTGGCTGAGCTCGCGCAGCTCCAGGGGCGTGAACTTCACCTGGGCCGGCCCGCGGCGGCCGAAGACGTGCACGTCCGTCACCGGCGAGGCCTTCAGCCCCGCGTACACGTTCTCCGGGATCTCCGTGGAGAGCAGGTCGTCCGCGTGCTTGGACAGCACCCGGGCCACGTCCAGGGCGACGTTGCCGTTGCCGATGACCGCGACCTCCTTGGCCTCCAGCGGCCACTCGCGCGGCACGTCCGGGTGCCCGTCGTACCAGGACACGAAGTCCGCGGCCCCGAACGAGCCCTCCAGCTCGACGCCGGGGACGTCCAGCGGCGCGTCCTTGATGGCGCCGGTCGCGAAGATCACCGCGTCGTACATGTCCCGGATGTCGGAGAGCTTGAGGTCGCGGCCGTAGGTCACGTTGCCGAGGAAGCGGATGTCGCCGCGGTCCAGGACCTTGTGCAGGGCGTTGACGATGCCCTTGATCCGGGGGTGGTCCGGGGCGACCCCGTAGCGGATCAGCCCGTACGGGGCCGGGTAGGCGTCGAAGAGGTCGATCGAGACCTCGAACTCGCGTTCGGCCTTCGTCAGGATGTCAGCCGCGTAGACGCCTGCCGGTCCTGCGCCGATGATGGCAACGCGGAGCGGGCGGTCGGCTGCGGTCTGGGGCACGGGACTTCCTCACGTCGGGGCCGGATGGGCGCGCCGGAATAGCGCACGGCACCCTAGTCTAATTGCCCGGCGCGCCGGGCGGCACCCGCGTGTGCCGGGCGTCACCGGGAGCGGTCAGATGCCGTCGACGATCCTGCCGACGCGGGAGCCCGTCTGGTTGGCCGTGACCTGGTTCTTGTTCAGCAGCTCGCGCGCCTGGCGGACGAGGTCGAGCGTCTCGTTGGCCGCGTCGATCCAGGCCTTCTCCTTGGCGTCGTAGCCCTCGCGGTTCTGCGCGTCCTCCCAGTTCTCGGCGACGAACGCCTTCTGCTGCTCGCGGTCGCCGATGATGCCCTCGATCTGGCCGGCGATGCGGAGGACGTCGCCCTCGATGCGCGCGGCGTGTCCCTCGTCGAATGAGATGGTCATGTCTGGTCCTTTCCGGGCGCGGTGCGCCGGTGTCGTGGAGGGGGTGCGGCTAGGAGCCGATGTTGAAGCCGCGGACGGAGACGCCCGAGGCGCGGCCCGCGGCGGAGCTGCCGTCGGACTCCATCGTGTCGTCCATCTCGATGTAGGCCTTGGCGGTGTCCGCCTGGCCGCGGTTGATGGACGCCAGCGCGGCCACGAGCTGGCCCTGCACCCGGTTCGATTCGCGCATGAACTCGTGGTACGCCGCGGCGGCGTTGCCCTTGAACGTGCTCTTGAGGTCCTCGACGCCGTCGGCGAGCTCCTCGACCAGCTTGATCAGCTGGACGCCCGAGTCCTCGGACTGCTGGACGGCGCTGCCCATCGCGTCGACGTTCATCTTGCCCTTGAAGCCCATGCCCCTGGTTCCCCTTCGCTTGCCCGGACGCTGTCCGGGTGGTGTGTGGTCCGGGATTAATCCAACGCCGGGAGCAAGACGGGGTCAAGGACCGGCCATGGGGAGTTCTCCCCCAGGGCGGAACCGCCCTTCCGGCCCGCGGCGGCCGCCCCGCGGGGCCCTGGCCTGACATGATGGAGCGCGGAACGATCGCTCGGCGCGGGAAGACGGAGGGGACAGATTTGGCCACGGAATTCGACAGCCAACTCATCGAGTCGGTGGCGGTGCGGCGGAGCCGGCTGGCGAACGCGCTGCTGTTCGGGGAGAACCCCATCCAGCGCAGGTACCGGCCCAGCGCCCGGCACTTCCTGTTCAGCCTCGTCGCCGCGGCGCTCGTCGCCGCCGTGTGCGTGGGCGTCGCGTTCGTGGCGGACCTGCTCGCCGACCGGCAGGCCGAGGAGGAGCGCCGCCGCGGCCAGGCCGGGCCCGCGGTCGTCCTCGAGCTGGAGCCGGTCCGGCCGGCGCCCGCGACGGCCCGGGGGGCCTGACCGTGTCCGGGCCCTACACCCGCGTCACCCTGCTCGGCGCCCGCCGCCACGTGGACCTGCTCCTCCCGTCCACGGCCGCGACGGGGACGCTGATGCCCCAGCTGCTGGACCTGCTCGGGGACGGGCCCGGCGAGCGCCTGGCCGCCAAGGTCCTGCTGGACCCGGCGGGCGAGCCGATCGCGGCGCAGGCGTCCCTCGCGGACGCCGGCGTGGCCGACGGCGCGCGCCTGACCCTGCTCAACAGCCACGAGGCCCCTCCCCCGGCCGTGGTGTACGACCTCGCGGACACGGTCGTCGAGGGCACCGGGCGCGTGCCCGGGCTGTGGACGCGGAGCCACCTCGTGGCCGCGTCCGGGGTGTTCTCCGGCGCGGCGTTCCTGGCCGGGCTCGAGCTGCTCGTCGCCCGCTCCCTGCCGGCGGCCGGGTGGTGGGTGCTGCTCGCGGCGGGGGCCGTGCTGTTGGGCCTCGGCGCCGCGCTGGGCCGGGCGTCCCGGCCGGTCGCGGCCACGCTGGCCGGAACCGGGTTCGCCGCCGCGGTGCTCGGCGTCCTGCGCTGGGACGCGGAGGCGGGCTGGCGCGCCCTGGCCGCGGCCGCGGCCGCCGTCGCGCTGCTGGCCGCGCTCGGCGCCATCGCCGGCCGCCCGCGGGGACCGCTCACCGGCGCCGCCGTCGCCGCCGTCCTCACGGCCGCGTGGGCCGTCGCCGTTCCGCTGGCGTCGTGGGCGTCCACGGGCCCCGGAGACGCCGCGGGGGTCGGCGGATTCGCCGCCGTGGCCACCGTCCTGCTCCTCGGCGCGCTGCCCCCGCTCGCCCTGTCCGCGTCCGGCCTGGCCACGCTGGACGACTCGCGGGCCCGCGGCGGGAGCATCCTGCGCACGGACGCCGTTGCCGCCCTGCAGTCGGCCCACCACGGCCTGAGCCTGGCCGTCCTGGCGGCCGCCACCTCGGCGGGCGTGGCCCTGTGGCTGGTCGGGGCCGGCACGGCCCACCCCGAATGGTCGCTGCCGCTGCTGCTGGCCCTGGTGCTCGCGACGGCGCTCCGGGCCCGCTCCTTCCCGCTGGCCGTGCAGCGCCACGCCCTGTTCGCCGCGGCCGCCGCCGGCGCGTGGTCCGGCCTGCGCACCGTCGTCGCCCTCGCCCCGGGCCTGGCCTGGCTGGTGGCCGCGGGCCTGCTGGCCCTGGCCCTGTGCATCGGTTTCGGCCTGGCCGTGCGCCTGCCGGACCACACGCAGGCGCGGATGCGCCAGGTCTTCGAGCGCCTCGAGACGCTCGCCATCCTCGCCACGGTCCCCCTCCTGATCGGCCACTACGGCGTCTTCGCCCGGCTGCTCGAGTCGTTCTAAGGAAGCGCCGCGCATGAGCCCCCACCAGTCCCCCGGGCAGCCGCACGGCGCCGACGGGCGCCCCGCCGACCCCTGGGCGCCCGCCCCTCCGTCCCGGAGAAGCCGCCGGCAGACGGAGGAGTCCCGGCCGCGGGACCCCGGCGCCGCACCTCCGGCGTCCGCCCCGGACGGCGTCGGCGCGCCGCTCGAGGCCGACCGCCTCCGGCTGGCCCGCACGACGGCGGCGGGCCGCGGACCGCTCGGCGCCCTGCGCGCCCTATTCACGTCCGACCGGACGCCGCTGGACCTGGCCGAGGCGGCGGCCGGCGCCCAGGCGGCCGTCACCACGGGGCGGCGGATCGCCGTCGTCTCCTCGCGCGGCGGCGCCGGGAAGACGACGGCGGCGGCCCTGCTGGCACGCGTCTACGCTTCCGTGCGCCCCGACTCCGTCTCCGTCCTGGACCTCGACCCCGGCCACGGGAGCCTCGCGCTGCGCCTGGGCCTGGACCGCGCGGCCCCGGTCGATGCGCTGGTCCCGCGGACCACGGCCGGGCGCGCGCCGTCCGCCGCGGACCTGCGGGGCCTGCTCGCCCCCGCGGCCCCGAACCTCTTCGCGACCGGGCCGCGCTCCGGTGTGGCGCCGGCGGAGGCGCCCGCGCTGCGCCAGACCTGCGCGGCCGTTTCCCGCTACTTCCCGATCACGCTGCTGGACTGCCCGACCGGGACCGAGTCGCCGGCCGCGCAGGCGGCGCTGGCGGACTGCCACGCCGCCGTGTATGCGGTCCCGGCGACGCTCTCCGGCCTGGACGACGCCCTCCACCGGCTGGCCGAGTGGCGCGCCGACCCGCGCCTGGCGCCGATCCCGTTCGCGGTGCTGGTCCTGCAGCAGGACCGCGCCTCGGCCCTGGCCGCCCTGGACCAGGCCGGCCGACTGTCCCGGCTGGGCCTGCCCGCCTACGCGCTCGGCTACGACGCGCACCTGGCCGCGGGCTCGACGCTCGATCCGGCCCGGATGGCGCCGCGGCACCGCCAGGCCGCGGCGGGGCTGGCCGCGAAGGCCCTGGCCCTGGCCAACGGGAGGGCGTAGTGGGCCAGCGCATCGTCCACCGTCCCGCCCGGACCACCCCGCCGCTGCGCGCGTTCCGCCCGTTCGCGATCGAGGGCCCGCCGCCGGTCGAGGGCGAGGCCCCCGGGCTGAACCTCATGGGCATCGTGCCGATGCTCGGCGGCGCCGTCTCGATGACGGTGATGATGGTGTTCCGCAACTCACCGTTCGCGGCGGTCGGGGCCATGATGATGGTCCTGACCGTGGTCATCGCGGTCTTCATGCTCTTCAGCCAGCGCGGCAGGCGGCAGCGGCAGCGCGCCGAGGCCCGCGGCGCCTACACCGACTACCTCGAGCGGACGCGCGTGGCCCTGCGCGCGGACGAACAGGAGGCCGTCGCCGCCGCCCGCGCCAGCTGCCCGCCGCCGCAGGCGCTCTTCGACATCGTGCGCACGCCCCTGCGCCTGTGGGAGCGCCGGCGCGGCCACGAGGACTTCCTCTCGGTGCGCCTCGGCACCGGCGAGCGCCCGTGCCGCGCCATCACGGTCACGGAGCAGGCCGCCTCGACGCAGCAGGCCGACGCGTTCATGGTGGCCGAGGCGGAGTTCCTGCGCCGCCGCTACGCGGCGAGCCCGGAGCTGCCGATCACGGTCCCGCTGGACTCGGTCGGCAACGTCAGCGTCGTCGGGTCCCGGGGCTTCGCCCTGGCCGTCGCCCGGAACCTGCTCGCCGGGGCCGCCGCGTTCCACTCGCCCGAGGACCTCGAGCTGGGGCTGGCGGTCCCGCGGCACGCGCACGCGGACTGGGACTGGGTCACGTGGCTGCCGCACCTGGCGGACCAGGGCCGGCAGGAGCCCACGGGCCCGGCGCGGCGCATCGCCCCGGACCTCCAGTCCCTGGGCGCCCTGGCCGCGGACGATCTGGCGGCCCGCGCCAAGGCCGCCGTGGAGGCCCGCAAGACGGACCGCTCCCTGGGGCAGGCCCTGTCCCGCCTGCTGGTCGTCTCCGACACGCACGGCTCCCGCAGCGCGGAGCTGCCGCTGGGCGACGCGTTCGCCGACCCCGCCGTCATGGCCCTGACGGTGGTGCACCTGGTCGCCGACCGCGCGGACGAGCCCTCGGACGTCGCCGTGCGCATCACCGAGACCGGCGACGGCTTCCGCGTCCAGGACTACCGGCGCGACCGCGTCCACCCGGAGACCGTCGAGGGCCGGCTGGACGCCCTGCCGGTGGCGACGGCCGAGGCCCTGGCGCGCGAGCTCGCGCCGCTGCGGCTGAGCCCGGACTCCCTCGAGCACCCGGGGGCCGGCGAGGGGTCGGCCAGCTTCCTGCAGATGCTCGGGCTCACGCCGCGGCTGGACCGGGCCGACGTCGAGCGCACGTGGCGTCCGCGCTCCGACGCAGACTTCCTGCGCGTCCCGCTCGGGCCCGACGACCGGGGCCGGCCCGCCATGCTCGACCTCAAGGAGTCCGCGCAGCTCGGGATGGGCCCGCACGGGCTGTGCGTCGGGGCCACGGGGTCCGGGAAGTCCGAGATGCTCCGTTCCCTGGTGTTCGGCCTGCTGGCCACGCACTCCCCGGACCGGCTCGCCCTGGTGCTTGTCGACTTCAAGGGCGGCGCGACGTTCGCCCCGTTCGAGGGGGCCCCGCAGGTCGCGGGCATCATCACGAACCTCTCCGACGACCTGTCCCTGGTCGAGCGCGTGTACGCGAGCCTCAACGGGGAGATCCTGCGCCGGCAGGAGGTCCTCAAGGCGGCCGGGAACATCGCGAACATCACGGACTACCAGGCCCGCCGGGCGGAGGCGCTGGCCCGCGGCGAGCACCTGGAGCCGCTGCCGCACCTGGTGGTCATCATCGACGAGTTCGGCGAGCTGCTCACCGCGCGCCCGGACTTCATCGACCTGTTCCTCTCCATCGGGCGCATCGGCCGCTCGATCGGCGTGCACCTGCTGCTGAGCAGCCAGCGCGTCGAGTCCGGCAAGCTGCGCGGCCTGGAGACGTACCTGTCCTACCGGATCGGGCTGCGCACGCTGTCCGAGTCCGAGTCCCGCACCGTCCTGGACACGCCCGACGCGTTCCACCTGCCCCCGGTGCCGGGCTACGGCTACCTCAAGGTAGACACGACGGTCTACACGAGGTTCAAGTCCGGCTACGTCTCCGGCCCCCTCGAGGCGGAGCGCGAGCCGGAGCGGCCGGTGGCCGCCGAGGTCCCCGCCGTCGTCCCCGTCCCGCTGTACGCGGGCGGGGAGGCCGACGGCGGCGCTGGCGCCGCTCCGGCCAGCCGCGCGCCGCGGCGCTCCACCGGCCCGACCGTGATGTCCACGCTGATGGACACGCTGCGCACGTTCCCGCGCTCCGTGCAGGAGATCTGGCTGCCCCCGCTGCCGGACGCCGTGGCCCTGGACGCCGCCGCGGGCGGCATCCGCCCGGGCGAGGAGGGCCTGCGCCTGGCCGCCGGCGGGCGTCTGCGCGTGCCGATCGGGCTGCTCGACGACCCGGCCCGCCAGTGGCAGGGCCTGTGGGAGATCGACTTCGCCGCCGCCGGCGGGAACCTCGCCATCACGGGCGGCCCCCAGTCCGGCCGCAGCACCGCCCTGCGCACCATCGTGGCGGCGCTGGCGCTGACGCACTCCCCCCGCGAGGTCGGCGTCTACTGCGTCGACCTGCTGGGGTCCGCCCTGCTCCCGCTGGGCGGGCTGCCCCATGTCGGCGGGACCGCGATCCGCACCAACCGCGAGGTGGTCCGCCGCACGGTCGAGGAGCTGCTCGGCATGCTGCTCGTGCGCGAACGCGTGTTCGAGGAGCGGCAGATCGACTCCCTCGCCACGATGCGCCGGCTCAAGGCGGAGGGCCGGCTGCCCGAACTGCCCAGCGCCGACGTGTTCCTGGTCGTCGACGGTTTCGGGCAGGTCGCGGAGGACTTCGAGGAGCTCCGGGAGGGCGTCAACACGCTCATCACGCGCGGCGGCGGCTACGGCATCCACGTGGTCGCCACCCTGAACCGGAGCGCCGAGCTGCGCATGGCCCAGCAGGGCTTCTTCGGCCACCGCATCGAGCTGGCGCTGACGGACCCGGCCGACTCGGCGATCGACCGCAAGGCCGCCGCCGGCGTCAGCCAGGAGGCGCCGGGCCGCGGCCTGGACGACAGCCGGCTGGTGGGACACATCGCCCTGCCCCGGATCGACGGGTCGGCGGGCGTGGAGGACCTCCCGGAGGGCCTCGCGGCGCTCGTGGCCCAGGTGGCGGAGTCCACCCGCGAGACGGCGATGCGCGTGCGGGTGCTTCCGCCCGCCACCCCGCTGTCCTCCGTGCCGGTCCCGGCCGCGCGCGGCGTCGTGCCGCTGGGCCTGCGCGAGGTGGACCTGTCCCCGCTGCTGCTGGACACGACGTCGAAGGACCGCCACCTCGTCGTCCTCGGCGACGAGGGCAGCGGCAAGTCGAACCTGCTGCGCACGGTCGTCTCGACGCTCGTGGAGCAGCACACCCCGGACGAGCTGCTGTTCGCCGTGTACGACCCGCGCAAGGGCCTCGACGACGTCGTCCCGGACGACTACCTGGGCGGGTACGCGGGCAGCGCCGCCGTCGGCGAGCAGCTCTCCGCCGCCCTGGCCAAGGAGCTGCAGCTGCGCACGACGGGCGGCTCCGGCGACGAGCGGCCGGGCACTGCGCGGCTCGTCGTCCTCGTCGACGACTACGACATCCTCACCGCCGGCGGCGGCCGGCCCCTGGGGGCGCTGGGCTCGTACCTGCCGATGGCCGCGGAGCTCGACCTGAACGTGGTCCTCACCCGGAAGGTGCGCGGCGCGAGCCGCGGCCTGTACGAGTCGTTCTTCGCGACCCTGCGGGACTCGGGCACCTCGGCCCTGGTCATGAACGGGGAGCGCTCCGAGGGTGCGCTCGTGAACAACATCCGGGCCCGCCCGCTGCCCCCGGGCCGCGGCCAACTGGTCCAGACGGGCCGGCCCGTGCAGACGATCCAGACGTTCCTGAACCCGGGCACCCCCGGGTGAGGCGGAATAGGACCGGGCCGCCGGCGGTTGGTGCGGACATGAGCCCCTCCCAGCCCGCGGCGGCCCGCCGTGCCCACTCCCCCGCGGCCGCGCCGTCCCTGGACCGGACGGGCCTGCTGCAGGGGCTCGGGGCGTACGGCCTCTGGGGCCTGTTCCCGCTGTACTTCCTGTCCGTGTCGGCGGCCGCGCCGACCGAGATCGTCGCGCACCGGATCACGTGGAGCCTGCTGTTCCTGGCCGTCCTGCTCACGGCCACGCGCGGCTGGCGGAATGTGCGGACCGCCGCGGCCACCCCGCGCGCGCTGGGCACCCTGGCGCTGGCCGCGGTCTTCATCTCCGTCAACTGGGTGGTGTACGCGCTGGCCGTGCTGACCGGGCACGCAGTGGAGGCGGCCCTCGGCTACTTCATCAACCCGCTCGTCTCCGCCGGGCTCGGCGTCCTCCTCCTCAAGGAGCGCCTGAGCCGGCTGCAGTGGACGGCCCTGGGCTTCGGGCTGGCGGCCGTCCTCGTGCTCGCGTTCGCGTACGGTTCGGTGCCGTGGATCGCCCTGGCGCTGGCGTGCTCGTTCGGTCTCTACGGGTTCGTGAAGAACCGGGTGGGCCGCAGCGTCGGGGCCGCGGCCAGCCTGACCGTGGAGACCGCGCTGGTGGTGCTGCCCGCGGTCGCCTACCTCGTCTGGCTCGGCCTCCGCGGCGAGGGGACGTTCCTGGCCGTGGGGCCGCTGCACACGTGGCTGCTCGTGGCCAGCGGGGCGGTCACGGCCGTGCCGCTGCTGCTGTTCGGCTCCGCCGCCCGCCGCCTGCCGCTGAGCACCGTGGGCACGCTGCAGTTCATCACGCCGACACTGCAGTTCATCCTGGCGCTGACCGTCTTCGGCGAGCCGATGCCGCCGGAGCGGCTGGCCGGCTTCGTCCTCGTCTGGGTCGCGGTGGTCCTGCTGGCCGTGGACATGTGGCGGCGGCAGCGCTCCAACCCCGCCGTCGTCCGCGCCTGACGCCCCCCCGTCGCCGGCGCGTCACCGGCTCGGGCGCACCGCGGCCCGCGTGGTGCGTGGCGCGCTAGGCGTTCTTGCGGATCGCCGCCTCGAGGACGTCGAGCGCGTCGGCGAGCAGCTCGTCTCCGATGACCAGCGGCGGCAGCAGGCGGATGACGTTGCCGTAGGTGCCGCAGGTCAGGATGAGGACGCCCTCGGCGAGGCAGTCCGCCGCGATCGCCTTGGCCAGGTCCGCGTCCGGCTCCTTGCCGCCGGGCTTCACGAACTCGATGGCGAGCATGGCGCCGCGGCCGCGCAGGTCGCCGATGGACGCAAACTCGCCGGCGAGCGGGCGCAGCCGGCCGTAGAAGGCCGACTCGATGGCCCGGGCCCGTCCGTTGAGGTCCTCGTCGCGCATGGCCTGGATGGCCGCCAGGGCACCGGCGACGGCGACCGGGTTGCCGCCGTAGGTACCGCCGAGGCCGCCCGGGTGGACGGCGTCGAGCAGCTCGGCGCGGCCCACGATGCCGGAGAGCGGCATGCCGCCGGCGATGCCCTTGGCGAGGGTGACGATGTCGGGGACGACGCCGTCGTGCTCGGACGCGAACCACGCGCCGGTGCGGCAGAAGCCGGACTGGACCTCGTCGGCGACGAAGACGATGCCCTGCTCCTTGGCCCACTCGGCGACCCGGGGCAGGAAGCCCTCGGCCGGGACGATGAAGCCGCCCTCGCCCTGGATGGGCTCGATGATGATGGCCGCGATCTGGTCGCCGCCGATCTGCTTCTCCATGGCCAGGATGGCGCGCTCGGCGGCCTCCTTGCCCGTGATCGAGGGGTTCTCCTCGCGGAAGGGGTAGCTCATCGGCACCCGGTAGATCTCCGGCGCCAGCGGGCCGAAGCCGCGCTTGTAGGGGGCGGACTTCGCGGTGAGGCCCATCGTGAGGTTGGTGCGGCCGTGGTAGGCGTGGTCGAAGGCGACGACGGCCTGGCGGCCCGTGGCGAGGCGCGCGACCTTGATGGCGTTCTCCACGGCCTCGGAGCCGGAGTTGAAGAACACGGCCTTCTTCGCGTGGGTGCCCGGGGTGAGCTCGGCGAGCTGCTCGGCGAGCTCGACGTAGCCCTCGTACGGCGTGACCATGAAGCACGTGTGGGTGAAGCGCCCGGCCTGCTCGGCGACGGCGGCGGCGACCTTCGGGTGCGAGGCGCCGACGGTGGTCACGGCGATGCCGGAGCCCATGTCGACGAGGCTGTTGCCGTCGACGTCCAGGATGATGCCGCCGTCCGCGTCGGCGGCGTACACCGGGGCGACGGAGGCGACGCCGGCGGCGACGGCCCGGTCGCGGCGCTCGGCCAGGGCCCTCGACTTGGGGCCGGGGAACGGGCCGACGATGTTGCGCTTCTGCTCCAGGCGGTGGCTGGTGGTGGTCTCCACGGGCGGTGGCTCCTTGGTGGGGCGGTCGGTCTGGACTGCGGGCGCGGAGCGCCCCGGCGGGGCGTGATCCCCGTCTCGCTATCGAGACTACGCGGACGGCGCCAACCGGTGCCACGGCCAAGGCGACAGGGGATCCCGGAAAACGCAGTGCAGGTGCACAGCCCCTCCGTCGGGAGGGCCGCCGCGCGGCCGCCGGTTCCCTCGCGGCCGCCTCGCCGTCCCCAGGAATTCACGTCCCCGCCCCGGTGCGGGCGCCCGTGTGACGCCGGCCCGTGCGCGGGGGCCCGGGGCCGGCGCCCGCATGGAGCCCGGCGCCGCACGCGCGAGGGGCCGCACGCGCGAGGGGCCGCCCCCCACGGGTGGGAGGCGGCCCCTGTCGGGCACCGGGCGCGGCGGCCGGCGCGGTGTGTTGGCCTGCGGCCTAGAGCTCCGTGCGGAGCTCGTCGGGCATGGCCTCCTCGTCCTCGGGATGGCGCGCCAGGTTCACCAGGGCCAGGACGAACCCGCCCCAGATGGTGACGATGGCGATGACCAGGAACGTGATGGCAAGCGGTGTCATCGGGAGGCCTCCTTCTCTTCCCGGTCGCGGATCGCGTCGTACTCGGGATCGTGGGCCCGGGACCTCGGGCCCCAGGGGATGAGCGTGAGCAGGACCGCCACGACGACCAGGGCCCCGGCCATGCCCCACCCGTACACGGCCAGGAAGTCCAGCGGGTAGCCCTCGTAGGGCTCCGCGATCTTCGTGGCGAACTCGTTGTAGAGCATGTAGGCCAGCGCCAGCGGGACGACGACGGCGACGAGCGCCATCCACGTGCCGCGCATCTTCACGGACGAGACCCTGTTCAGGTGGCCCGAGAGCGTCGGCAGCTTGCGGAAGATCCAGGCGACGACGATGACCGCGACCAGCGCGCCGGCGAGGATGCCGAAGCTGTTGACGAACGCGTCGAACGTGTCCAGCAGGTACAGCCCGGTGACGGTCGGGAACAGCACGATCGAGATCAGCGCGACGGGGACCGTGACGACCAGCGAGGCGGGCACGCGGGCCCAGCCCAGCTTGTCCTGCACGGCCGCGACGATGACCTCGAGGATGGAGATCAGCGACGTGAGCCCCGCGAACACGAGCGAACCGAAGAAGAGCAGCCCCAGCACCGCGCCGAACGGGGCCTGGGAGACGATCGTCGGGAAGGCCACGAACGCCAGGCCGACGCCCGCGGTCGCGACGTCGCCGACGCTCTGGCCGGCCGCCTGCGCCATGAAGCCGAGCGCCGCGAAGACGCCGATGCCGGCCAGCAGCTCGAAGCCGGAGTTCGCGAAGCCCACGACCATTCCGGAACCGGTCAGGTCCGTCTTGCGCTTGAGGTACGACGAGTAGGTGATCATGATGCCGAAGGCCACGGACAGCGAGAAGAAGATGTGGCCGTAGGCGGCGGCCCACACGGTCGGGTCGGCCAGGGCCGCCCAGTCCGGGGTGAAGAAGTTGTTCAGGCCCTCGACGGCGCCGGGCAGGAACAGGGCGCTGACGACGAGCAGGAGGAACATGACGGTCAGCAGCGGCATGAAGATCGAGTTGGCCGCGGAGATGCCCTTGCGGATGCCACCGACCATGATGCCGATGACCACGAGCCAGACGACCAGCAGCGGCCAGAAGACGGCCGGCACGTAGTCGAGCTCGATGCCGGGGGCCGCGGCGACCTGCAGGAACTCGCCCGTCAGGAAGTCCCCGGGGCTGTCGCCCCAGGCCTCCGTGACGGAGAACCCGGCGTACATGGCGGCCCACGCGATGATGACGGCGTAGTAGATGGCGATGATGAAGCAGACGAGCACCTGCCACCAGCCCAGGAACTCGGCGCCCCGGTGGAGGCGCCGGTAGGCCAGCGGCGCGGAGCCGCGGAACTTGTGGCCGATCGAGTAGTCGAGGAACAGGAGCGGGATGCCCGCGGTCAGCAGGGCCGCAAGGTAGGGGATGAGGAAGGCCCCGCCGCCGTTGTCGTAGGCGACGTACGGGAACCGCCAGATGTTCCCGAGCCCGACGGCGGAGCCGACTGCGGAGAGGATGAACAGCTTGCGCGAGGAGAACGTCTCGCGGGCCGCCGGGGCCGGCGCCGTCCCTCCCGGTGTGTGAGTGGTCATGGCCATACGGTAGACCCGTGCCACATTGGCCACAACGAACCACTCCGGGCACGGCGCACCCCGTCCTCCGGGGCAGGGCATCCGACCAGTGCCACGCGCGGTGATTCGGTCCAATGCACAACTAGAATCGGTGCATGGCCATGACGCTCGCCGGGCTGCTTGCCGCCGGCTCCCTCGACCTGCGCCCCGTCACCGACCCGGGGCCGGACGCCGACCAGCCCATTGCGTGGGCGGCCGTGACCGAGCTGGCCGACCCCTCGCCCTTCCTCTCCGGCGGCGAGATCCTGCTGACCACCGGCGTGCGCCAGAAGACCGTGGCCGCGCAGACCTCCTTCGTGGACCGGGCCCGGGCCGCCGGCGTCGTCGCCCTGGGCTACGCCACGGGCCTGACCCACGCCCGCGTCCCGGCGGCCACGGTGCGGCGCGCCACCGAGGTCGGCCTCCCCGTCTTCGAGGTCCCCTACGCGACGCCGTTCGTCGCCATCACTCGCATGGTGTCCGAGTCGATCAACCGCGACCACGTGGACCGGCTCGAACGGCTGCTGCGCGGCCACCAGCGGCTGGCGTCGGCCCTGCTCTCCGGCGGCGGCCTGCAGCGGCTGCTCGAGGAGCTGGCCGCCCGGCTGGGCACGCGCGTGGCGCTCGAGCAGTACGGCGCGTTCCTGCACGGGCGCACCGACGGCGGCGAGTGGCACCGGGTCCCGGTGGCCACCGGGCTGAAGGACGCGTGCACGCTGCACGTGGCCGGCCCCCCGGCGGACGACGCGATCGTCGGCTACGCGCAGTCGCTGATCGGCGTCGAGCTCGCCGCGCAGGCGCGGCTGCGGGAGTCGCGGCGGACGACGGCGGGGCAGGTCCTCGGCGACCTCGCCCGCGGCAGGGTGGCGGGCCAGGACGCGGTCCTGCGCCTGCAGTCCGTCGGCATCGCCGCCGCCGCGCGGCACGCGGTCCTCGTCGCGGACGCGGACGGGACCGCCCAGCGCACGCTGGCGACCCTCCCCCTGCCGCCGGGGCTGGAGGATGCGACGGCGGCGCTCGTGGACCGGCGCCTCGCCGTCGTCCTGCCCACCGCCGACGGACGCGAGGCCGCGGCCGGACTGGCCGGCTACCTCGCCGGGGCCGGCGTGCCGGCCCGCGTGTCCTACGGCGGCGGCTACGCGGAGGCGACCGGGCTGCGCTGGAGCTACTTCGAGGCGGTCGAGGCCCTGCGGCACGGGCAGGACGTCAACCACCCCTCCCGGCTGTCCCTGACGTCCCTGCTGCTCACGGCCCGGGACGTGCCGATCGGGGACCTCGCCGCGGAGGCGCTGGACCCGCTGACGGACTTCGACGCCGCGCACGGCGGGGGCCTGCTGGAGACGCTGCGCCGCTACCTGGAGCTCGACGGCAGCGTGGGGGCCGTGGCCGAGGACCTCGGCCTGCACCGCAACACCGTCCGCTACCGGCTGGGCCAGATCGCGCAGCTGTCCGGGTTCGACCCGACGACCACAGCGGACCGGGTCCAGCTGTGGCTCGCGCTGGCCGCCCGCGACGTGGGGCGGGGCACCGGGGACGGATAGGATCGGAACCATGGCTGACATCTTCCTGGACAAGTTCCGCTCGCTGGTCCCCCAGTACCTCGACGACGCGTGGGTCCCGGAGGACGGGCTGGCCGCGACGGAGCTCGCGGGGGCCCTGGACGACGCCGGCGTCGAGGAGCTGCCGCAGTCGATGCGCGAGTTCTACCGCGCGCTCGGCGGGTGCGACGACCTCATGGAGGCCTACTACTTCTTCTTCGACCCGGACGAGCTCGAGGTCGAGGACGGCTACCTGCTGTTCATGGAGGACGAGGACGAGCGCTACGTGTGGGGCGTGCGGGCGGACCAGCTCGACGTCGCGGACCCGATCGTGCACCGCCGGAACAACGCCCGCGGCACGTGGAAGAGCGAGGACGGGACGTTCAGCGAGTACGTCCTGGACATGTTCGCGTGGGTCTTCGAGGAGCTCGAGCCGGAGCTGGAGGACTAGCCGGGTGGGCGCGGCGTCCTGGCGCAGCCACGCGCCCGACGGCTACGCCTGCCCCTTCTGCGAGCTGCTCGCCGGCGGGCCCTTCTCCCCCGGCAACCTGTGCGCGCCCACGGACCTGGTGTGGCGCGACGGGAGGGTGGCCGTGATCATGGCGTGCGACGGGTTCGGCCCCTACGGCGGGCATGCCATGGTCATCCCGGAGGCCCACCACGAGGCGCTCTACGACCTGGACGACGCGACGGCGGGGGCCGTGATGCTGGCGACCCGGCGCACCGCGCTGGCGATGAAGGCGGCCTGGAACCCGGAGGGCACCAGCACGCGCCAGCACAACGAGCCGGCCGGGAACCAGCACGTGTGGCACTACCACCAGCACGTGTTCCCGCGCTACCACGGGGACATGCTCTACGGGCAGGTGCGCCACCGGGTCGCGGTCGAGGAGCGGGCCCGCAAGGCGGCCGAGCTGCGGGCCGCCTTCGGCGCCGGCTGAGCCGGGGCCGCCGCGCCCCGCACCCGCGGACCGGCCGTCCGCCGGCGCCTACATCTCGCGGGTGACGACGGCGTCCGCGAACGCCGCGAGGGACTCCTTGACGGGCCCCTCGGGCAGCGGCGCGAGCGCGTCGCGGGCGGCGTCGGCCCACTCGCGGGCCACGGCCCACGCGCGCTCGGTCGCGGGGTGGGCCGCGACGGCGGCCACCGCGTCCGCCAGCTCCGCGTCGCCGCTGAGGTCCCCGTCGACCTTGGCGAGCGCGTCCGCGGCGGAGGCGTCGCCGTCGGCCGCCGCCTGGCGCAGGAGGAGCACGGGCAGCGTGGGCACGCCCTCGCGCAGGTCCGTGCCCGGGGTCTTGCCGGAGCGGACCTGCGCGCCGGTGACGTCGATGACGTCGTCGGCCAGCTGGAACGCCGTCCCGACCTTCTCGCCGTAGTCGCGCATGGTCTCGGCCCACTGGCCGCCGCCGCCGAAGAGCGCGCCGAAGACGCCGGAGGTCGAGAGCAGGGACGCGGTCTTGTCCGCGATGACCTGCAGGTAGTGCTCGACGGGGTCCTGGTCCTCGCGCGGGCCGACCGTCTCGTGCAGCTGGCCCAGGCACAGCCGCTCGAACGTGCGCGCCTGGAGGTTCACCGCCTCGGCCCCGAGCTCCGCGCCGAGGACGGACGCGCGCGCGAAGATCAGGTCGCCGGTGAGGATGGCCACCGAGTTGCCCCACACCTCGTGCGCCGTGGGGGCGCCGCGCCGGTAGGGGGCCGAATCCATGACGTCGTCGTGGTACAGGGTCGCCAGGTGGGTCATCTCGCACACCGCGGCGGCCTGGACGACGTCGTCGTTGACGCCCGTGCCGAGAAGGGACGCGAGGATCACCAGCAGCGGGCGCACGCGCTTGCCCCCGGCCTCGACGAGGTGGCGGCTGGTCGCGTCGATCAGCGGGTCGGAGTTGGCCACCGCGTCGCGCAGCAGCTTCTCCACCTTGGCCATGGCCGTACTGATCGCGGGCCCGAACTCCGGGTCCTCGGCGACGGCCCGGAAGCCGGCCGGAAGCGCGATGCCCGCGGCGAGGGCGGCGGTGGCCGGGTTGGCGTCGTAGGACTCGGGCAGGCCGTGTCCGGCCGCGGTCCAGTTGCTCTGGGATTCAGTCACGGTGGCGCTTATCTCTGGTGGTCCTGGGCCGGGCCGGCGGGGGTGCGCGGCGGCCGCTGGTTGTTGGTCGGGGGCGCGAGCCCCTCGAGGACATGGATCACTCTATCCTCAAAGGCCCGCCCGTCGCGGTCGGACAGGTTCGCCAGGAGGCGGACGACGATGCGCATCAGCGGCGGGACGGACATGCCGGTGCGCAGCGCGAGGCGCATGATGCGCGGGTCCCCGATGAGCCGGGCGAACGCCCGGCCCAGCGTGAAGTGGCTGCCCCAGCTCTCGCGGACGATCTGCGCGTACCGGGCGTAGTGGGCGTCCCGGGCCGCCGTGGACGCCCCGGCCAGCCGGGCCCCGCCGTCGGCCACGAGCTCCGCGGCCAGGCGCGCCGACTCCATGGCGTAGCTGATGCCCTCCCCGTTGAAGGGCGAGACCATGCCGCCGGCGTCGCCGAGCAGCAGCAGGCCCGGCGAGTAGTGGGGCGTGCGGTTGAAGCCCATGGGCAGGGCCGCGCCACGGACCGGGCCGCGCTGGTTCTGCTCGGTGAACCCCCACTCGGCGGGGAGCCCGGAGGTCCAGTCGCGCAGGACCTGCCGGTAGTCGATCCGGCCGAACTGCTTCGACGAGTTCAGGATCCCGAGGCCCACGTTGCAGGTCCCGTCGCCGACGCCGAACACCCAGCCGTAGCCCGGCAGGGGCCGCCCGGACGCGTCGGGCAGCTCGAGCCAGCCCTCCATCCAGTCCATCTCGTGGCGCGGGCTGTCGAAGTAGGTGCGGTAGGCGACGCCGAGCGGGCGGTCGTCGCGCTTCTCGTAGCCGAGGCTGACGGCGGTGCGCGTGGAGTTCCCGTCCGCCGCCAGGACCAGGTCCGCGGCGAATTCGCGCTCCTCGCCGGTGCGCCGGCCGCGCTCGTCCAGGACGTTGGCCCGCACGCCGGTGACGCGGCCGGACGCGTCGCGGACTGCCGCGGTGACGGCGTGGCGCTCCAGGATCCGGGCGCCGGCGGACTGGGCGTGGCGGGCCAGGGCCTCGTCGAAGCCCAGCCGGGTGCGGACCAGGCCGTAGTCGGGGAAGTCGGACAGGTCGGGCCAGGCCACCTCGAGGGCCCGGCCGCCGGCCACGAGGCGCAGTCCCCGGTTGCGGCGCCAGCCGTCCGCCTCGTCGTGCGGCAGGCCCAGCAGCTGCAGCTCGCGCACGGCGCGCGGGGTCAGCCCGTCGCCGCACACCTTCTCCCGCGGGAAGGACGTCTTCTCCAGGACGGTGGTCTCGATGCCCGCCCGGGCCAGGTGGTACGCGGCCGTCGACCCCGCGGGGCCGGCGCCGATGATCAGCACGGACACGGGCGCTACCGTCCCCCGCCGTCGGGGGCCGCGGCGGGCTTCACGGCGCGGTGGACGGCCACGATGCCGCCGGTGAGGTTGCGGTACCGGCAGTCGGCCCAGCCCGCGCCGGCGATCCAGGCGGCGAGGCCGTCCTGGTTCGGCCACGCGCGGATGGACTCGGCCAGGTAGACGTACGCCTCCGGGTTGGAGGCGGCCTTGCGCGCGATGGCCGGCAGCGCGCGCATCAGGTACTCGGTGTAGACGGTGCGCCAGGGCGCGAAGACCGGGTGGGAGAACTCGGCGACGACCAGGCGCCCGCCGGGCTTGACCACCCGCAGCATCTCCCGCAGCGCCCGGCGCGGGTCCTCGACGTTGCGCAGGCCGAAGCTGATGGTCGCCGCGTCGAAGCTGTCGTCCGCGAACGGCAGGTTCATGGCGTCCCCGGCGACGAAGTCCATGTCGGGGCGGCGGCGCTTGCCCACCTGCAGCATGCCCAGGGAGAAGTCGCAGGCGACGACCTGGACGCCCCGGTCCGCGTAGGGCTCGGCCGACGTTCCCGTCCCGGCGGCCAGGTCGAGGACCCGCTGGCCCGGGACGGCCCCCACGGCGTCCACGACGATGCGGCGCCACCGGCGGGTCTGGCCCAGCGAGAGGATGTCGTTGACGAGGTCGTAGCGGGGCGCCACGTCGTCGAACATGGCCTGGACTTCTTCGGGGCGCTTCTGCAGCGATGCACGGCTCACCCGGCCATTGTCGCAAACCCGGCGGCGGGGGCGTAACGCGGCGCCCGTCCGGGCCGCCGGCGCGCCCCGCCCGCGCGGCTCCACGGCCCCGCGCGCGCCCCTCCGGCGGGCCGGGGCGGCCGCGGCGCACGGGTACCCTAGGGGGACCATGAGCTTCGAAGTCCCGGGCACGGCCCTGCCCACCGCCCCGGCGGCCGCGCCCGCCGGACCCGGCGTCCCGACCCTGCGCTCCGTGACCGTGCCGGGGCCCGCGCTGCCGGAGTTCGGCCTGCTGGAGTACCTGGTCCGCGACGAGGCCCTCGTGTGGGGCCGGCGGGGCGACGGCATGGTGGCGTTCGGCGAGGCCGCCCGCTTCGCGTCGTCGGGCCCGGACCGGTTCGCCGCGGCACGGCGCTGGTGGGAGGCGGCGGGGCGCGCCGCCGTCGTCCGCGACGCCGTGGGCCTGCCGGGGACCGGCCCCGTCGCGTTCGCGTCCTTCGCGTTCTCGCGCACCAGCGCCCACGCCTCGCGCATGGTGGTCCCGGAGGTCCTGGTCGCCCGCCGCGGCGGGGGCACGTGGCTGACCTACACGACCGCGGACCCGGACGCGGACGTCGACGAGGCGGCCGCCCAGCGCCGGCTGGCCGCCTGGCTCGAGGAGCCCTCCGCCGAGCGGGAGGCCGGGGCGCGCAGCCGGATCGTGCCCGGCGGCGTGACTCCGGACGCCTACCGCGCCGCCGTGGCGCGGGGCGTCGCGGCGATCGCGGAGGGCCGGCTGACGAAGCTCGTCCTGGCCCGGGACGCCGTCGCGGAGCTGTCCTCCCCGATCGCGACCGCGCAGGTGCTGCGCGAGCTCGCGGTCCGCTACGCCGACTGCTGGACCTACTCGGTGGACGGGCTGATCGGGTCGACGCCGGAGATGCTCGTCAAGGTCGAGGGCGACACGGCCAGCGCGCGCGTGCTCGCCGGGACCCTGGACCGGGTCGGGGCGCCGGCCGGGGACCCTGACTACGCGCGCCGCCTGCTGGTCGGCAGCGAGAAGCAGCGCCACGAGCACCAGCTGGCGATCGACTCGCTGACGCGCCAGCTCGGCCCGCTGGCGACCGGACTGGAGGCGCCCGACGAGCCGTTCGTGCTGCAATTGCCGAACGTGTGGCACCTGGCGACCGACGTGCGGGCCCGGCTGGCCGTGGACGCCGACGGCGCCCGCCCGTCGGCCCTGGACCTGGCGGAGGCCCTCCACCCCACGGCCGCGGTCTGCGGCACCCCCACGGGCGCGGCCGCGGAGCTGATCCGCGAGCTCGAGGGCCTGGACCGGGGGCCGTACGCGGGCCCGGTGGGCTGGGTCGACGCGGCCGGGAACGGGGAGTTCGGCATCGCGCTGCGCGGCGGGATGGTCGAGTCGCCCACGCGCGTGCGCCTCTACGCGGGCTGCGGCATCGTCGCGGCCTCCGATCCCGAGGCCGAGCTGGCGGAGACCGAGGCGAAGCTGCGCCCGATGCGCGAGGCCCTCAACGCCTGAGCGCTACCTCCGGGTAAGCTGTCTCGTCGGCCAGACTCGAATCGCCCCGGACGCTGGTTACCCACGGGATACTCCTGTAGCCTGTGATGCACATCTCAATTCCGGTGGCGACGGCATAGACTGGCGTCGCCCACTGGCACCGTTGCCCACACCCTGAAGGAATCCACATGCGGATCATCCCCACGCTCGGCAAGGCCGTGGCCCTCGCGGCCGCTGCCGGTCTCACCCTGACCGCCTGCGGCGGAGGCGACGGCGATGCCGGCGCCGCCGGCGACGACACCGGCCTGCAGCTCGTCCAGGAGGGCACGCTGACCGTGTGCTCGGACATCCCCTACCCGCCGTTCGAGTTCGAGCGCGGTGGCGAGTACACCGGCTTCGACATCGACCTGATCCGGGAGGTCGCCACGTCGATGGACCTGGAGCTGGCCGTCCAGGACGTGGGCTTCGACGGCCTGCAGTCCGGCGTGACCCTGGCGGCCGGCCAGTGCGACCTCGGCGTCAGCGCCATCACGATCACGCCCGAGCGCGAGAAGAACCTGGCGTTCACGGACCCCTACTACGACTCGCTGCAGTCGCTGCTGGTCCCGACCGACTCGGACGTCGCCTCGATCGAGGACCTCGATGGCGCCACCGTCGGCGTCCAGGACGGCACCACCGGCGAGTCCTACACGCAGGAGAACGCGCCGGAGGGCGCGGAGGTGCGCGCCTTCCCGTCCGACGCCGAGATGTACCAGGCGATCCAGGCCGGCCAGGTCGACGCCCTGCTGCAGGACCTCCCCGTGAACCTCGGCCACACCGAGGACGGCAAGTTCAAGATCGTCGAGGAGTACCCGACCGACGAGCAGTACGGCTTCGCCGCCAAGAAGGAGGGCTCCGAGGAGCTCGTGACGGCCGTCAACGAGGCGCTGGCCGAGCTGCGCGAGAACGGGAAGTACCAGGAGATCTACGACAAGTACTTCACCAAGTAGCCCCTGCCGAGACGCCCGCCCCGGCCCGAGCGGCCGGGGCGGAGCGCCGCCCCGAGCCGGAAGGCCCCCTGTGAAACCCACCACCCGTCGCCGCGTCTTCCGCGGCACGCTCTACGCGGTGTTCGCCGTCGCCGTCGTCGCCGTCGTCCTGGCCGCCGACTGGAAGGCGATCCAAACCAACTTCCTCAACCCCGAGGTCTTCGGCGCCGCGTTCCCCGAGATCATCGTCACGGCCGCGAAGAACACCATCGTCTACACCCTCATCGCGTTCACGGGCGGCCTGCTCCTGGGCCTGGTCCTGGCGCTGATGAAGCTCTCCCCCGTCCCGCCCTACCGTTGGGTCGCCACGGCGTACATCGAGCTCTTCCGCGGGCTGCCCGCGCTGCTGGTCATCTTCGGCTTCGCGTTCGCCGTGCCGATCGCGTTCAACTGGCGCCCGCCCGGAGGCAGCGCCGGCGCCGGCCTGATCGCCCTGATCATCGTCTCGGCCGCCTACATGGCGGAGACCATCCGCGCAGGCATCGAGGCCGTCCCGGCCGGCCAGCGCGAGGCCGCGCGCTCCCTGGGCATGAACCCGACCTGGACCATGGTCTCGGTCGTGCTGCCGCAGGCGTTCCGCATCGTGACCCCGCCGCTGACCAACGAGCTCGTGATCCTGATCAAGGACACGTCGCTGCTGTTCATCGCCGGCATGGCGCTCGCGGACCGCGAACTGACCACCTTCGCCCGCGACGGCGTCTCCGAGTTCGCCAACGCCACCCCGCTGGTCGCCGCCGCGCTCATGTACCTGATCATCACGCTCCCGCTGACCCAGCTCGTCGCGCACATGGAGCGCCGCACCAAGAAGGGACGGTGAGCGGCGTGGCCGAGAAGAACCCCGGGAAGCCCGCGATCGAGGTCCGCGACCTGTACAAGAGCTTCGGCGCCAACGAGGTCCTCAAGGGCGTGGACTTCCACGTCAACCAGGGCGAGGTCGTCTGCGTGATCGGACCGTCCGGCTCCGGCAAGTCCACGCTGCTGCGCTGCGTGAACCGGCTCGAGGAGCCCAGCCGCGGGACGATCCTCGTGGAGGGCATCGACATCACCGACCCGGACACCGACCTGGACAAGGTCCGCACCCGGATCGGCATGGTGTTCCAGCAGTTCAACCTGTTCCCGCACCTGTCCGTCGTGCAGAACCTGACCCTGGCCCAGCGCCGGGCCAAGAAGCGCGGCAAGGCGGAGGCCGAGCGCGTGGCCCGCGCGAACCTGGAGAAGGTCGGCATGTCGCACAAGGCGGACGCCCACCCCACCCAGCTCTCCGGCGGGCAGCAGCAGCGCGTCGCGATCGCGCGGGCGCTGTCCATGGATCCGGACATGATGCTCTTCGACGAGCCGACGTCCGCCCTGGACCCCGAGCTGGTCGGCGACGTGCTCGAGGTCATGCGCCAACTCGCCGCGGAGGGGATGACGATGATGGTCGTCACCCACGAGATGGGCTTCGCCCGGGAGGTCGGCGACCGGCTGGTCTTCATGGACGGCGGCGTCGTCGTCGAGGAGGGCGACCCGCGCGAGATCCTCGCCAACCCCCAGCACGAGCGCACGCAGGCCTTCCTCTCGAAGGTCCTGTAGCGGGGTCCTGCCACTCCCCTGCGCAGCGGTGCCCCGGGCCGATCCGATCGGCCCGGGGCACCGCTGCGTCGGCCGGCTACTCGGCGGCGACCGCCTGCGGGACGTGGGGCGCCACCGCGGCGGCGACGGCGTCCGCAATCCGCCGGTGCACGGCCCGGACGTCGGTGCGGTCGATCGCGGCGTCGATGATGCGGCGCCCGGCGGGCGGGGCGGCCAGCAGCTCCGCGAGGCGCGCCGCGTCGTCGACGCGGACGTAGCCGATGCCGTGGGCGGCGGCCAGCGCGCGCAGGTCGACGGAGTGCGGGGCCCCGAAGAGCCGCTCCACGGCGCCGCCGTACCGGCCCCGCTCGGCGACCTCGCCGTGCTCGAGCGTGGAGAAGATCGCGCCGCCGGCGTCGTTGGCGACGACGATGTCGAGCGCGGGCTCCTCCTCGGCGTCGGGGTGGAGCAGCCCGCCCGCGTCGTGCAGCAGGGTCAGGTCCCCGACCAGCAGGGTCGTCCGCTCCCCCAGGCCCAGCGCGATGCCGGCCGCGGTCGCGACGGTGCCGTCGATCCCGGCCAGGCCGCGGTTCGCGAAGACGCGCCGCCCGCCCGCGCCGGGCGCCGCGGCCAGGTCGGCGTCGCGGATGGGGTTGGAGGACCCGAGCACGAGCGGGCCGCGCGCGTGCTCCCAGACCCGGCGGGCCACGTGCAGCCCGGAGACGCTGCGGTCCGCGAGGCCGTCCCGGATGGCCTCCATGGCCGCATCGCCGGCCGCCCGCCACGCGTCCAGCCAGCCCGGCGCCCCGTGCCCGGCGAAGCGGGCCAGGTCCTCGGGCTCCTCGATGATGCGCTCGTGGCGGCGCCCCGGCTCGAACCAGGGGGCCGGCTCCGGGGCGTACAGGGCCGACGGCGGGCCGTCCGGGCTCAGGAGCCCGGCGATGGGCCGGGAGAGCGTGGGCCGGCCGAAGACGACCACGCGCTCGATCAGGTCCCGGAAGGGGCCGACCAGCAGCCGGTAGGGGCCGATCGCGTGGGGCCCGAAGCGGGCGTTGGAGCTCGGCTCGGCCAGCAGCGGCAGCCCGTGCGCGCGGGCGAAGCGCTCCGCGGAGGGGCCGGCGTCGTGTCCGGCGACGACGACCGTGCGCCGGGCCGGGAGCTCCGGCAGCGGGCGCGTGTCGCTGCCGGGGGCCCCGCCGTCGTCCCCGGGCGCGGGACCGTCGGCCGGCCGCGCGGGGCCGGCGTCGCCGGCCGCCCACCAGTCGGCGCCCGCGTCGATCCCGTCCGAGGGGCCGGGCACCAGCGGGTCCCGGAAGGCGAGGTTCACGTGCACGGGCCCCGGCGGGGTCGCGTGGACGGTCACCCCGGAGGGGGCCGGCAGCCCGTGCGGCGGGTGGTGCGCCTCCTCGCGCGCCCCGTCGCTGGCGGTGATCCCGTCCGCGGCCAGCAGCGCCCGGCGCACGTCCGGCTCCGGGTCCTGGCCCGCGGGGATGTCGACGGCGTGGCGCACGTGCACGCCGAACAGCCCCGCCTGCAGCGTGGTCTGGTTGGCGCCGGTCCCGCGCAGCTCCGCCGGGCGGTCCGCCGAGAGGACCACGAGCGGCACGCCCGCGTGGTTGGCCTCCATGACGGCCGGCAGCAGCTCTCCGACGGCCGTGCCGGACGTGGTCGCGACGGCGACGGGGCGGCCCGTGGCCAGGGACAGGCCGACGGCGGTGAACCCGGCGTCGCGCTCGTCGACGCGCACGTGCAGGCGCAGGCGCCCGGCCGCCTCCGCCTCGGCCGCCGCGTAGGCGAGGGGCGCGCTGCGGGACCCGGGGCTGATGACGAGGTGCTCGAGCCCGCCGTCGACGAGCGTGCGCAGCGTGGTCCGGGCGGTGTGCAGGGCCGTCAGGGGCGGTGTGGGCTCGGTCATGGCTCCATCCTAGGCGGGAAGGCGGAACGGCCCCGTGGCCTCCGCCACACCGGGTGCATCCGGTGTGGCGGCGCCACGGGGCCGTGGGACGCGCTGCGCTACCGGGAGCCGCGCGCCTGGCCGACGCCCTTGTTGCCGCGGGTGCTGAACACCTGCACGACCGACGGGCGGGGGCCGTAGAAGCGGTTCGCCCCGGCCTGGCTGCGGCTCGAGAGGTAGTCGGGGAAGAACGACGTCGGCTCGCTCCACGTGCCGCCCTCGCCCGGGTGCTGCACGGCGACGAACACGGAGTCGTCGCGGTCGTGGATCAGCGGGCCGCACGTCTCGGCGCCGACCGGCACGGCCAGGAACTGCTCGACGCGGCCGCGCTCGGCGCCGGTGAGCGTGACCTTGTGCAGGGCGTCGCTGTAGCCGATCTTGCCCGGCGCGCCGTCGGTGGAGATCCACAGGTTGCCCCGGGAGTCGAAGGCGAGGTTGTCGGGGCAGGAGATCGGCGAGACCTTCTCCGCCGGGTAGCCGGCGAAGTAGGCGGACTCGGACTTGGCCGGGTCGCCGGCCACCAGCAGGATGTTCCAGTTGAACGCGGTCGCGGCCGCGTCGTTGACCGCCTCGGTGAGCTCGATGACGTGGCCGTCGCGGTTGCCGGTGCGGGGGTTGGCCTCGTCGACGCCGGGGTACGAGCCGACGCCGCGGTTGGAGTTGTTCGTCAGGGCGATGTAGAGCTTGCCGGTGGCGGGGTTCGGCTCGACGTCCTCGGGGCGGTCCATCTTCGTGGCGCCGGCCTTGTCGGCGGCGAGGCGGGTGTGCACCAGGACCTCCGCCACGGACATGCCGGCGACCTGGGACTGCCCGTCCCGGACCAGCGGCAGCCACCGGCCGGAGCCGTCGAACGCGCCGTCCGAGGGCAGCTGCCCGGAGCCGTCGAACTCCTCGGCCGGGGAGTCGCCCGTGAACTGCGCGACGAACAGGTCGCCGCTGGAGAGCAGCGTCTTGTTGTGGGCGGTGTCGCCCTCGCGGTAGCGCTCGGAGGAGACGAACTTGTAGACGTAGTCGAAGCGCTCGTCGTCGCCCATGTACGCCACGGCGCGGCCGTCGGCCGAGAGGGTGACGTTGGCGCCCTCGTGCTTGAAGCGGCCCAGGGCGGTGTGCTTGACCGGGGTGGAGGTCGGGTCCTGCGGGTCGATCTCGACGATCCAGCCGAAGCGGTTGGCCTCGTTCTCGTAGCCGGCGTTCTGCGCGCTGAAGCGCGGGTCGACGTGCTCCCAGCCGCGCCCGCTCGGCGAGGTGCCGATGCCGTAGCGGGCCTCCTCGGGGGTGCCGCGGCCCTGGAAGTACTGGTTGAAGTTCTCCTCGCCGGAGACGACGGTGCCCCACGGGGTGGTGCCGCCGGCGCAGTTGTTCAGCGTGCCGAGGACGCGGCGTCCGGACGGGTCGGCCGTGGTCTTCAGCAGGTCGGAGCCGGCCGCCGGCCCGTCGACCGCGAACTCGGTCGTGCCGGTGATGCGGCGGTTGCGCTGCCCGGCCTGGACGTACTCCCACTTGCCGCCGGCCTTGGCGCGCCTGACCTCGACGACGGAGAACCCGTGGGCGGCGATCGCCGTGCGGCGGGCCTCGTCGAGGTTGGCCTCGAACCACTCGGGATCGAACATCATGTCCTCGTTCGTGTACTCGTGGTTGGCCACGAGCACGCCGGTGCGGCCGTTGCCACCGTCGGCGAGGATGTTGAGGTAGTCGCAGTTGTAGCCGAACTGCCGGGACTGGGCGGCCGCGGACTGGCGCTCCGCGTCGAACGCCGGGGCGTCGGCGAAGACCGGGTCGCCCCAGCGGATGATCGTGTCCCAGTCGTAGCCCTCCGGGACGGTGACGTCGTCGACCGTGCGCGGGACCGGCTTGATGGCCCCGAACGGCAGCTTGCCGCCGCCCTGGCCGAACCCGCCGTTGTCGGCAACGGCGGCGGGCGCCTGGCCCAGGTCGGCCCCGATGACGACGGCGGCCGCCGCGGCCCCGGAGAAGCCGAGCAGGGCGCGGCGGGACAGGGCCGCGTCGGCGATGTCGCGGAAGTAGTTGTTGGTGGACGTGTTGCACACGTCCTTCGCGCAGGCGTTGCCGCACTTGAAGTGGCAGGTCGCGGCGGAACGGTTGCCGCGGGTGTGCCCGAACATCGGGAGCAGCTTGAGAGCCGGGGCCATGGTGGCGGGTCCCTTCGTGTGGTTGATTCATGGGTGCTTCACACCGTTTCAGCGGAGGGCGACCGGACGGCCACGCGCAGGTGAACCGGGGGTTATGCGCGGGCCACCAGCAGCCGGTGGCAGCGGGCGATCCGTGACCGCCACCACTGGACGCGCTCCGCGGGCGCCGCGTGGGCGCGGAGCAGGCCGGGGTCCGCGGCGACCGTGCGCAGGTCCAGGGCGCCCGCGCGCGCGGTGTAGGGCTCGGCGGCGACGTCCGCGGCGAACAGGGCCACGGTTCCGAGCCCGCACGCGTGCTCGAGCCGGGGCAGCGCCGCGGCCAGGGCCGCGCCGGTCCGCGTGCCCACCGAGGTGTCCAGCGCGGAGCTGACGACGGCGGGGAGCCCCGCCTCCGCGACGATCCGCAGGGCCCGGCGCACCCCGCCCAGGGGCGGGGCCTTGACGACGATGAGGTCGGCGGCCCCGGCGCGGGCGACGGCGAGCGGGTCGTCCTCCTTGCGCACGGACTCGTCGGCGGCAATCGGCACGGGCAGGCCGCGGCGGGCCAGCTCGGCGCGCAGCCGGCCCAGCCCGTCGATGCCGGGCACGGGCTGCTCCGCGTACTGGAGGCGGAATCCGGCCAGGGCCTCGAGGGCGGCGAGGGCCGCCTCGTGCCCCCAGCCGGCGTTCGCGTCGACCCGCAGCGCCGCGTCCGGCAGCAGCCGCCGCACCTCGGCGACCCGGGCGACGTCGTCGGACAGGTCCTGGCCCGCCTCGGCGACCTTGACCTTGACGGTGTGGGCCGCGTCGAACCCGGCCAGGACGTCGGCGACGCGGTCCGGGCCGACGGCGGGGACGGTCGCGTTGACGGGCACCGAGTCCCGGACCGGGGCCGGGTGGCCCTCCCAGCCGGCCTCGAGCGCGCAACGCAGCCAGGCCGACGCCTCGGCGTCGCCGTACTCGGTGAACGGCGAGAACTCGGCCCAGCCCGCGGGGCCGTCCAGCAGCGCGGCCTCGCGCACGGTCACGCCGCGGAAGCGCACGCGCAGCGGCAGGGCGACGACGTGGGTGCGCGCCAGCACGTCGTCCAGGTCCGGAAGGGGGGTCTCGGTCGCGTCCACGCCTCCCAACCTACGCCGCCGTGGCGGGCCCCACGGCCGCGGGTGGCGTGCGCCCCAGCGATTCCACAGCAACCTGTGGGACCCTCGACGGGATGGACACGAGCAACCGCACCCCCGCGCGCGCGGAGCAGAACCCGGACCGGACCCAGGCCATGCCCCGGGCGGACGCCCCGACCGCCTCGTTCCCCCACCGGGCCGCCCCGGCACGGAAGCCGGCCGTGCCCCGGCGCCAGGCGCCCGCGCCGGCGGGCGCGGCCGAACGGGACGCGGCCCCCGAGACGCGCCCCGTGGGCCTCGCGGGCGCCCCGACCGAGGCCCTCCGCTCCCCCGCCCCCGCGGCCGAAACCGCGCGGCCCGGGGAGCCGCGGACCCGCCCCGTCGGGTCCGCGCACCCGCAGACCGAGCGGATCGAGGCGTCGCGCCCCCTGGAGCCGGCGCCGGCGGCCGTGCCCGCGGTCGAGCCCTACGACGGCCCGCTGGACGACGCCCGGCGGGACGCCTCGGCACCGCCCCGTCCGGCCCGGACGCCGCGCACCCGCCGGCTGAACCCGCTGGGCTGGCTTGCCGGACTGGCCGCCAGCGCCGCCGGATTCGCGGCCCTGTACTGGGCGTTCATCGCCACGCACGCCGGGCAGGTCCTCGACGAGCGCGCGCTGCGCGGCGCGGACCAGTACCTCGGGGGCGACGCCACGCGCCTTCCGGCCGTCTCCTTCCTCGGCGAAATGCCGGCGGTGGCGGCGCTCGTCTGCGCCGTCGCGCTGGTCGCGGCCGGCCTCATCCGCCGCTCCTGGCTCGCCCCGGCCGTCGCCGCCGCGGGGTTCGGCGCCGCCGTCGCCACCACCCAGGTCCTCAAGAACCTCGTCCTGGACCGCCCCGACCACGGCGTGTCCGAGGCCGCCCTGAACTCCTTCCCCTCCGGCCACACCACGTTTGCCGCGTCCGCGGCGTTCGCCGTCCTGCTGGTGGCGGCGCCGCGGTGGCGCCCCCTCGTCGGCGCCCTGGGCGGGTGGTTCGCCGCCGTCGCCGGCGGGGCGACGCTCGCGCTGGGCTGGCACCGCCCGGCGGACGTGGCCGGTGCCTTCCTGGTCTCCGCGTTCTGGGCCCTGCTCTCGGGCTGGGTCGTCGTCGGCCTCCAGCCCCACTGGAACGGCTGGGACGGACCGGACGGACGCGTCGGCTCCGCGCGGCTCTGGGAGCGGCTCCTCTGGGGCCCGGGCCTGCTCGGGCTGGCGGGCGCCGCCGTCGTCGCCCTGACCGGCGCGGGCTACGCGGCCGTCACCGGCGCGGACGGCCTCTTCTGGCACCTGGTGTTCGGCCTGCTGCTCATCGCGGGCTCCGCGACGCTCGTGTTCGGCTGGACCACGCGCCAGCTGTCCCGGGCCGCCCGCTACCGCGACGCGGGCGAGCCGCTGCGCGGGATCCAGTAGGCGAAGCCCGCCGCCCCGAGGAACGCCACCGCCGCCACGGCCCACGTGCCGACGGCCAGCGAGGCGGCCGCCGTCGCCGCGGACAGCAGCACCGGGCCGGCCATGGTCCCCGCGTCGGACTGCAGCCGCCACAGGCCCAGGAACGCGGCCCGGCCCGAGTCCGGGGAGTGGTCCGCCCCGAGCGTCATGACGATCCCGGCCCCGATCCCGTTCCCGAACCCGAGGAGCATGGACGCGGCCACCAGCGCCGGCACGCCGGGAGCCCAGGGCATCAGCGCCAGCGCCAGCCCCATGGTGGCCATGCACGGCACGGCGACCCACGCCCGGCCCCGCGTGTCCATCAGCTTGCCCGCCGGGTAGAAGACGAGCATGTCGACGGCGCCGGCCAGCCCGTACACCAGCGACGCCGCGGACGGGTCGAGCCCGAGCTGCTCGCACCACAGCGGGATGACGGCCTGCCGCGCCGCCCGGACGGCGGAGAGCAGGACGACGGCGGTGCCCAGGGTCGCGAAGACGCCCCGGTGGGCGCGGGCCATCCCGCGGAACCCCGCCCGCGGCGCCGGCGCCGCGGGGCCGGCCGGGGACTCCGCGGGACCGGGCCGCGCCGCGGTGCCGGCCGGTGCCGCCAGGTCCGGGATCCGCAGGCAGACCGCGGCCGCCGCCAGCAGCGCCGCGAGTCCCGTCCAGTAGGCCCCGGAGAGGCCCCAGAGGGCCATCGCGCCCGCCGCGGCGAACGGCCCCGCGAACGTGCCGACCCGGATGCTGCCGCCGAGCCCGGACATGGCGCGCGCCCGGTAGGCCAGGGGCACGGCCACGGTGAGGTAGCTCTGCCGGGCCAGGTTGAACACCGATCCGGCCATGCCCACCATGAGCACGCCGAGCGAGAACAGCGCCAGCGCCGCGCCGCCGGCGGCGGGAGCGGCCAGCGCGGCCACCATGCCGGCTGCCGCCCACGCGGCGGCGGCCACCATCGCCGCCCGCTCCCCGTAGCGGTCCGTGAGCACGGCGGCGGGCAGGTTCGCCAGGAGCCCGCCGACCCCGACCAGCGTCACGACGAGCGCGGCCAGGGCCAGGCTCGCCCCGAGGTCGCGGGCCGTCAGCGGGATGACGGGCAGGATGGCCCCCACGCCCACGGCGTAGAGGACGGACGGCGCGTAGATGCGGAAGACGCTGCGCCGCAGCGGATGCGCTCCGGCCACGGCGCGCCGCCTAGGCGGCCGCCCCCTCCTCCGCCTTGAGCCGGTTCAGCAGGTGCCGGGACTGGACGGGCCCGTACGGCAGGACGGGGACGGCCTTCGTGTAGTCGTCCGCGTGCTCGTGGATCGCGCCCGTGCAGGTGCGGACCGCCAGGGAGAGCTGGTGGAACTGGGAGCGCACGAAGTCCTGGTCCACGGGCCGGCCGTGGCCCGGGACGATGACGGTGTAGAGGTCGTCGATCGCGATGAGCTTGCCGAGGACCTTCAGCCACTCGCGCGGGTAGGAGTCCTCGAAGGACGGCGGGGCGCCCTGCTCGACGAGGTCCCCGGCGAACAGGACCGACCCGGCGGAGACGAGCAGGTCCCCGTCCGTGTGGCCGCGGCCCAGGTGGAAGAGGGTGACGGTGTGCCCGCCGAGGTCCAGGTCGACCGGGTGGGTCTCCACCCGGTGGTCCGGCACCACGATGTCCGTGTGCTCGCCCTGGCCGGCGGCCATCTCCGGCTCGGTGCGGGCGACCAGGGCGCGCTGGTCCTCGCCCCGCGTGGCGATGGCCTCCGCGGTGCGGTGGTGGGCCCAGACGGCGTCCGCGCCCTGGGCGCGGAAGTAGGCGTTGCCGAAGAAGTGGTCCCCGTGGGCGTGCGTGTTCACGAGCGACAGCGGCAGGTCAGTGACGGCGCGGATGGCCTCGTAGGTGGGCGCCGCCTCCCGGGGGCCGGCGCCGGGGTCGATGACCAGGGCACGCTCCTCCCCCACGACCAGGCCGGTGTTCATGTCCCAGCCGGCGTTGACGAGCACCCAGCTGCGCTCGCCGATGTACTCCCAGCCGGCCGCCTCGGCCCGCTCCCGCAACTCGTCGCTCGGCATGTTCGTGCTCATGGGTCCCCTTGGTGTCTCCGACGTTCTCCCGGACACACCAAACTACAGGCCGGGCGGGCCGGGGACCCACTCGGCGACGGCACGTGGACGCTATTCGACGCGGACCTCGCCGTACGGCACGCGGTCGTCCACGAAGGCCTGGTCGTAGTGGGTGCCGAGCCCGCGGATGTGGACCCCGTGCTCCCCGTCCGCGGCCGATTCCAGGAAGATCGGGCGCAGGGCCGCCGCGAGGTGCGGGTCCAGCGTCTTGAGGTAGTCCTCGTAGGAGGCGGGAAGGATTTCCATGGCCCAAGGGTAGGCCCGGGCCGCCGCAAACGATAGGGGCCGGCCGGGGACGGGGGGCACGCGCCCGCCGCCCCCGGCCGGGGCCCCTAGAGGTCGGCCAGGACGCCGCCGGGGTTCTCGATGCAGTCGGCGACGTAGCGCAGGAAGCCGCCGGCGGTCCCGCCGTCGCACACCCGGTGGTCGAACGCCAGGGTCAGCTGGACGACCTTGCGCACCTCGAGCCGGCCGTCGACCACCCACGGCTTGTCCACGATGCGGCCCAGCCCCAGGATGGCGGCCTCCGGGTGGTTGATGATCGCCGCGGAGCCGTCGACGCCGAAGACGCCGTAGTTGTTGACCGTGAACGTGCCGCTGCCCAGTTCCCGCGGCGTGGCCTTGCCCGCGCGGGCGACCTCCGTGAGCCGGCGCAGTTCGGCGTCGAGCCCCCGGGCGCTCAGCGTGTCCGCCCGGTGGATGGACGGGACGACGAGCCCGCGGTCCGTCTGCGCCGCGAAGCCGAGGTTCACGCCGTCGAAGGAGACGATCCGCTGCCCGCCGGCGCCGTCGCCCTCGATGCGGGTGTTCAGCTCCGGGTACCGGGCGAGGCCGGCGAGCGCGAAGCGCGACACGAACGCGAGCACGCCCGGGACGGCGGCGTCGCCGCGGGCCTTCATCGCGGCGCGCAGCTCCAGCAGCGGGGTGGCGTCCACGTCCACCCACACGGTGGCCTCCGGGATCTCCGTGCGCGAGCGGGCCATCGCCGCGGCGACCACCTTGCGCACTCCCGTGACCGGGGCGACGGCGGCCACGCCCAGACCGGTGCGGGCGTCCTGCCCGCCGGCCTCCGGGGCGGCGGTTCCGGGGCCCGGGCCAGCGGCCGCCTGGGCCGCGGCGGCTGCGCCCGCGGGGGCCGCGGCCCCCTCGGCGGCGGCGAGCACGTCGGCGCGCAGCACGAGCCCGTCCGGGCCGGAGCCGCGCAGCGCGGACACGTCGACGCCGCGCTCGCGAGCGAGCTTGCGCACGAGCGGGTTCACGACCAGCGGCGCGCGCTGGTCGTCCGGGGCCCCGGCGGGGGCCTCGCCGGCCCCGGCGGGCGCGGCGGCGCGCTTCGGCCGGCGCGTCCGGCCGCGGGCCGCCCCGCCCGGGGTGCCGTAGCCGATGAGGACGTTGCCGGATCCGGACTCGGCCCCCTGGGCGGCCGCGGCGGACTCCCCCGCCGCGGTGGGCCGCGCCTCGGCGGCGGCCTCGGGCCTGGTGCCGGCGCGCTCCTCCTCGCGGTAGGGCTGCGCCCCGCCGACGGCGCCGCCCCGGGGCGCCCCCGCCTCCGCGACGCCGTCCGGGGCTTCCGCCCCTGCGGCCTCCGGGGCCGGGGCGCCGCCGTCGTCGTCGCCCTCGGCGACCGACAGCAGCGGCTTGCCGACGTCGATCGTGTCCCCGGGCGCGCCGTGCAGCTCGCGCACGGTGCCGGCGAACGGGCTGGGCACCTCGACGAGGGACTTGGCGGTCTCCACCTCGGCGATCGGCTGGTCGATGGCCACGGTGTCGCCCACCTTGACCATCCAGGCCACGATTTCGGCCTCGGTCAGGCCCTCCCCCAGGTCGGGGAGCAGGAACGTGCGCACGGCCATGGTCAGTCCTCCCACTGCAGGTCGTCGACGGCGTCGAGGATGCGGTCGACGCTCGGCAGGAAGTGGTGCTCCAGCTTGGGGGCCGGGTACGGCACGTCGAAGCCGGTCACGCGCAGCACGGGCGCGGCGAGCGAGTGGAAGCAGCGCTCCTGCACCCGCGCGGCGATCTCGCTGGCGACGGAGGCGAAGCCCGGCGCCTCCGCGACGACGACGGCGCGGCCGGTCTTGCGGACGGACTCGGCGACGGTGGCGTCGTCGAACGGCACGATGGTGCGCACGTCGACGACCTCCAGCGACCGGCCCTCCTGCGCGGCGGCCGCCGCGGCGGCGAGCGCGGTCGGCACGGACGGGCCGTAGGCGATCAGGGTGGCGTCGGTGCCGGTGCGGGCGACGGCGGCGCCCCCGGCGTCCAGGGCCGCGGGCGCGCCCCCGTCCCGGTCGGACTCGTACTGCTGGCGCAGCGCGGCCAGGTCCACCTGGTCCTTGGAGAAGTAGAGCTTCTTCGGCTCCAGGAACACGATCGGGTCGTCCGAATCGATCGCCGCGCGGAGCAGCGTGTACGCGTCCGCGACGGTGGCGGGCGTGACGACCTTCAGCCCCGGGGTGTGGGCGTAGTACGCCTCCGAGGAGTCGCAGTGGTGCTCGACGCCGCCGATGCCGCCGGCGTACGGGATGCGGATGACCAGCGGCATGCCGAGGGCGCCGCGGGTCCGGTTGCGCATCTTCGCGATGTGGGAGGCGATCTGCTCGAACGCCGGGTAGGCGAACGCGTCGAACTGCATCTCGATGACCGGGCGCATCCCGTTGATCGCCATGCCCACGGCCATGCCGGCGATGCCGGACTCGGCGAGCGGCGTGTCGAAGCAGCGCTCGGTCCCGAAGCGGGCCGTGAGCCCGTCCGTGATGCGGAAGACGCCGCCGAGCGTCCCCACGTCCTCGCCGAAGACGGCGACGGCGGGATCCGCTTCGAGCGCGTCCGCCAGCGCGGCGTTGAGCGCCTTGGCGAACGTGACGGGGGCGGCGGCCGCCTGCTCCCGGCGGACGCCGGCGCCCCCGGCGCGGGTGGTCGCCTCGCGGGCGGCCTCGACGGCGATCTTCAGCGGACCGGTGTCCGGGCTCGCGGTGCTCACTGGGCCTCCTCGCGGGACAGTTCCTCCGCGAGCTTCGCGGCCTGCTCGGCCAGCTGCGGGGTGGGGGTCGTGTAGACGTGGCGGAACAGCTCCCCCGGGTCGGGGGTGGTGTCCGCGTTGAGGCCCTCGCGCAGGGCGGCGGCGATGCGCTCGGCGTCCGCGTCGATCCGCGCCTGGGTCGCGTCGTCGAGCAGGCCGCGGCCGGTCAGGTAGGCGCGCATCCGCTTCACGGGGTCCTTGGCCAGCCACTCCTGGACCTCGGCGTCCTCGCGGTAGCGGGTCGCGTCGTCGGCGTTGGTGTGCGCCTGGATGCGGTACGTCTGGGCCTCGACGAGCAACGGTCCGGATCCCTCGCGGGCCAGCCGGATGCCGCGCTCGAGCACGGCCAGCAGGGCCACCAGGTCGTTGCCGTCCACGCGCTCGCCGGCCATCCCGTAGCCCACGGCCTTGTGGGCCAGCGACGGGGCGACGCTCTGGTGCGCGAGCGGCACGGAGATCGCGTACTGGTTGTTCTGGACGAAGAAGACCACGGGCAGCTTGAAGACGGCCGCGAAGTTCAGCGCCTCGTGGAAGTCCCCCTCGCTGGTGGCGCCGTCGCCGCACATGGCCAGGACGACGGTGTCCTCGCCGCGCAGGCGGGCCGCGTGGGCGACGCCGACGGCGTGGAGCAGCTGCGTGGTCAGGGGCGTGCACTGGATCCCCACGCGGTGTTCGCTCGGGTCGTAGCCGCCGTGCCAGTCGCCGCGGAAGATGGTCATGGCCTCGACGGGGTCCACGCCCTTCGACATGACGGCGACGGCGTCGCGGTACGTGGGGAACATCCAGTCGTCCCCGCCCAGGCAGGCGGCGGCGGCGACCTGGCAGGCCTCCTGGCCGTGGCTGGACGGGTAGACCGCCATCCGGCCCTGGCGCACGAGCGCGGAGTTCTGGTCGTTGATGCGCCGGCCGGCGACGAGCTGGGCGTACGCGCGCAGCAGGTCCGCGTCGTCGGGCAGCGGGTACTCGTGGCCGGGCTCGGTGCCCTGCTCGCCGGGCGGCAGCAGGTTGCCCTCCGGGTCCACCATCCGGATCAGGTGGCGGGCCGGAAGCATGTAGTCCTCGGGGGTGATCCCGAAGCGCCGGGCGACGTCGTCGAGCGCCGTCGTCCCCTCCTGTGGCGGGTGGCCCATGGCCTCTCCCTTCCGGTGGCTGTGACTCACGCCACGACACATGGCGTTTTGGTGGCTCAAGTCTCTCCAAGGAGACGGATCGTATCCAGTCGTGCGGAAAACTCTGGAAGATTGCGTCCACTGTCCGTATTCTGGTGGACGATTGAAGAGTGTGAGGCCGACGACAGTCCGTTTCGTCGGGGGCAGGGAAGGTGGCCATGGAAAAGACGCCAGTGCGGCTGGACGACGTCGACGAGCGGATCCTTGCCGAGCTCACGCGCGACGGGCGCCAATCGGTCACCGCGGTCGCGCAGAAGGTCCACGTCTCGCGCGCGCACGCCTACTCGCGGATCGGGCGGCTGCAGGAAGAGGGCGTCATCACCCGCTACACGGCGGTGGTGGACCCGGTGCGGGCGGGCCTGCGCTCGTCGGCGTACGTGACGCTCAAGCTGCGCCAGCACTCGTGGCGGGAACTGCGGGAGAAGCTCGCGGCCATCCCGGAGGTGCACCACATCGGGCTGGTGGGCGGGAACTTCGACGTGATCCTGCTGGTGCGGGCCCGGGACAACGTCGACCTGCGCCGCGTCGTGTTCGACCGGCTCCAGTCGATGCCGGGGGTCCTGGACACCCAGACGTTCCTGATCTTCGAGGACCTGGACACCCGCTGAGCGGCCGGGGTCCTGCGGGCCGAGCCGGAGCCCCGGGCCGCCGCCGGCCACCGGTGCGCGCGCCGCCCGTGAACGCACGGAGGCCCCGGGGAGCGGTGCTCCCCGGGGCCTCCGGACTGCGTGCGGGCGCTACGCCTGGGCGGGCGCTCCCCGGAAGACGGGCTTGCGCTTCTCCTGGAACGCGCTGAAGCCCTCCGCGTAGTCGTCGGTGGCGCAGAGGTCGGCCTGGGCCTGGTTCTCGGCGGCCATCGATTCCCACAGCCCGATCCGCCGGTCGCGGATCTGGGACACGAGTTCCCTGGAGGCCAGGAACGCCCCCGTGGCCCCGGTGGCGACCTTCGCGACGATGCCCCGGGTGGCCTCGAGCAGCTCCTCGGCGGGCATGGCGCGGGAGAAGAGCCCGGACGCCACGGCCTCGGCCCCGCCGATCAGCTCCGCGGTGTAGATGAGGTCCAGGGTGCGGTGCGCGCCGAGGCGCTCCGTGAAGAGCCAGTGCCCGCCGGAGTCCAGCGTGGCCCCGAGGTTGGCGAACGGCGAGCCGATCTTCGCGTTCTCGGCCACGTAGACGACGTCGGTGGCGATCGCCAGGCCGAGCCCCACGCCCAGGCACGGGCCGTGGACCGCGGCGAAGGTCGGGGCCGGGAACGCCGCCATCTTCTCCAGCAGGGGCTGGACCTTCCCCCCGAGGTAGCCCAGGACGTCGTCGTCGGCGGGCACCACCCCGGAGATGTCCCGCCCCGCGCAGAAGCCGCGGCCCTCGCCGCGCAGCAGCAGCGCGCGGACCTCGCCGCGCCCGGCGGCGGCCGCGGCGTCGTCGTACGCCTGTCCCAGCTCGGCCAGGGCCGCCTCGTCCAGGGCGTTCATCTTCTCCGGGGCGTTGAGGACGACCTCGGCGACGCCGTCCGCGATGGCCAGCTCGATCATGGGTGCCTCCTAGGCGTCGAAGTCGACGAGCAGCTTGTCGGTGGTGGGGTGCGACTGGCAGGTGAGTACGTACCCGCGCTCGATCTCGTCCGGCTCGAGCGCGTAGTTCTCGTCCATCTCGACGCTGCCCTCGACGACCTTGGCGCGGCAGGTGCCGCAGACGCCGCCGGCGCAGGCGAACGGCACGTCCGGGCGGACGCGCAGGGCGGCGTTGAGGACCGTCTCGCGGGCGTCCCGCGGCGACTTGACCTCGCCCTGCAGGCCGTCGAGCTTGAAGGAGATCTCGAAGTTGTCGCCGGCCTCGTCGACGACGACGGGGCGGCCGATGTGCCCCTCGGGCTTGCTCGGCTGCCCGGTGGTGAACAGCTCGAAGCGGACCTTCTCGGCGTCGACGCCGAGCCCGGAGAGCTCGTCGCGGACGAGCTGGACGAGCTCGAACGGCCCGCACAGGAACCACTCGTCCACCTGGTCGGTGCGGATGACGCTCGAGAGCATGGTCTTGAGCTTCTCCGAGTCGATGCGCCCGGACAGCAGCGGCGAGATGCGCTGCTCGCGCGACAGGACGTGGTGCAGCGCGAAGCGGGACGGGTACTGGTCCTTCAGGTCCGCGAGCTCCTCGAGGAACATCACGTCCATGGCGGCCTTGTTCGCGTAGATCAAGTCGAAGCGCACGTTCTCGTTGGCGGCCAGCACGGTGCGCGCGATGGCCATGACGGGCGTGATGCCGGAGCCGGCGGCGACGGCGACGAAGGTGTGCTCGGTGTCCGTGTCGATGGACTCGGGGTCGTTCAGCCCGGTCATCTTGTGCTTGGAGATGAACGCGCCGGACGGGCTCATCACGTCGATGGTGTCGCCCGCGGCCAGCTGCTCGTTCGCCCACGTGGAGAAGACGCCGCCGAGGTCCCGCTTGATGGCGACCTTGACCTCGCCGGGCCGCGGCTCGGCGCAGATCGAGTAGCTGCGCCGCACCTCGTGGAGCGTGCCCTCCGCGTCCGGCAGCTCCTTGCGCAGGGCCACGTACTGGCCGGGCAGGTAGTCGAACTCCCCGGCCAGGTCCTCGGGCACGGCGAAGGTGACCTCGATGGCGTCGGCCGTCAGCCGGCGCACCTCGGCGACCTCGAGCTGGTGGAACGCGGCGCGGCGGCGCCCGGCGGGCTCGCCCGTGCCCGGCTGGTCGGCGTCGGCGGGCGTGCCGGGGGTGGTGGTTTCCGTCATGACAGCACCTTGAAGTAGTCGAAGGGCTCCAGGCAGTCCCGGCACGTGTAGAGCGCCTTGCAGGACGTGGAGCCGAAGCGGGAGAGTTCCTGGGTGTTGAGCGAGTGGCAGCGGGGGCACTTGACCGCCATGCCGAGGGTGACCGGGCCGCGGTGGCCCTTGCCGGTGGGCGGCGCGATGCCGTACTCCTCCAGCTTGGCCTTGCCGGCGTCGGTCATCCAGTCCGTCGACCAGGCCGGGGAGAGCACGAGCTCGACGCGGACGTCGGCGTACCCGGCCGCGGCGAACTCGCGCTCGAGGTCCTGCCGAATGGCGTCCATCGCGGGGCACCCCGAGTAGGTGGGGGTGATGGTGACGACGACGGCGCCGCTGTCGTCCTCGCGCACCCCGCGCAGGATGCCCAGGTCCTCGATGGTGAGCACCGGGATCTCCGGGTCGGTGACCCGGGCGGCGATGCCGAGCAGGTGGTCGGTGCGGGTTCCGGCGGTCATGCGGTGCCTCCTACCAGGTGGCGCCGGGGTGCTTGCGGGCCAGCACCTGCATCTCGGCCAGGATGTAGCCGAGGTGCTCCGAGTGCTCGCCGTCGCGGCCGGCGCACCATGCGTACGGGACCTGCGGGACCTCGAGGCCCGCGCGGCCCAGGATGTCGGTCAGTGCCCGCTCCCAGTCGGCGCGCAGGGTGGACGGCCGCACGGCCGTGCCCTCCAGCTCGTCGTGGAGCGGCTCGTCGAGGAAGGGCTCCTCGGTGTAGGGCCACAGCATCTCCAGGGCCCGGCGCATCCGGCGGGCGGATTCCTCGGTGCCCTGGCCCAGGCGCACCGTCCACAGCTCGGAGTGCTCGAGGTGGTAGTCCACCTCCTTGACGGCCTTCGCGGCGATGGCCGCGAGGGTGGCGTCGGCGGAGTCGAGCAGCCGCGTGTAGAGCAGGTGCTGGTAGATGGAGACGAACAGCTGGCGCACGATCGTCTCGGCGAAGTCGCCGTTGGGCTGCTCGACGAGGTGGAGGGAGCGGAACTCCTCCTCCTCGCGGAAGTACGCCAGGTCGTCCTCGGTCTTGCCCCACGCCTTGCCGGCGTAGGTCAGGAAGGAGCGGGCGTGGCCGAGCTGGTCCAGGGCGATGTTTCCGAGGGCGATGTCCTCCTCCAGCTCCGGGCCGCGCGAGATCCAGTGGGAGAGCCGCTGGGCCAGGACGAGCGCGTCGTCGCCGAGCCGCAGGGCGTACTGGGCCACGGTCTCGCTGCCGGGGCGGTCCTCGCGCAGGGCGATGTCCTCGGGGCGCAGGGCGTTGCCCGGGGTCACGCGGGTGGCGGAGGCGGCGGAGTCGCCGAAGCTGTCCAGGGAGTGGTCGGTGTCCGGCCTGCTCACAGGTGCTTCACCCCTTCGCTCTTCTTGTAGTACGTGGCGTGGCGGTAGTCCTTGCCCTTGGGCGACTCGAACAGCGCGTCCTTGTCGCCCGGGTCGGAGGTGATGATGTCCTCGGAGCGCACGACCCACAGGGACACGCCCTCGTTGCGGCGCGTGTAGAGGTCGCGGGCGTTCTGCACGGCCATCTCCGCGTCAGCCGCGTGCAGCGAGCCTGCGTGGACGTGGGACAGTCCGCGGGACGAACGCACGAAGACCTCCCAGAGGGGCCAACCGTCGGTCTGGGTCATCGCTACGCCACCTTCTCCTCGTTCTGCTTCGCGGCGTAGGCCGCCGCGGCCTCGCGCACCCAGGCGCCGTTCTCGTGGGCCTCGCGCCGGCGCGCCATGCGCTGGGCGTTGCACGGGCCGCCGCCGCCGATCACGCGCGTGAACTCGTCCCAGTTCAGGTCCTTGTGGATCCACTGGCCGGTCTCCTCGTCGAAGCGCAGCTCGGGGTCGGGCAGCGTCAGCCCGAGCACCTTGACCTGCTCGACGATCATGCCGACGAACCGCTGCCGCAGGTCGTCGTTGGAGAAGCGCTTGATGTTCCACGCCATCGACTGCTGCGAGTTCGGGGAATCCGCGTCCGGCGGGCCGAACATCATCAGGGCCGGCTCGTAGAAGCGGTCCACGGCTTCCTGCGCCATCTGCTTCTGCGCGGGGGTGCCCTGCGAGAGCTCGAGCAGGATCTCGAAGCCCTGGCGCTGGTGGAAGGACTCCTCCTTGCAGACGCGCACCATGGCACGGCCGTACGGGCCGTAGGAGGCGCGGCACAGCGGGACCTGGTTGGCGATGGCGGCGCCGTCGACCAGCCAGCCGATCGCGCCCATGTCCGCCCAGGTGCGCGCCGGGTAGTTGAAGATCGACGAGTACTTGGCGCGGCCCGTCAGGAGCTGCTCGTTGAGCGTGTCCCGCCCGGTGCCGAGCGTCTCGGCGGCCGAGTACAGGTAGAGCCCGTGGCCGGCCTCGTCCTGGACCTTGGCCATGAGGATGGCCTTGCGCTTCAGGCTCGGGGCGCGGGTAATCCAGTTCGCCTCGGGCTGCATGCCGATGATCTCGGAGTGCGCGTGCTGCGAGATCTGCCGGGTGAGGGTCTTGCGGTACCCCTCCGGCATCCAGTCGCGGGGCTCGATGCGGGAGTCCTCGGCGATGATCGCGTCGAAGCGCGCCTGGCCCTCCGCGTCCTCGGGCGACAGGACGGCGGACAGGTGCCCGCCGGCGTCGTTCAGTGCGGCCATCGTGCTCACCTCTTCTTCAAGTCGTTCAAGACAGGGAAATATTTACTGACCGTTCGTTCAGTCAGGATATGCGACCGGTGTGGGGCAGTCAACACGAAGCCGTCCGGCGAGCCGCGGCGGCAGGGGGTGATCGAGGCCACCCCGTTCGCTAGGCTCGCCGCCATGGAACTCTTCTCGAATCCCGCGCTGGAGGCATGGCTCGCCGACAACGGCGACCTGCTGTGGACCTGGATCATCCTCCCGGTCGTCATCGGCGCCGGCCTCTACTTCACGATCCGCTCCGGGGCCGTCCAACTGCGCCTGCTGCCGAACATGCTGCGGACGCTCACGGACCGCGCCATGGTCGACGTCGACGGGCACCGCAGGTCGATCTCGGCCTTCCAGGCGTTCACCGTTTCGGCCGCCTCCCGGGTCGGCGTCGGCAACGTCGCGGGCGTGGCGACCGCCATCGCCGTCGGCGGTCCCGGCGCCGTGTTCTGGATGTGGACGATGGCGTTCATCGGCGGGGCCTCGAGCTTCGTCGAGTCGACCCTCGGCCAGCTGTACAAGGTCCGCACCAAGGACGGCTACCGCGGCGGGCCCGCCTACTACATGCAGCGCGGCTTGGGCGCGCGCTGGATGGGCATCCTGTTCGCCATCATCCTGCTCGTCACCTTCCCCATCGCCTTCAGCTCGCTGCAGGCCAACACCATCACCCAAGCGGTCGCCGGTGCCGTCGGCGCCGACGCCGCCGACGGTGGGCTCGCGATCGCGGTCGGCGCCGTGCTGGCGCTGCTCACCGCCCTGGTCGTGTTCGGCGGGATCCGCCGGATCGCGAAGGTCACGGAGTCGATCGTGCCCCTCATGGCGGTGCTCTACATCATCCTGGGCCTCGTGATCGTCGCCCTGAACATCGAGCAGCTGCCCCGCGTGTTCGGCCTGATCTACTCCGAGGCCTTCAACTTCCAGTCGGCCATCGGCGGCGGTCTCGGAACCGTCATCCTGCAGGGCATCAAGCGCGGCATGTTCTCCAACGAGGCGGGCCTGGGCTCCGCCCCCAACGCGGGCGCCACGGCCTCCGTCACGCACCCGGTGAAGCAGGGCCTGGTGCAGACGCTGGGCGTCTACTTCGACACGTTCATCGTTTGCTCCGTCACCGCGTTCATCATCCTCGTCTCCGTGGAGAACCCGGTCGGAGAATCGCGCGGCATCGAGCTCACCCTCACCTCGCTCCAGGTCTCCCTGGGCGATTGGGCCGGGATCATGCTCTCGGTGATCATCTTCCTGCTGGCCTTCAGCTCGATCCTCGGCAACTACTACTACGGCGAGGCCAACATCGGCTTCATCACCGACAACCCCACCGCCATGGGCGTCTACCGGACGATCGCCACGCTGGCCGTCTTCCTGGGCTCCGTCGTCACCGTGAACGTCGTGTGGAACTTCGCGGACGGGGTCATGGGGCTCATGGCCCTGGTCAACCTCGTGGCCATCGCGCTGCTGTCCAAGCAGGCGTTCCGGCTCCTGCGGCACTACACGGACCAGCGCCGGGCCGGCAAGGACCCGGTGTTCGTCGCCAGCGACATGCCGGACCTGGACGGCATCGAGTGCTGGGAGCCCGAGGACGTCACCACGCACGCGGTCCCGAAGGTCCCCGCCCGCCGCTGACGCCCCGGGCCGGCGTCCGCCCCGACGACCTCGCCCCACCCACCGACGTCGCCGGCCGCCCCGCCGACGTCGCCGCCCCACCCACCGACGTCGCCGGCCCACCCCGCCGACGTCGCCCTTTCGTCGCAATGTCACCCATTCGTCGCAATGTCACCGGTTGCTACGGGTGACATTGCGTCGAAACCCTGACGTGGCGGCGCGGGGGTGGGGCGCGGGCGGGGGCAAGGTTCCGGATGGGTGGGTCCTGCGGGACAGGACGCCGCGCGGGAGTCCGGCACCACGGCCGTTCCGCCACCGGCCCGCTTTCCCGGGGCGCCCCCGCCCGTTCACCGGCGGGCCAACACCGCGACACCGCGCCCCGCTTGGCTGGAGCCATGAACAACCCCACTCCCCCCGCACGCCGCTCCGTCCTCAAGGGGGCCGCCGCCGGCGCCCTGCTCGCGGGCATTCCCGCCGCCGCGCAGGCCGCCCCCGCCCCGGCCCGCCGCACCGGTCCCGCCCTGGCTCCGCGCCGCCTGAGCCTGCCGTCCGGGATCCAGACCGGCGACGTCACCTCCGACTCCGCAGTGCTCTGGTCGCGCTCCTCGGGGCCGGGCCGGCTGCACGCCGTGCTTCGCCCGGTCGATGCGGACGGCGGGCCCCTGGGCGGCCGCGCGGGCCGCCCGATCAGCCGCGTGGGCGGCTGGGCCACCGCCGAGACGGACTTCACGGCGCGCATCAACGCGTCCGGGCTGCCGGCCGGGACCCGGTTCGAGGTCTCGCTCTCCTTCGAGGACGAGTCCGGCCGGCTGGGCGAGGCCGGCCGCGGCAGCTTCGCCACGGCCCCCGGCCGGGGCTCCGACGGGGCCCAGTCATTCGTCTGGACGGCCGACACGGCCGGCCAGGGCTACGGCATCAACGAGGAGATCGGCGGCATGCGTGGCTACGCGGCCATGCGCGCCACGGAGCCGGACTTCTTCCTGCACGCCGGCGACACTGTCTACGCGGACGGCCCGATCTCCGCGACCCAGACGGAGCCGGACGGGACCGTGTGGCGCAACCTGGTCACGGAGGAGGTCTCCAAGGTCGCGGAGACCCTCGACGAGTACCGCGGCCGCCATCGCTACAACCTCATGGACGCGAACGTGCGGACCATGTACGCGGAGGTCCCGGTCATCGCCACCTGGGACGACCACGAGACCACGAACAACTGGTGGTCCGGCGAGACCCTCACCGACCCCCGCTACACCGTGACGGACGTGGACACCCTCGCCGCCCGCGGCCGCCGCGCCTGGCAGGAGTACATGCCGATTGCCGACCGCCGGGCCATGGCGCGCGGGACGGGCCTGGGCCCGGCGCGGATCTACCGGAAGGTCTCCCGCGGGCCGCACTTGGACGTCTTCGTGCTGGACATGCGCACGTTCAAGGGCGAGAACACGGCCGGCATGGAGTCGCGGGCCACCCCGCTGCTGGGCGAGGAGCAGCTGCAGTGGCTGATCCGCGGGCTGCGCGCCTCCCAGGCCACGTGGAAGGTGGTCCTGGCGGACCTGCCGCTCGGGCTGGTCGTCCCCGACGGGCGCGCGCAGGAATCGATCTCCAACGCCAACCCCGGCGCCCCGCTGGGCCGGGAGCTCGAGCTGGCCCGGCTCTTGGCCGCCATCAAGCGCGAGGCGGTGCGCAACGTCGTGTTCCTCACCGGCGACGTCCACTACTGCGCCGCCCACCACTACTCCCCCGAACGGGCCGCGTTCACGGACTTCACGCCCTTCTGGGAGTTCGTCGCCGGCCCCATCAACGCGGGCTCGTTCGGCCCCAACGCCCTCGACGCCACGTTCGGCCCGCGGGTGGACTTCCAGCAGTACGGGCCGGCCAACGGCTCCCCGCGCTCGGGCGACCACCAGTACTTCGGCCACGTCTCGATCGCCCCGGACGGCGCCGAGTTCACGGTGAGCCTGGTCAACGCCAACGGGCGGACGCAGTACACGCGCACGCTCACGCCCCAGCGCTGACGCGGAAGGACGACGGCGGCGCCCGGGTTGCGGGCGCCGCCGTCGTGTTGAATGGGGACCATGAGCGAATCGACCGCGCCCCGCCCGCCCGTGGCGAAGAGGGTCCCGCACGTGCGCACCCACCACGGGGACACCTTCACCGACGACTACGAGTGGCTGCGGGCCAAGGAGGACCCCGAGACCGTCGCCCACCTCAAGGCCGAGAACGAGTACACGGACGCCGTCACCGCCGGCCAGCAGGCGCTCCGGCAGGCCATCTTCGCGGAGATCAAGGAACGCACCGAGGAGACGGACCTGTCGGTGCCGTCCCGCCGGCGCGGCTGGTGGTACTTCGCCCGCACCGCCGAGGGCAGCCAGTACCCGGTCCACTGCCGGATCCCGGCCGCCGACACCGGGGACACGGTCGCCGACTGGACGCCGCCGGCCATCGAGCCCGGCGTCCCCGCGCAGGGCGAACAGGTGCTGCTGGACGGCAACGCGGAGGCCGAGGGACACCCGTTCTTCGCGCTGGGAGGGCTGGCCGTCTCCCTCGATTCCCACCTGATGGCCTACGCCGTCGACCACGCCGGGGACGAGCGTTTCACCCTGCGCATCAAGGACCTGCGCACCGGGGAGCTGCTGCCGGACACCGTGGAGAACGTCTTCTACGGCCTCGCCTTCTCCCCCGACGCCACCCGCGTCTACTACACGGTCGTCGACGAGTCCTGGCGCCCGCACCAGATCAAGGTCCACGTGCTCGGGTCCGCCGCGGAGGCGGACACGGTCCTGCTCCAGGAGGACGACCCGGGGATGTGGATGGGCTTCGACCTGGCCCCGGACCGGAGGGAGCTGCTGGTCTCGATCGGCAACTCCGAGTACTCGGAGACGCACGCCCTCGACCTCGTGGACCCGGCCGCGGCCCCGCGCCTGCTGGTGCCGCGCTCCGAGCGGATCCTGCACAGCGTGGACCCGGTGGTGCGCGACGGCGTCCGCTCGTACCTGGTCACGCACAACCGCGGGGCCGTGAACAACATGGTCTCCCTGGTGGCCGGCGGCGAGTTCGCCAAGCCCGTGGCCGAGCAGCACTGGGCGACGGTGGTGCCCCACCGCGACGACGTGAAGATCGAGGGCACCGCCGTGACGGCCGAGCACGTCGTCGTCTCCGTCCGCCAGGACACGACCGAGCGCGTGAAGATCCTGCCCCTCGCCGGGCTGGGGACGCCCCGGCAGGCCGGGCCGGACGAGCCCGACTTCGGCGAGCCGCTGAGCACGGTCGGGCTCGTGGCCGCCGAGTACGAGGCGCCCCTGGTGCGGCTGTCCTTCACGGCGGACCTCATCCCGGCCCGCGTCTACGACTACTGGCTCGGCGACGGCCGGCTCGACCTGCGCAAGGAGACGCCGGTGCGCGGGGGCTACGACCCGGCGCGCTACGCGGCCGAGCGGGACTGGGCCACCGCGGCGGACGGCACGCGCATCCCGATCACCATCCTGCGGCGGGCCGACGTGCGCCCCGACGGCACGAATCCACTGCTCGTCTACGGGTACGGCAGCTACGAGATCAGCATGGACCCCGCCTTCTCGATCCCCCGGCTGAGCGTGCTGGACCGGGGCGTCGTCTTCGCCGTCGCCCACGTGCGCGGCGGCGGCGAGCTGGGTAGGCCCTGGTACGAGGACGGGAAGAAGCTGGCGAAGCGGAACTCGTTCACGGACTTCGTGGCCGCCACCGAACACCTCGTCGAGCGGGGCTGGGGCGCGCCCGACCGCGTGGCCGCGATGGGCGGCTCCGCGGGCGGCCTGCTCATGGGCGCCGTGGCCAACCTCGCCCCGCACCTGTACCGCGCGATCGTGGCCCAGGTGCCGTTCGTGGACCCGCTGACCTCCATCCTCGACCCGGAACTGCCGCTGTCGGCCCTCGAGTGGGAGGAGTGGGGCAACCCGATCGAGGACCCCGAGGTCTACGCCTACATGAAGTCGTACAGCCCGTACGAGAACGTGGCGCCCGTGGCGTATCCGCGGATCGCCGCCGTGACCAGCTTCAACGACACGCGCGTGCTGTACGTCGAGCCGGCCAAGTGGGTCCAGCGGCTGCGGGAGGTGGGCACGGGAACCGAGCCGATCGTGCTCAAGACCGAGATGGACGCCGGCCACGGCGGGGCGTCGGGCCGCTACGAGGCGTGGAAGGACCGGGCCTGGGACTACGCGTTCGTGCTGGACGCCCTCGGGGCCACGGAACCCCTGTCCTAGCCCTGCGGAGGGGCCGCTCCGGACGTCCCGGAGCGGTCCCTCCGGCCGGCCCCGACTTGACTCGGGTCACAATTCGGGTTTACCTAATGATCGTTCGGTAAAGAATGATCGGAGACCCCATGACCGAGGCCGAGGTCGCACCCCTTCCCCTGGGGGCCCGCCACGCCATCCTCGAAAACGACCACGCCGCGCACTGGCTGGGCATCAGCGTCGAGGCCGTCGCCGACGGCCACGCCACGATCAGCATGACGCTGCGGCAGGAGATGCTCAACGGGTTCGGCATCGCCCACGGCGGCATGGTCTTCGCCCTCGCGGACACCGCGTTCGCGATGGCGTGCAACCCGCCCGAGGGCTCCCCCGACACCATCACGGTGGCGTCCGGCGTGGACATCAACTTCCTCAAACCCGGCATCCCCGGCCGGGTGCTCACCGCCGTCGCCGACCGCCGGCAGCAGTCCGGACGCAGCGGGATCTACGACATCCAGGTCCTCCAGTCCCTGTCCGACGGCGGGACCGAGACCGTCGCGGAGTTCCGCGGCCGTTCGCGCACCGTCCCGAAGCGCTGACGCTCCCCACCCCACCACGACCCACGTAAGGCACACCATGACCGAGACGCTCCCCAGCACGGAACTCCCGAACCCGCTGGATCCCGAAGAGACGATGAGCCGCGACCAGATCGAGTCGATCCAGCTGGAGCGGCTCCAGGCGACCGTGGCCTACGCCTACGACCGCGTGCCGCTCTACAAGGAGAAGTACGACGCGGCGGGCGTCCACCCGAGCGACCTCAAGGAGCTCGCGGACCTGGCCAAGTTCCCGTTCACGGAGAAGGAGGACCTGCGCCGCACGTACCCGTTCGGGATGTTCGCCGTGCCGCAGCACGAGGTCGCCCGCATCCACGCCTCCTCCGGCACCACCGGCCGCGCCACGGTCGTCGGCTACACGAAGCAGGATCTGGACGACTGGGCGAAGCTCGGGGCCCGCTGCCTGCGCCTCTCCGGCGTCAAGCCGGGCTGGAAGGTCCACAACGCGTACGGCTACGGCCTGTTCACGGGCGGGCTCGGGGCCCACGGCGCCGCGGAGCGCCTCGGGACCACCGTGATCCCGATGTCGGGCGGGCAGACCGAGAAGCAGATCGGGCTGATCCAGGACTTCGAGCCGGACGCCATCCTGTGCACGCCGACGTACCTGCTGACGATCGGCGACGCCATGCAGCGCGCGGGCCTGGACCCCCGCAAGACGTCGCTGAAGGTCGCCGTGCTGGGTGCCGAGCCGTGGACCGAGGAGATGCGCCACGAGCTGGAGCAGATGTTCGACATCGACGCGTGCGACATCTACGGCCTGTCCGAGGTCATGGGCCCGGGCGTGGCCGGCGAGTCGAACGAGACCAAGGACGGCAGCCACATCTGGGAGGACCACTTCCGTCCGGAGATCCTCGACGCGTTCGACCCGTCGAAGGTGCTTTCCGACGGCGAGCCCGGCGAGCTGGTGTTCACGTCCCTGACGAAGCAGGCGCTGCCGATCATCCGCTACCGCACCCACGACCTGACCCGGCTCCTGCCGGGCACCCAGCGCCCGGGCCACCGGCGCATGGGCCGCATCACGGGCCGCTCGGACGACATGATCATCCTGCGCGGCGTGAACCTGTTCCCCACGCAGATCGAGGAGCTCGCCCTGAAGGTGCCGGGGCTGTCCCCGCACTTCCAGCTGGAGATCACCCGCCCGAACCGCATGGACGAGCTGGCCGTGCGCATCGAGCGGCGCGACGACTGCACCGCCGAGCGCGCCGTCGCGGCGGGCAAGGAGCTGCAGAAGCTGATCAAGATCCACGTCGGCTCCACCTGCCGCATCGACGTCGTCGACCCGGAGTCGCTCCCCCGCTCGGTCGGTAAGCTGAAGCGGATCCACGACCTGCGCAACCAGTAGGAGCCCCACCATGTCCACGACCGCGAGCAAGCCCCCCGCCTCCCGGCGCGGCCGCCCAGGCTACGACCAGGAGTCGGTGCTCGACGTCGCCGTCCAGGTGTTCAACCGCCATGGCTACGACGCGACGTCGATGGGCACGCTCGCGGACAACCTGGGCATCAGCAAGTCGGCCATCTACCACCACGTGCCCTCCAAGGGGGACCTGCTGCGCCTCGCGCTCGACGAGGCCCTGGTCCCCCTGGAGGCCATCGGCCGGCACGAGCGGGCCGTGACCGGCACCGCCGAGGAGCGGCTCGAGTTCTTCCTGCGCTCCACGATCCGCGTGCTCATCGAGCGCCAGGCCTACGTCACGCTGCTGCTGCGGCTGCGCGGGAACACCGGGATCGAGCGCGACGCGCTGCAGCGCCGGCGCGCGGTGGACCACAAGGTCGCCGAGCTCGTCGTCGAGGCCCAGCACGAGGGGACCCTGCGCGGCGACATCGACCCGCGGACCGCGACCCGCCTGCTGTTCGGCACGATCAACTCCCTCGTCGAGTGGTACCGGCCCGACGGTCCGGTCAGTGCCGATCAGGTCGAGGAGCACGCCATCGCGATGATGCTGGACGGCCTGCACACGCGGAACCGGTAGACTCGCCGCCCGTGGACCAGCTCTTCCAGAACCTGTTCGGCCAGCCCCTCGGCACGGACACCGGCACGACGGTCGCCCTCAGCGCCGTCAGCACCGCTCTCACCGTCGCCGCCCTCTTCCTGCTCGCCCGCCGCAACGACCTCGGCTGGTGGGCCCGGATGCTGGCCGTCTTCGCCGGCCCGCTCGTGATCGCCCTGACGTACGGCTACGAGGGGCTCGTCTCCGCGGTGCCGACCATGGCCGCGGCCGCGTACGGGCTGTGGCGGTTCAGCCGCTACCCCCTGGAGGGGCGGTTCACCCGCGACGTCCCCGTGCGCGGCTTCGGGCTCCGCGGGCTGGCCTGGGGCGTCGCCCTGACCGCCGTCTTCACGGCCCTCGGCCTCGGCACGATGCTCACCACCGGATTCGCCTTCGGCGGGGGCACCGGCCAGATCTGGGCCAATTTCGCCTGCACGGCCGCCCTCACGGCGGCGCTCGTGGGGATCGCCCACGGCCTGCGCTGGGCCTGGCTGGCGGTCGTGGCCTCCGCCGTCGGGCAGATCGCGCTCTACCTCGCGAACCAGCCGGCGCTGGCCACGCTGTTCCTGCTCGTGCTCCAGTCGTTCGCCGGCCTCTACGGCTGGTGGACGTGGCGCCCGGTCCCCGCCGATGCCCGCCCCGCCGCGGCGGACGCGTACCCGCCGAGCCCCTACTCGGCCTGACCGGCGGCGGCCCCGGCGCCCCGGGCCGGACCCGTCGGCCGGACCCGCCGGCCCCGGCGACGGCGCGGCCGCAAGGCCTTGTGATACACCTCGCAACGGTTACCCGACCGTTGCGCGCGACACTGCGCGGTAACCTGCGCCTCCGGTACCTTGATCCGGACACCGTGCCGGTTTTCCGTAGCGTCGCCCGGCGCACCGGCACGGGCCCCGGCCGGGGTATTTCAATGGCGAAAGAGGTCCCAGTGACAGATACAGTGGCGGCAACCGAGGTGATGGGCGTGGACTCCGCGCCGGCCGGACAGGGACGGCAGACGAAGTCCGCGGGGCACGTCATCGTCGACACCCTCGTCGCGCACGGCGTGAAGCGCACGTACGTCGTTCCCGGCGAAAGCTACCTGGACGTGCTCGACGGCCTCCACGAATCCCCGATCGACACCGTGGTCTGCCGCCACGAGGGCGGCGCGGCCTACATGGCCGAGGCCGACGGCAAGATGAACACGGTCCCCGGCGTCGCCATGGTGACCCGCGGACCCGGCGCGGCCAACGCGCACGTCGGCCTGCACACCGCCTGGCAGGACTCCACGCCCATGGTCCTGTTCGTCGGTCTGATCCCGTTCGAGCACCGCGACCGCGAGGCGTTCCAGGAGTTCGACCCCAAGGCCTGGTTCGGCACGGGCGCCAAGCGCGTCATGGTCCTGGACCACGCGGAGCGCGCCTCCGAGCTCGTCGCCGAGGCCATGTTCGCGGCCGTGTCCGGCCGCCCGGGCCCCGTCGTCGTCGGCCTGCCCGAGGACATCATCAAGGAGCAGGTCCCCACGGAGCTGCACCCGCAGATCCCCGTCGCCACCGGCGGCATGACGGTCGACGACTGGAAGGCCCTCCAGGACGCGCTCAAGGACGCCGAGAAGCCCCTGTTCGTCTTCGGCGGCAACGACTGGACCCACGAGGGTGCCGCGGCCTTCACCCGGTGGCTCGAGGAGCACGACCTGCCGGCCGCCGCCGAGTGGCGCTGCGAGGGCACCGTCCCCTTCGACTCCCCCTCCTACGTGGGCCCGATCGGCTACGGGCGCCCGAAGCCGACCTACGACCTGCTCGAGGAGACCGATCTGCTGGTCTTCGTCGGGACCGTCCCCGGCGATGTGATCACCGACGGCTTCGTGGTCCGCCAGGACTGGTCCAAGAAGAACTTCCTGGTCACCATCGACCCGTCCCTGCGCGGCCGTTCCGGCTCCGTGTCCTACCAGATCGTCGCGAAGCCGGACGTCTTCGTGCGCGACCTCGTCCGCATGGACCTGCCCGTGCGCTCCTCGTGGAAGGAGTGGACCACCCGGATGCGGTCCGAGCAGGAGAAGTTCTCCGCGCTGCCGGCGGCCACGCCCGGCGACGGCCAGGCGAAGATGGCGACCCTGATGGGCAACCTCGTCCCGAAGCTGCCGCACGACGCGATGGTCACGTTCGGCGCCGGCGAGCACACCAACTGGGCGCACCGGTACTTCCCCACCAACGGCTACGCGTCGATGATCAGCGCGCGCAACGGCTCGATGGGCTACTCCATCCCGTCCGCCGTGGCGGCGTCCCTGAACTACCCGGGCCGCACGGTCGTGTCCATCGCCGGCGACGGCGAGTTCCTGATGAACGGGCAGGAGCTGGCGACGGCGGCGCAGTACGGCGCGACGCCGCTGGTCGTGGTCATGGACAACCAGGAGTACGGCACGATCCGCACCCACCAGGAGCGGGACTACCCGCAGCGCGTGTCCGGCACGCAGCTGCACAACCCGGACTTCGCGAAGATGGCCGAGGCGTTCGGCGGCTTCGGGCTGCGCGTCGAGCGCGACGCCGACGTGCCGGCTGCCGTCGACGCCGCCATCAAGGCGACCTCCGAGGGCCGGTTCGCCCTGATCCACCTGGTCGTGGAGCAGCGCGTCAAGGCGTACTAGGACGCCCCCGCGCGCCGCGGGGCGGCATCCCTGGCGGGGTGCCGCCCCGCGGCGCGTCCGGGCCCTATTCGGCCTCCGCCGGGCGTTCGTGCCGGCCGTGCCGGGGGTGCTCCGCGTCGGACTCGTCCTGGTGGGGGTTGGGGTCCGTGGCGAGGTCGAACGGCGCGTCCACGTACTCGGGCTCCGTGCCGACGATCGGCTCCGGGACCATGACGGCCTGTTCGCCGGTGCCCTCCCTGCGGCGGCGCAGCCACTCCTCCGGCGGCAGGACCCGCCGCCAGCGCCGCGTGCGCAGGGGCGGCAGCTCCCCCGCGTCCTGCTTGAGCGCCCGGAGCATGTTGGCCATCATGAGGAAGCCGAGCACGAAGAACGGCAGCCCGACGACGGTGATGAAGTCCTGCAGGACGCTCAGCCCCTCGTCGCCGGAGGCGAGCAGGAGCGCGGCCGCCACCAGCCCCGCGGAGAAGGTCCAGAACACGCGCTGCTTGGTCGGGGCCGGGTCCTCGTGGCCGTTCGCCATCGTGTCCAGGACCAGGCCCGCCGAGTCCATGGAGGTCACGAAGAAGACCCCCACCAGGACGATCCCCACGGCGGACGTGAGCGTCGCCAGGGGGAAGTGCTGCAGGAACTCGAACATGGCCCCCGGGATGTCCCCCTCGCCGACCACACGGTCGACCAGCCCGCCCGGGCCGTTGAGCTCGATGTCGAACACGCCCATGCCGAAGATGCCGAACCAGACGATCGTGAAGAGGGTGGGCAGGCCGAGGACGCCGAAGACGAACTGGCGGATGGTCCGGCCCTTGGAGATGCGGGCCACGAAGATGCCCACGAACGGCGACCAGGTGATGGTCCACGCCCAGTAGAACACCGTCCAGTTACCCTGCCACCCCGTGTTGTGGTACGCGTCGTTCCAGAACATCAGCTCCGGCAGCATCGACAGGTACGTGCCGGCGCTTTCGACCGTGCCCTTGATCATCACCAGCGTCGGGCCGGTGACGAGGACGAAGGCCAGAAGCCCGACGGCGACGAGGATGTTCAGGTTCGACAGGACCTTGATCCCCTTGTTCAGCCCGGCGGCGACGGACGCGATGGCCACCCCGGTGACGACGGCGATGATCATGATCTGGGCCACCGCGTTCTCCGGCACGCCCAACAGCTCCGCGAGCCCGCTGTTGATCTGCAGGGTCCCCAGGCCGATCGACACGGCGACGCCGAGGACCGTGCCCACGATCGCGACGACGTCGATGGAGCGCCCGATCGGTCCGTGGATGCGCTCGCCCAGGAACGGCTGGAACATGGAGCTCACCCGGGGCGGCAGGCGCCGCTTGTGGATGAAGTAGGCGAACGCGAGCGACGGCAGCGTGAAGATCGTCCAGGTGTGCAGCCCGAAGTGGTAGAGCGTGAACCCCATGGCCTCGGAGGCGGCCTCGATCGACTCCGGCTCGACGCCGGCACGGGGCGGCTCGGCGAAGTGGAAGGTGGGCTCGGCCACGGCCCAGAACATGAGGATGGTGCCGATCCCGGCGGCGAACAGCATGGCGAACCAGGCCTTGTCCGAATGCTCCGGGGCCTCCTCCTGGTCGCTGAGCCGCACGCGCCCGAACCGGCTCATGGCGAGGTAGATGAGGAAGAAGAGGAAGACGGTCACGCCGAGGATGTAGAACCAGCCGAGGTTGGCCAGGAGCCACCCGGAGGCCGCCGCGAACATCCGGCCCATCGGCCCCGTGAACGCGATCGTGAGGACCGCGAAGACCACCACGATGGCCGCGGACACGAAGAACAGGAACGACCCCGTCCGCAGACCCATCCGCGTGGACAACCGCCACAGTACATTCATCGCCCTACCGCCTTCCGCCCTGGTCGTGTGCCGGTCCGGCTGGGGCCACGGTATCGGCCTTCCACGGACAGGGGCCACCCTCCCGGAACGGTGCCGGGGAATCGCGCCGGACAAGGCGACGGCCGCCGCCCGGGAGTGGGCGGCGGCCGTCGGCTGCGGAGGCGCTGGGCTACTCGGCCCAGTCCGCGTAGGTGGTGTTCTCCTTCTCGACGAGCGTGAGCACGTCGTAGGTCGCCACGATCTCCCCGTCCTGGTTGTTGATGACGGCGTCCCAGGCGACCTCGCCGTACTCGTCCGTCACGCGCGGGGTGATCCGCTTGGCGGTGAGCGTGATCCGGATCGAGTCCCCCGCGGCGACGGGCGTGATGAAGCGCAGGTTCTCGAGGCCGTAGTTGGCCAGTACGGGCCCCGGCGCCGGCTCGACGAACAGTCCGGCGCCCCAGGAGACGAGCAGGTACCCGTGCGCGACGATGCCCGGGAAGAACGGGTTCGCCTCGGCCGCGGCCTGGTTCGTGTGGGCGTAGAACGTGTCGCCGGTGGTGTTCGCGAACGCCGTGATCTCCTCGAGGGAGACCTCGCGCAGCGGGGAGGCGTAGGCGTCGCCGACCCGCAGCTCCGAGAGCGGCTTGCGGAACGGGTGGACGGCGTCCGGGGAGCCGCCGAACTCCGCGGCCCCGGCCGTGCGCCGGTCCGCGCCGGCGTGCCAGACGCCGGTGACGGCCGTGAGCAGGTTCGGGGAGCCCTGGATGGCGGTGCGCTGCATGTGGTGCTTGACGGCGCGGATGCCGCCGAGCTCCTCGCCGCCGCCGGCGCGGCCGGGGCCGCCGTGGACCAGGTGCGGGACGGGCGAGCCGTGGCCCGTCGACGTCTTGGCCGTTTCGCGGTTGAGGATGTGCACGCGGCCGTGGTGGCTGGCGATGCCGGTGGTCAGGGCGCGCGCCACCTCGCCGTCGTTCGTGCAGACCGTGGCGACGAGGGACCCCGCGCCGCGCTCGGCGAGCCGGACGGCGTCGTCGAGGTCGGTGTAGCCGAGCACGGAGGTCACCGGGCCGAAGGCCTCGCGGGAGTGCACGGCCTCGGCCGCGGTGTCCTCCCACGTGAGCAGCACCGGCGACATGAACGCGCCGTCGGCCACGACGGACTCCTGGCCGGAGGCGGTGCGCACCGTGGGGGCGTCCAGGGAGCCGAAGGCGAGTTCGCCGCCGGCGGCGAGCATGTCCTCGACGGCGGCGCGCACGTCGCGCAGCTGCTCGAGCGAGGCCAGCGCGCCCATGGTCACCCCGTCGGCGCGCGGGTCCCCGACGACGACCTTGGCGGCCAGCCGCTCGCCGATGGCGCGGACGACGGCGTCGCGCTGGGCGGCGGGGACGATCGTGCGGCGGATGGCGGTGCACTTCTGGCCGGCCTTGACGGTCATCTCGGTGACGACGGCGCGGACGAACGCATCGAACTCGGGCGTGCCCTCCACGGCGTCCGGGCCGAGGATCGCGGCGTTGAGGGAGTCCGTCTCGGACGTGAACCGCACGCCGCCGGTGACGACGTTCGGGTGGGACTTCAGCGTGTTCGCGGTCGTCGCGGAGCCGGTGAAGGAGAGCATGTCGCGGTAGTCCATGGCGTCCAGCAGGCCGCGGGCGGAGCCGGAGATCAGCTGCAGGGAGCCGGCCGGGAGGATCCCGGACTCGACCATGAGCCGCACGGCGGCCTCGGTGACGTAGCCGGTCGGCGTGGCCGGCTTGACGATGCTCGGCACGCCGGCGATGAAGGCCGGGGCGAACTTCTCGAGCATCCCCCAGACGGGGAAGTTGAACGCGTTGATCTGGGCCGCGACGCCGGGGATGCGGGTGTAGATGTGGCTGCCGATGAAGGAGCCGTCGCGGGAGAGGACCTCGACGCCGCCGTCCTGGACCACGTTGGAGTTCGGCAGCTCGCGGCGGCCCTTGGAGGAGTACGTGAATAGCACGCCGATGCCGCCGTCGATGTCCACCATGTTGTCGATCTTCGTGGCCCCGGTGCGATGGGAGACCTCGTAGAGCTCCTCGCGCCGGGAGTTGAGGAACTGCGCCAGCTCCTTGAGCTTGAGCGCGCGCTCGTGCAGGGTCAGCTTCCCCAGCTCGCGCTGGCCGACGGTGCGGCCGTGCTCGACGACGGCGGCGAGGTCCAGCCCGTCCGCGCCGAAGCGGGCGAGCTCCTCCCCCGTGTTGGCGTCGCGGACCTGCGCGGACTTGGCGTCCGCGGAGGGGGTCCACCAGGCGTCCTGCACGTAGCTGGGCACGGTGGCGACGGCGGTCTGAGTGGTCATGGGGCACGCCTTCCTGAACGATCGGTCGGTATTTCCACCCAGCGTACCCCATGGTGCCGGACCGCACGCCGGAGAAAGTGATTGACTTTTCCCAATCAGAGGTGTGGACTGGGCGCGTGCACCCTTCCCCGCGCCCCGCCGCGCGTCCCACGGAACCCGCCACCGGCCCCGCCGCCGGCCGGCGCGTCCGGGCGCGGCCGGACCGCCCCGCCGACTGGTCGGCCCTCGACGACTCCCTCGGGCCGGACCAGCGCTGGTCCACCTGGCCCGGCCTCGAGAAGGGCCGGCGCGCCCGGCCGCCGTACCCGGAGTTCGTCATCGAGGACGCGGCCGCCGTCGACACCGAGCTCGGCGTCCTGAAGACCGGCAAGGAGGCGGACGTCCACCTCGTGCGGCGGGCGACCACCACGCGCTCGGCGCTCCTGGCCGCGAAGCGCTACCGCGGGCCCGACCACTCGCAGTTCCACCGCTCGGCGCTGTACGCGGAGGGGCGCGGGGTCCGCCGGACGCGCGACGCCAGGGCCCTGCAGCGCGGCACCGGGTACGGGCGGTTGCTGGCCGCCGCGGAGTGGGCCGCGGCGGAGTGGTCGCACCTGGTGGGGGCCCACGAGGCCGGCATCGCCGTGCCCTACCCCGTGCAGCTGGACGGCACGGAGATCCTCATGGAGTTCATCGCCGACCCGGCGGACCCGGAGGCCGCCGCACCCCGGCTGCACCGGCTCCGCCCGGAGCCGGGCCTGCTGCGCTCGTACTGGGAGCAGGCCGCCGAGGCGGTCCGCGGGTTCGCGCGGCTGGGCTACGCCCACGGCGACCTCTCGCCGTACAACCTGCTGGCCGCCGGCGAGCGCCTCGTCGCGATCGACCTGCCCCAGCTCGTCGACCTGGCCGGCAATCCGGCCGGCGTCGAACTCCTGGCGCGCGACTGCCGCACCCTGTGCGCGTGGTTCGCCGCGCGCGGCCTGGAGACGGACGACGGCGAGCTGCTGGCCGAGGCCCTCGCCGCCGCCTGGTAGGCCCGGGCGGGCGGCTGCCGCGTCACCGACATGCGGCGTCAATGTATTACGCGATTTGTATTACGTATCCCTCTCGTGCCTTTAATGTCTCCGCCTTAGGTAAGCCTACCTTTACCGAAGAGAGGGACCATATGACCGCCCCCAGCTCCACCGTCCCGGCCCGCCGGGACACCGCGGCGCCCGGCGCCGCGCCCGGCACCGCCCGCGGCCCGGCCGCAGACCTCCTGTCCGGCGACACGGCGCACCGCTTCGTCCAGGACACCGGGACGGCGGCCCTGCTCGCGGCCGCCGCCCTGGTCCGCGCGCAGGGCCCGACCACCGGCCCCGACCCCTCCGACCTGGCCCCGGGCGTCGCGTCCGTGGACCTGGCGGCCCCGCTCGGCTCGACGGAGGCCGCCCTGGCCGAGGCCGCCGGCCTGTACCTCGACGACGCCGTCTACTTCCACCACCCGCGCTACGCGGCCCACCTGAACTGCCCGGTCGCGCTGCCGGCGGTGGCGGCGGAGGCCCTCGTCACGAGCGTCAACACGTCGATGGACACGTGGGACCAGTCCGCCGGAGCGACGCTGATCGAGCGGCGGCTCGTCGACTGGGCGACCGGGCTCGCGGGCCTGGGCCCGGACGCGGACGGCATCTTCACGAGCGGCGGCACGCAGTCGAACCTCCAGGCCCTGCTCATGGCCCGCAACCACGCCGTCGCGCACCTGCCCGGCACGCTGCCGGAGCGCCTGGCCGGCTGGCGCGTGTACGCCTCCGCCGACAGCCACTTCAGCATCGTGCGCTCGGCCGCCCAGCTGGGCCTGGGCGCCGACGCCGTCGTCGCGGTCCCCGTCGACGCGCGGCACCGGATGGACGCGGCCGCGCTGCTCGAGGCGGTGCGCCGCGACCGCGCCGCCGGGCTGCGCCCGCTCGCCGTCGTCGCCACCGCCGGCACGACGGACTTCGGCGCCATTGACCCGCTCCACGCGGCCGCCGACGCGGCCCGCGAGGCCGGCGCGTGGTTCCACGTCGACGCCGCCTACGGCTGCGGCCTGCTGGCCTCCCCCACGCGCCGGCACCTGCTGGAGGGGATCGAACGGGCCGACTCCGTGACGGTCGACTTCCACAAGTCCTTCTTCCAGCCCATCGGCTCCAGCGCCCTGCTGGTGCGCGACGGCGCCCGCTTCGCCCACATCACCCACCACGCCGACTACCTGAACCCCTGGCACGACCCGACCAGCCCCAACCAGGTGGACAAGTCGCTGCAGACGACCCGACGCTTCGACGCGCTGAAGCTGTGGGTCACGCTCCGGGCGCTGGGCGCGGACGCGCTCGGCGCGATGTTCGACGCGACCCTGGACCTGGCGGCCGAGGCCGGGCGCCTGGTCGAAGACACCGACGGGCTGCGGCTCGCGGCCCCGGTCCAGCTCGGGACCGTGGTGTTCCGCTACGAGCCGGCCCTCGACCCGCACGCGGAGCCTGCCGGGGGCGCCACCGCGCCCGTCGCGGATCCGACCGCGGATCCGGCCGCCGTGGACGGCCTGAACGACGCCATCCGCCGCGCGCTCTACCGCTCGGGCGAGGCGATGGTCGCCGCGACCGCGGTCGCCGGCCGCCGCCACCTCAAGCTGACGCTGCTCAACCCGCGCACCACGCCCGGGGACGTGGCGGCCATCCTCGAGGCCGTCGTGCGGCAGGGCCGCGCCCTGGCCGGGACGGGGGTCCCCGCGTGAGGACCTACGACGCGATCGCCGTCGGCGCCGGCCCGTTCAACCTGGGCTTCGCCGCCCTGGCGGGGCCCGCCGGCGTGGACACGTTGGTCCTCGAGTCCCGGGACGCGCCGCAGTGGCACCCCGGCATGATGCTCGAGGGCACGCACCTGCAGGTGCCGTTCATGGCGGATCTGGTCACCATGGCGGACCCGACGCACCCGCTCTCGTTCCTGGCGTTCCTCAAGGAGACGGGGCGGCTGTACCCGTTCTACATCCGGGAGGACTTCTACGCGCTGCGCGCCGAGTACTCGAAGTACCTCGGGTGGGCCGCGGAGCGGCTTCCCGTGCGCTACGGGCACCGGGTCGAGGCGGTGGAGCACGACGGCGGCGCCTACGCCGTCACCGCCAGCACGCCGGAGGGGACCCGCACGTTCCGTGCCCGGAACCTGGTCCTGGGCACGGGGACGGAGCCGGTCGTCCCGGACGCCGTCCCCGACGCGCTGCGGAACGACCCGCGCGTCGTCCACTCCTCCGCGTACCTTCCCGCGCGCGAGCGGCTCGCGGCGGCCGGGCGCGTCGCCGTCGTCGGCAGCGGGCAGAGCGCCGCGGAGGTCTTCGCCGACCTGCTGTCGCGGACCGGCGACGGGCTCCACGTCGAGTGGCTGACCCGCTCGCCCCGCTTCTTCCCCCTCGAGTACACGAAGCCCACGCTGGAGATGACGTCCCCAGACTACATCGACCACTTCACGTCGCTGCCGCAGGGGCGCCGCGACGCGCTCGGCGCCGCCCAGAAGGGCCTGTACAAGGGCGTCAACGCGGACCTGCTCAACCGCATCTACGACGACCTGTACGAGGCCAGCGTCCACGGGCCCGCCCCGGCCACCCTGCGCACCGCCACGGCGCTCGAGGCGCTCGGCGAGCGCGGCGGCCGGCTTGTCCTGTCGCTGCGGAACGCGGACGACGGCGGCGCCCACGAGACCGAGGCCGACGCCGTCGTCCTCGCCACCGGCTACGGCTACCGGGAACCCGCGTTCCTCCACGGGGTCGCCGACCGGCTGAACCGGCTGCCGGACGGGCGCTGGGACGTGGACCGCGGCTACGGGATCGGGCGGCACGGCGACGTGTTCGTCCAGAACGCCGAGCTGCACACGCACGGCTTCACGGCCCCCGACCTGGGAATGGGCGCGTACCGCAACTCGGTCCTCGTCAACCGGCTGGCCGGGCGCGAGCACTACGCCGTCGAGCGGCGCATCGCGTTCCAGGGGTTCGGGACGCCCGGCGCCCACGCCCCCTTCGACCCGGCCGCGCACGCCGCCGGCGGCGCCACCCCGGCGCGCGGCACTCCCGAGACCACCCGCCCCGCCGACCTCCAGGAGGCCCTGCGATGACCGCCCCCGCACCCGCGACCACCACCACGACAGCCGCCCAGTCCGGGGATCCCCGGACGCCCGGGGGCCCCGCCGCGCCCGGCGCGCGCTTCGCGTTCCGCCCCGTCGACCCCGCCGCCGACGCGGCCCTGCTCCACTCGTGGGTCGCCACGGAGCGGGCCCGCTTCTGGGGCATGTCCGAGGCCACGGAGGAGGAGGTGCGCGCCGAGCACGAGCGGATCGCCGCCGACCCGCACCACCGGGCCGTGCTGGCCCTGGATGCCCGGCGCGGCGGTTCCCCGGCGTTCCTGGCCGAGTTCTACGACCCCGCGCACTCCGTGCTGGCCGGCCGGTACGCGTGGCGGCACGGCGATGCGGGCATGCACCTGCTGCTGCCGGACCCGGGCCCGGAGGGCGCTGAGCCGGGCTTCAGCGCCGCGGCGATGGAGGCCGTCCTGGCGCACCTGTTCGCCGACCCGGCGGTCCTGCGCGTCGTCGTGGAGCCGGACGCGCGCAACGCGCCCGTCCAGGCGCTGAACGCCCGGTGCGGGTTCCGGCCGGCGGAACGGCTGGACCTGCCCGCCGCGGACGGGGCCCCGGCGAAGGCCGCGCAGCTGTCCTACTGCACGCGTGCGGACTTCGCGGCGGCCACGGGGCGCCCGTCGGGCGCGGCCGCCCACCTGTCCCCCGGGCGCTGGGCCGCGGCCAACCGCCACGTCGCGGCGAAGGCGATCGCGGAGTTCACGCACGAGCGGCTCCTCGAGCCGGTGGCCGACGGCGGTTCCTGGCGCCTCGAAGGTCCCGGCGTCCGGTACCGGTTCCGGGCGCGCCGCTACGCGCTGGAGCACTGGGACATCGACGCGGCCTCGCTCGAGTGCGAGGAGCACGACGGCGGCGCCTGGCGCCCGGCCGCCCCGGACGCGCAGCGGCTGGTCGTGGCGTTCCGGGAGGTGTTGGGCTTGTCCGACGCGCAGCTTCCGGTGTACCTGGAGGAGATCGGCAGCACGCTGGCCTCGCACTGCTACAAGCAGCTGCATTCCACCGCCACGGCGGCGGAACTGGCGGCGGGGACGGGGGACGCGGCGGCCGACTTCCAGCGGATCGAGGCCGCAATGACCGAGGGCCACCCGTGCTTCGTCGCCAACAACGGGCGGCTGGGCCTCGGCGCGGAGGACTTCCTGGAGCTGGCCCCGGAGACCGGCGCGGCCATCCGGCTGGAGTGGGTCGCGGCGCACTCCTCGCGGGCCCGCTTCTCGGCCGTGGAAGGGCTCGACCTGGACGCGTTGCTGGAGGCCGAGCTCGGTCCGGGGCTGCGCGCGGCGTTCCGGGAACGCCTGGCCGACGCCTGCCGCGGGACGGGCCTGGACCCGGCGGAGTTCGTGCCGCTGCCCGTGCACCCCTGGCAGTGGCGGAACCGGCTCGCCGTCACGTTCGCCGCGGACGTCGCGACCGGGCACCTGGTGCACCTCGGCACGGCGGAGGACCTGTACCAGCCGCAGCAGTCCATCCGGACGTTCATGAACCGGACCGCCCCGTCCCGGCACTACGTCAAGACGGCGCTGTCCGTGCTGAACATGGGCTTCCTGCGCGGGCTCTCCGCCGCCTACATGGAGGCGACGCCCGCGATCAACGACTGGCTGGCGGAGCTGTTCGCGGCGGACCCGGAGCTGGACCCGGAGCGGGTGCAGCTGCTGCGCGAGGTCGCCGCCGTCGGCTACTCGAACCCGATGTTCCACGCGGCCACGGACAAGGACTCGGCGTACCGGAAGATGCTGGCCGCCCTGTGGCGGGAGTCCCCCTCCGCGAGGATCGGCGGGGGCGAGTCCCTGGCGACCATGGCGTCCCTGCTGCACACGGACGCGGCCGGGGTCCCGTTCGCGGCGGAGCTCGTGCGCCGGTCGGGGCTCCCGGCCGCGGACTGGCTGGGCCGCTATCTCGACGCGTACCTCGTGCCGCTGGTGCACTGCCTGGTCGAGCACGACCTCGTGTTCATGCCGCACGGCGAGAACGTCATCCTGGTGCTGCGCGACGGCGTCCCCGAGCGCGTGCTGCTCAAGGACCTGGCGGAGGAGGTCGCCGTGCTCGGCGACCGGGTGCCGCTGCCGCCGGCCGTGGAGCGGATCCGCGCGCAGGTGGGCGACGCCGAGCGCGGGCTGTCGATCCTCACGGACGTCGTGGACTGCTTCCTGCGCTTCCTCGGGCCGCTGCTGGTGCGCGAAGGCCTGACCACGGAGGACGGGTTCTGGTCCGTGGTCGCCGGCCGGCTGGTGGACTACCGGGCCCGGCACCCGGAGACGGCGGACCGTTTCGACGCGCTGGGCCTGCTGGACCCGGTGTTCCCGCTGTCGTGCCTGAACCGGCTGCAGCTGCGCAACAACCGGCAGATGCTGGACCTCGCGGACCCGGCCGGCTCCCTGGCCTACGCGGGCGACCTGGACAACCCGCTGGCCGCCGGGGCCGTGGACGCCCTGGCCGGCGCCACCGGGTAGCCGCCCCCGGCCTCAGCCCAGGGCCGGCTCCCCCGTGCCCGACAGGGACTGCAAGAGGGCCCGCTCCTCCTCGGCCGTCAGGCCGGCGGCGGGGGCGGGCCCTTCCGGTGCCGCGGCGATGGTGTCCGCGAACGTCTCCGCGAGCGATCGGCGGACCAAGCCCCAGGCGAGGGCCTTGCGGTCGGTGCGGCGGGCGAACCCGGCGTACCGGTCCCCCGCCGGCAGGACCAGGGGCAGGGAGCGGGGGCCGGCCCACGGGGCCACGCCGTCGTCCTCCATCCGCTCCAGCGGGTACCGGACCACGGCCCCCGCGTAGCCGCCGGCGCTGGCGGCGCTGGCGAGCACGTCGGCCAGCGGCATCTCGGCCCCGACCGCGTTGACCGGCCCGCCGCGCCCGGCCAGGCCGGCGGCGAGGATGAAGGCCGCGAGGTCGCGGACGTCGATGATCTGCACCTGGGAGTCCTCGTCCCCGCAGTGCGGGACGAGGACCGGCGCACGGCCGGCGGCGAAGCGCAGGGGCCAGTAGCTGGTGCGGCCCGAGGGGTCGCCCGGCCCGCCGATCAGGCCGGGACGCACGAGCAGGGCCTTGCCGCCCCGGCTGGCGAGGGTGAGCCACTCGCACCCCGCCTTGGCCTCCCCGTAAAGCGCGTCGGTGTACTCCGCGCCGGATTCGAGGGCTGGCACGAGGCGGGCGGTCTCGGGGGCGTACGGGGTCGACTGGTCCCGGTAGACGGAGCACGAGGAGACGAAGACCCAGTTCACGGCGTGCGAGGACAGGGCCTCGGCGGCCTGCCCGGCGTGCGCCGGATAGCGGGTGAGCTCGACGACGAGGTCCCACTCCCGGGTCGCCGCCTCCGCGTAGGCGTCCGGCTGGTCGCGGTCGGCGACGAACGCCTCCGTTCCGGGCTCGAAGGGCCCGGAGGATCCCCGCGCGAGGCACGCGACCGCGTGCCCGTCGGCCAGTGCGGCGCGCGCCAGCGTCCGGCCGAGCCACTGCGTTCCACCGAGGATCAGGATATTGGCCATGCGTACCAGACAACCCCCGCAGGGGTGTCCGTGGCAAGTCACCCGAGGCGTTTTCGTACTGCGTCGATCTCTTCCGGGCCCAGCCCGTGGGCGGCCAGCAGCTCGCCGGCGTCCGTCGCGGCGAGGAACGCCCGGAGCGCGCGGGCCCGCCCCGCCAGGACCGTCGCGAGCCGCGCCTCGTCCAGATACGTCTCGACGGGGTGCGGCACGGGGCTGACCCGGTGCCACTCGTTGATGCCCCGGGCGGCGGCCTCGTCCTGCTCCACGGCCAGGTCGGGGCGCCCGGCCAGGTCCAGCAGCAGGCTCACGACCAGCCCGGTGCGGTCCCGCCCGGCCGAGCAGTGCACCACGACCTTGCCCTCGGCGGCGGCCAGGCCGCGGAACACGTCCGCCAGCCGGTCGCCGAACAGCCGCACGGCGGCCCGGTAGTGGGACGGGTGGTTGAGGTAGCCGCCGGGCACCGGGTACTCGGGGTGGTCGGGGTCCTCGGTCGGGAGGTGGACGACGGCGATGCCCGCCCGGGCCGCGTCGCGCACCTCCGGGTCGGTCCGCCGGCGGGCCCGTTCCGGGGCGTTCCGCAGGTCGATGACGGTGCGGACGCCGTCGTCGTACGCCTGCCGCCACCCGCGCTCGGTGAGCCACTCGGCGCGCCCCATCCGGTACACGTCCCCGAGCACGTGCCGGGCGTTGACGGCGCCCTCCCAGTCGACCGCGTCCATGGGCACCACTGTGCCACGGCCGCCGGGAGGGCCGCACGACGGTTCGGGGGCGGCACCGGGGCGGGGGGCGCGACAGGGCGCCAACGCCAAACGCCGCCGCCCCATGGGGCGGCGGCGTCCGGGTGCCCGGGGGCCTAGCTGTAGTTCCCACTGACGTTGTGAACGCGGCTGATGGGGGCCTTGCCGCCGATGCCGAAATGGGGTCGGTGGTGATTGTAGTCGTGTAGCCACTGCGTGTAGGCCGCGGCGCGCTCGGCCTCGGAGCGGTACGGGCGGGCGTAGGCCCACTCGGCATTGAGGGTGCGGTTGAAGCGCTCGACCTTGCCGTTGGTCTGGGGCCGGTACGGGCGCGTGTACCGGTGCTTCACGTTCGGGCCCAGGGCCTGGTTGAAGGCCTTGGAGCGGTAGCAGGAGCCGTTGTCGGTCAGCACCGCCTTGACCACGATCCCGTGGGCCGCGAAGAACGCCACGGCCCGCAGCCAGAAGCCGGCGGCGGTCTCCTTGCGCTCGTCGTTGAGTATCTCGGAGTAGGCCAGCCGGGAATGGTCATCCACGGCGTGGTGCAGGTAGGCGTAGCCGGCGCGTTGGCGCTTGGAGGCCCGGTGCTGGGCCGAGCCGCGCCCGTGGACGCGGTGCCCGCCACCGTCGGGGATCCGGGGCTGTTTCTTGATGTCGACGTGGATGAGGCTGCCGGGCTCGTCGTGTTCGTAGCGGCGCGGTGCCGGGCGGCGCACCGGCAGGCCCGTGGCCTGGTCCAGGGCGCCCAGCCGGGGCATCCGCAGCCGGTTGAGCACCTTCCACACCGTGGAGCGGGGCAGGTTCAGGTGCCCGGCGATCCGGTGCGGTCCCCACCGTCGGTTGAACCGCAACGCGACGATCCGCCGCTCGGTCCGCTGCGCGGTGCGCCGGGGCTGGCGACGCGGCACGGATGCCGCGTCGGTCAGCCCCGCCTGGCCGCGGGCCCGGTACCGGTCCGCCCACTTCTTGGCCGTGGAAGGCGAGACCTGGAACCGCTCAGCGGCCCGGCGCAACGGCCACCCCTGCTCGACGACCAGCACAGCGAGCTTCAGCCTGGCCTGGAAGGACAGGGCCGCGTTGGCATGGGTAACGTAGGGCAAGAGGACCTCCGGTGGTCGAGATGAGTGTGGTAACCCAAATCGATACCGGAGGTCCTCGCCGTTTACATCACGCCACGCTGTTCACAACGTCCTTGGGAACTACA